>JALEHK010000049.1 GCA_022770625.1 Oscillospiraceae bacterium | reverse complement strand
GACACACACTTTTGAACCGCTTTTTCTCTTCAAAACCCCGATTTTGACCGGTTAAACGTTTTTGAAAACCGCGCAGTTATGGGCTTTTTGATTTTGTTTACAATTTTTTCATATGTGCAGACGAAGCCAAAACCGCTCTTTTCCTGCATAAAATGAGCCAAAATAAGCTTTTTTCGGAATAACCGATTTTTGACGCCTTCGAAAAATCGTACAATATTCAGCTTAATGGTTTACTATATGAGGTGAATATTGTACGATCGTAATCAGACTGCTTTTAATTCTATCTAAAAAATCCTAAAGGAAATCTAAAGATATTTATATAGAAAAACACTTTTCGCTATGCGGGAAATACGGTTTTTTCGGTATAACTATACATCCCGCAATTTCTGAGCGGGATTTTCCTCTATTATCTTCAGCTTTTCGAACCTAAAAACCCTCCCGAAATAGGAAGTCATAAAAGTTTAGGATCGAACCCTTTTTAAAGGGGGCGTGGGGATTGAAGGGGCAAAGCCCCTCATTTGCATCCTGATTCGATTCTCACACTTTTTCACAACTTCCGAAGCGTTTACACGCAGTGCGCTCGGCAGAGGGTGAATTTTCCAAACAGTCCGGAGGACTGTTTGGAAAAGAGGGAGAGACCTGCAAGAGAGGTCTCTCCCTGAAAGCACTTCCGAAAAGCACGCTTTTCAATTTAAGACAATATTTTGGGTCTTGCTGCGCAAGACGATGTAAATCGGAACACTTTGGAAGCCGTGAAAAAGAATAGAAATCGATAGAGCCTACAAGCAAAGGACTCTGTCCTTTTGAATCCTGCGAACCCTTTAAAAAGGGTTCGATCCTAAACTTTTCCAGCTTTCCATTTCGATACATTATCCCCCGATCGAATGCGCGCCCCTTCCAAAACCGGAGGGCGCGCGCTTTTTCGCCATTTTTTTAGGGTCGGACGTGATTTTTACTTGACCGGTCCGCGTTTTCTGTTTATAATATGTAAAGAATGATTCCTTATTGAATGTCCAATGAAAGGATTGGTTTTACCGATGAAAAACAGCGAAAAAACGCTTGATATGATCGTCAATCTCTGTAAGTCCCGCGGCTACGTCTTCCCCGGAAGCGAGATCTACGGCGGCCTTGCAAACAGCTGGGACTACGGTCCCCTCGGCGTTGAATTCAAAAACAACGTCAAAAAAGCGTGGATGAAAAAGTTCGTACAGGAGAGCGGCTTAAACGTCGGCCTTGACGCCGCCATCATCATGAACCCGCAGACCTGGGTTACGACCGGCCATGTCGGAAACTTCTCCGACCCGCTGATCGACTGCAAAGACTGCCATTCCCGTCAGCGCGCCGATAAGCTGATCGGCGACGTTCACCCCGAAGTCAACGTCGATGCGATGAGCTTTGAAGAGATGGACGCTTTCATCACCGAGCATGAGGACGTTGTATGCCCTGTCTGCGGCAAGCACAACTTTACCCCCATCCGCAAGTTCAACCTGATGTTCAAGACCTTTATCGGCGTCACCGAGGATTCCTCTTCGACCTGCTATCTCCGTCCCGAAACGGCACAGGGCATCTTTGTCAACTTTTCAAACATCCAGCGCACCACCCGCCGCAAACTCCCCTTCGGCGTCTGCCAGGTCGGAAAGGCGTTCAGAAACGAGATCACCCCCGGCAACTTCACCTTCCGCACCCGCGAGTTCGAACAGATGGAATGTGAGTTCTTCTGCAAGCCCGGCACCGACCTCGAATGGTTCGCTTACTGGAAAGACTTCTGCAAGAACTGGCTCACAAGTCTCGGCATCAAGGAAGAGAATCTCCGCCTGCGCGATCATGAGCCTGCGGAGCTTGCCTTCTATTCCCGCGCAACCACCGACATCGAATACGCCTTCCCCTTCACCGACTGGGGCGAGCTTTGGGGCATTGCCGACCGTACCGACTACGACCTCGGCCGCCATATGGACGCGAGCAAGAAGGATCTGACCTATTTCGATCCCGAAACCAATGAGCACTATATTCCCTACGTCATCGAGCCGTCTCTGGGCTGCGACCGCGTGGCACTTGCATTCCTCTGTGAGGCGTACGATGAAGAGCATCTGGTCGATTCCAAGGGCAAAGAGGATATCCGCACCGTCCTGCATCTCCATCCGGCTCTGGCACCCTTCAAGTGCGCCATCCTGCCGCTGTCCAAGAAACTGGGCGACAAAGCGCTTGAGATCCGGAACGAGCTTTCCAAGTACTTCATGGTCGATTACGACGATACCGGTTCGATCGGTAAGCGTTATCGCCGTGAGGACGAGATCGGCACTCCTTTCTGCATTACCGTTGACTTCCAGACCGTCGGCGACGATAAGACCGAAGCCGATAACTGCGTCACCGTCCGCGACCGCGATACGATGGAGCAGGTTCGGATGCCCATCTCCGAACTGGTTTCCTATATCCAGAAAAAAATCGAATTCTAAACTTTTCTCTGTTTTGGTGCAGCCGGATGGGATTTCCCGCCCGGCTGTTTCATTTTGCCGGGCTTTCTTTCACCTGGCTGACGTTTCCGGTGACGGAGTTTATCACGCTGACCTGCGGAATACGGCTATACCCAAAACAAGGAACAAATGAAAAGAGGTTTTTCTCATGACTCTATACGTTGTCCGCCACGGAGAAGCGACCCTGAATGTCGTCAATAAAGTCTGCGGAGGACGCTCGGACGTTCCGCTGACCGAAAAAGGCTGCCGTCAGGCGGAAGCACTGGCGAGTAAGCTTCCGCACATTGACCGGGTGATCTGCTCTCCGATGATCCGCGCCCGCCAGACAGCAGACATCCTGATGCGCGAAAAAAGCGTTCCGATCGAGATCGATCCGCGCCTTCGGGAGATGGATTTCGGAAAATTTGAAGGAACTGAGCGCGGAACGCCCGAATTTATGAAAGCAAAGAGCGAACCCGCCTGCCGGTTTTCGGGCGGCGAGTCCGGATTCCAGACCGCCGCGAGAGTCTACTCGCTTCTTGATGAACTGAAAAGGGAAAAGAGCGGCGATTCGGTTTTGCTTGTCTGCCACGGAGCGATCATGCGGATCATCGAAACCTATTTCCGGGATATGCCGATGGAAGAGTATATCCATTACTCGCCCAAAAACTGCAAGCCGGTTCGCTATCAGCTCTGACTGCTACGGAAGGAATCATGAAAAAAACACTTTTTCTCTCGGATCTGGACGGAACGCTTCTTCAGCCGGACGAACGCCTTTCCGATTTTACGCGGGAGACGCTCATCCGACTGATCGGGAACGGGATGCTCTTTTCCTACGCGACCGCCCGCTCCTATTCAACCGCCCGCCACTGCACCGAGGGGCTGACCGCCGAGATCCCGCTGATCGTCCACAACGGTACCTTTATCATCGATAACCGCACGGGGAAGATCCTGCACAAAAATACCTTTCAGCCCGAACAGGCGGCGAAGATCTTTTCGCTTCTCTCCCAAAACGGAGTTGCTCCGATCGTTTACAGCATTCTCGACGAAAAAGAACGCTTTTCCTATAACCGGCTCCGGATCCCGGACGAAACATGGGCGTTTATCCTGACCCGAAAGGGCGACGGACGGGAACGGATGCTCCTTTCGGACGAGACGATCTTAGACGGAGAGGTCTATTATTTTGCCTGCATCGACCGGGAAGAGCGGCTTTTCCCGGTATGGAAAGAACTTTGTGCACAATACCGGAGCATACTGAACTGTGTCTACCAAAAAGACATTTACTCCGGCCATCAATGGCTCGAGATCATGCCTGCTTCCGCCAGTAAAGCCCATGCGGCGCGTCAGCTGAAAACGCTGACCGGTGCGAAGCGGCTGGTAGTTTTCGGCGATGGAAAAAACGATCTTCCGCTTTTTGAAGCAGGAGACGAAGGGTACGCGGTCGAAAACGCCGATCCGGCACTGAAAGAAAAAGCGACGGCTGTCATCGGCTCCAATACCAATAACGGCGTCGCAGACTGGCTGCTGGAAAACAGCGGCTATGCGTAAAAAAAGGCTTCACCTAGAGTGAAGCCTTTTTTCTTATTCCTATTAATATTTTGGATTCCGCTGCGCGGAACAATGTGGACAGGAACGTTTTTCAGCCGTGAAAAGTTTGTCCATATCGGTTCCCTGTGCAAGCAAAGGACTCTGTCCTTTTGAAACCTGCGACCCCTTTAAAAAGGGGGTCGATCCTAAACTTTTTTGCCCAATATCCGCCTACGCGGGAGTTTTGGCGATTTTCGAAACCCGAAAAGGGATTGAGAAAATGCCGGTCGCTCCGACCGGCAAGCCGAAACTCCATGTTTTTTCTTTGCGCAGAGCAAAGAAAAATAAGTTACGCCATCAACAGCTCCGAGATCGCGTCCATGACCTTCGCATGACATCCGCCGCAGCCGGTCGAGCAGTGGGTGATCTTCTGGACGTCCTCAAATGTTTTCAGCACGTCGTCGAATTTGTTCAGCTGATGAAGTGCCTGTTCAATATCCGAGTAAGAAACTTTCTTGCAGTTGCAGATGATCTGATTTTCTTTGACGGGCATAGCCATAGTTCGTTCCTCCTTAGATTGTTCGTATTTTATAATGATTCTTTATTTTACTGATTATATCATATTCCTCTCCACTTGTCAATATCTTTTAGAAATTTTATAAAAAATTTTTTTTTACGCAAAAACGCCCGCCGGCAAAAAACTGCACCGGCGGGACTTATAGCCTGTCTTTACGATTCCCAATCGACCTTATTGGTGACCGGAACCTTTTTGGGGATCCGCTGCATACAACGAGTGATCTCACGCGACGTCGGAAAAGCGGCGATCGCACCGGGGCGGGTCGAAACAAGACTTCCGACCGCGTTGGCAAAGTCCAGCATGATCGTAATCTCAACGCTAGAAAGGTCATGGATGTTCTTGTTGAGCTTCATGATATTGAAGATGATCCCCGCCAGAAACGCGTCGCCCGATCCGGTCGTATCGACGGTCGGAACGTCGTAGGCACTCGAAAGGTAGGAGTCCTGATTGACGTAGGCGTAACATCCGCGGTCGGAACGAGTAATGACGATCATCTCAGTTCCGTTTTCGAGATAGATCTGCTTGCAGGCCTCCCGCTCTTCCATTCCGGGGAAGAGGAACTGAAAATCGTCCTCCGAAATCTTCAGAATGTCCGCAAGCGTCAGCGCCTGAAGGACAACCTCCCGCGCCTGTTCGGGCGATTCCCAGATATTGAGGCGGAGATTCGGGTCAAAGGTGATCCGCGCGCCCGACTCTTTGGCCTTTACGACCGCGTTCAGCACGGTCGAGCGGCTGGGTTCTCTCGAAAGCGGGAAGGAGGAGAAGTTGAAGACCTTGCAGTCATCAAAAATTTCGTCGTCAATATCCTCTTCTTCAAAATGGGTGTCCGCCGTCTGATCGCCGCGGTAGAAGGTAAAGCTCTTTTTCCCGTCCTCATGATGAACGACCGCGACCGGCGTCCGAAGTTCCTCGGAAAGGATCAGGTTTTTGGTATCGACGCCGCAGTCGCTGAGCACCCGTTCGACCTGACGGCCGAGCGAGTCGTTTCCGACCTTGCCGACAAAACCGGTCTTGACACCGAGACGTGCGAGCGCACAGGCAACGTTTGCCGGGCTTCCGCCGACGCTTTGCTCAAAAAGCGGAATCGGGAGAGTCTTCTCATCCAAACCCGCCATTTCCGCCTGTTCGGCCGCCGTCAGCTTCTCCGCATCCAGCGGAATAAAATCCATCAGAGCCTCTCCGATACTGAGAACTTCATACATGGTGACGCATCCTTTCTTCTGTGCACAGCCGGATCACTTCAGCCATACGCCGATATCCTTTTCTTCTCCGGCCGGGACAAAAATCTCCGCCGTTTTCTTTTCTTCCGAACAGACGATGACCCGCGCGCGGTAATCGCTGTCCGCCCGAATGCTGCATCCGGTCAGCTTCCCATCCTCCCACGAGAGAGAGACCGAAGCGTTTCCGTGAAGCCGGATTCCCGAAACCGCACCCTTTTTCCACTTCTTCGGAAGCGCCGGGAGAAGGATGAGCTTTTCCTCTCCGCTTTGCACCAGCATATTGACGATACCGGCGGTTCCGCCGAAGTTTCCGTCGATCTGGAAAGGCGGGTGCTTATCAAAAAAGTTTGAGTAGGTCGAGTTGGTGAATAGCTTGTTCAGATTATCAAACGCCGCTTCTCCTTTGCGGAGCCGGGCGTAATGGTTGATGATCCAGGCACAGCTCCAGCCGGTATGTCCGCCCCCGAACGAAAGCCGGTACTCAAGCGTCTTTTCCGCCGCCTTCGCAAGCTCCGGCGTATCGTCCACTGAAATCTGTTCCGACGGGAAAAGCCCGTACAGATGGGAGATATGACGGTGGCCCGGTTCAGCCTCCTGATACTCTTCCCGCCATTCCAGGATCCGTCCGTCCGAACCGATCCGGGTCGGAAGAAGAGCGTCCATATCCTTTTTGACCTCCGAAAGGAAGGTCTCCGGGTTGCCTCCGATCGACAGGATCGCTTCTCTGACCGTTTCCTCCGGAAGGAGTCCGGCGGCTGTGAGCGTCTGAGAAAAGAGGTCGCGCAGGATCTGGTTGTCCATCGTAACGCCCGCGCCGTTTGCGCCCTGTTCACCGCTGGGAAGGATGTAGCTATTCTCCGGCGAGACCGATGGGCAGGTCATCTTATGCCCGTCCACATCGATCAGAAAATCGACAAAGAAAAGCGACGCTTCCGCGAGAATCGGGAACGTCTTTTTGAGAAATTCCAGATCACGGGTATAGACATAGTGCGTCCAGAGATGGGTCGAAAGCCACGCCGCCCCCATCACCCAGTAGGAACCGGGCATCCAGGTGTCCTGAACATCGGTATCCCCTCGGATGTCGGTGTTGTGGTGGCAGACAAAGCCCCGACAGCCGTACATCTCCCGCGCCGTTTTCCGTCCGTTTTCCCGCATCTTTTCGATCAGGTCAAACAGCGGCTGATGGCACTCCGGAAGCGCGCAGCTTTCCGCCGGCCAGTAGTTCATCTGGGTATTGATGTTGACGGTATATTTGGAGTCCCACGCAGGCGCAAAATCCTGATTCCAAAGTCCCTGTAAGGTCGCCGCCATCGTTCCGGGACGGGAGCAGCTGATAAGCAGATACCGCCCGTAGTCAAAATAAAGCGCCGCGATCGACGGATCGTCCTTTTTCTCTTTCAGCCGGACCAGACGCTGATCCGACGGAAGGCTTTCCGCCTCCGGATCTCCTTCGATCCGAAGCGATACCCGGTCGAAATATTTTTTGTAGTCAGCAATATGCTCCGAAAGAAGCGCCGGATACGTTTTCTCCTGCATCTTCCGGATCGTCTCATGAAACCTTGTAAAGAGGAGCCGCTGTGTACCGTACTGAAGGCGGACTGCCTGCCGCTCGGCGTCCGAAAGCTCTGCACCCTCCGGTACCGGCTCCGCGTCAAACGCCGCCTGCTTGTCCCCTGCGGTAAAGGCAAAAGACGTTCCCGCCGCCAGATAAAGGGTCGCTGCGTCGGCTCCTTCCACACAGAGCGTTTCGCCGATCACCCGAGCGTTTCCGCCCTCGGCTTTTGCGGAAAGAAGGATACCGAACTCGCTCCCGCCCTTTCCGAGATTTCCGTAGAGATAAACGCCGCTGTTTCCGGCTTTTCTTACCCCGTCGTAAAAATGTCCTCGGGAAAGACGCGCTTCAAACGAAACGCTCGCCTTTTGATCCGCTTCCATTCTCAGCACCATCCCATCCGAAACGGCGGAGATAAATGCCGTCCGGGTATAGCGGACGTCTCCGATCCGGAAGGAAACGGTCGAAACCGCCTGTCCAAGGTCGAGACTGCGGGAATATTCCTCGGCGCCAACCGCCGCGGGATCTTTTTCCGGCATCGGGAAATAGGGCATCCGCGCTCCCGGCGTCAGGAAACGAAGGCTTACCTCTCCGAGCGTCTGATAGGGGTGCATACTATCCGGACAGCCGGTCATCGCCCGCCGCATCAGCGTCTCCGCTTCCGAGATTTTCCCAGAAAGGAGCTTTTCCCGAATCGCCGGAAGATTTTCTTTACAGTCGGGGTTGGTGCGGTGGGCTTCCCCGCCGTACCAGACCGACTCCTCGTTGAGCTGGATCTTTTCGTTCAGGATTCCTCCGTAAACCATCCCGCCCAGTCTCCCGTTTCCGAGCGGAAGCGCTTCCTCCCAGACGGACGCGGGCGCAGTATACCATAACCGGCTCACCGGCGATCCCCCCTTTCCTTACACAGAATCAGATTTTTTCGAGCTTTGCGAAATTCGCCATGATCTTCTTGGTGCCGACCTTATCAAAAGCGACCTCGACCAGAGAATCTTTTCCCATCGGTCGAATGGAAACGACCATTCCTTCCCCGAAGGTTTTATGCCGCACCCGGCTTCCGACGCCGTAATCGATGACTGCCGCTTCCGCTTTGGGAGCGGTGCCGACGAGCGCTGTTGCTTTCGGAACCGGAGTCGTTAAGCCGCCCTCGCGCTTGGCCTGAAGTCTGGCCTGATAGGCTTCTCTTCTGGCGGCTGTCGTATCGACCAGTTCCATCTTCTCGGCCGGGATCTCATTGACAAAACGGGAGAGACGGTTTCGGTTGGTCGTTCCGAATACCATCCGCTCGTAGGCGTGCGAGATATAGAGCTTTTTCTTGGCGCGGGTGATCGCGACATACGCAAGCCGCCGCTCCTCTTCCAGCTCCACCGGATCATAGATCGAGCGCACCGACGGGAACACGCCGTCCTCCATGCCGGGAAGGAAAACCACCGGGAATTCCAGACCCTTGGAGGAATGCATCGTCATCATCATGACGCAGTCATCCTGCTCATTCATATCGTCCAGATCGGTATAAAGCGCGATCTCCTCAAGGAAGCCTTCCAGCGTTCCTTCGGGGTTTTCCTGCTGATACTTCATCATCGTGGACTTTAACTCGCCGATATTTTCCAGACGGTTGATTCCTTCATCGCCCTGCGCCTTCAGCATCGCGGCATATCCGGTCTCTTCCATGATCTTGTCCAACAGTTCATCCAGCGGAAGGCTGAGCGCCGCATCCCTGAATCCGTCGATCATCGAGGAAAACGCCGAAAGATGCTGGGATTTGCGGCTGAGCATTCCGAACTCCTCCGAGCGCCGGAGCACCTCAAAGACCGGGATCCCTGCCTGCGCCGAAATTTCGAGAACAGCCGCGACCGTCGCGTCGCCGATCGAGCGTTTCGGCTCGTTGATGATCCGGGAAAGGCGGACGGTATCGGACGGGTTGACGATGACCGATAAGTACGCGACCATATCCTTGACTTCCTTGCGCTCAAAGAACTTGGTTCCGCCGAACAGCCGGTAGGGAATGCCGGCCTTGATGAAATACTGTTCAATGACCGACGACTGAGCGTTCATCCGGTAAAGGACGGCGTGATCGCCGTAGCGCATCCCCTTCGAGACGTCCTCTTCGATCGTATCGGCGATAAACTTGGCCTCTTCCCGCTCGTTCTGCACCTTTTCCAGCCGGATCTTTTCCCCTTCGCCGTTTTCGGTCCAGAGGTTCTTGCCCTTTCGTCCGGTGTTGTGCTTGATGACTTCGTTGGCGGCGTCAAGGATCGTCTGGGTCGAGCGGTAGTTCTGCTCCAGACGGATCACGTTGGTATTCTTGAACTGATTTTCAAAGGAAAGGATGTTCTCAATCGTCGCGCCGCGGAACTTATAGATACTCTGGTCGTCATCGCCGACAACGCAGAGGTTCTGATACTTGGCGGCGAGAAGGCTGATCAGAAGATACTGGGCATGGTTGGTGTCCTGATATTCGTCCACCATCAGATACCGCCAGCGGTTCTGATAGTATTCCAAAACCTCCGGGCACGCCCGGAAAAGCTCGACCGTCTTGACGATAATATCGTCAAAGTCCAGCGCGTTCGCCGCCCGCATTCTTCTGGCATAGGTCTCATAAATCTTGGCGATCTGCTGCTTGCGGAAATCCCCGCCCGCTTTTTGCAGATACTCGCCGGGCGAAAGCATCTCGTCCTTGGCGCGGCTGATCTCGCCGAGAACCGCCTTGGGCTTGAACATCTTATCGTCGATCTTTAGCTCACCCATCGAATCGCGGATGACCCGCGCGGCATCGTCGGTATCGTAAATGGCGAACGAATGGGTATACGCCGCGTCCAGCTTTTCAATATCTCTTCTCAGGATCCGAACACAGCAGGAATGGAAGGTCGAAGCCTGGATCTCGTTCGCTTCCTCCCCAAGCATCGCGCTCAGCCGCTCGCGGAGTTCTTTCGCGGCCTTATTGGTAAAGGTGATGGCGAGGATATTCCACGGCCGGATCGGATAGACTCCGAACAACTCCGAAAGCTCGTCGTCCGAAAGGTCGGCCTCTCCGTTTGCGTAGGCTTCCAGTGCCCGCGCGCCGTCCTCAGTCAGATCCGACGGAATATACGCGCTCGCATAAGCGTCGCCGAACTTGACCATTCCGGCGATACGGTTAATAACAACGGTGGTTTTTCCGCTTCCCGCTCCGGCGAGGATCAGAAGCGGCCCCTGTACCTGAAAGACCGCTTCCCGCTGCATCGGGTTCATATTGGAAAAACGCCGCTCGAGCGCCTTCTGGCGGAGGGCGATATAATCAAAGGATTCGTTCATCTGAAAATCTCCTGTATGCTTTTTGGTATTGGTTCAGCTATATTTTATCATACTTCCCACCGAATTTCAATCAAAAACCCCGCTTGCTACGGAATTGTAACGTTTGAAAAAGAGCGCAAAAAAAGCGCGTGCAGGCCCCCACACGCGCCTTTTGTTCAGTTCATCGCCGCGTATTCTGCGGCCGCTTCTCCTGCCTCTTCGGCGAAGCGGGCGTATCCCCCGCCCGCTTCCTCGGCAAGCCCTAAAATCCGCTCGACCTCCGTCTCCGGAATACCGGCGTTTTCGTATTCCTCCGCCGTATG
>JALEHK010000041.1 GCA_022770625.1 Oscillospiraceae bacterium | reverse complement strand
GCGCCGCCACTAGAAACGCAACGATTTTCTTCTTCCTTTTTTCAATCCCTTCTTTTTTTGTTTTTGTAAGAGTTCTCCTCTCTATCTTCAAGTATAGGATAACTATGTGAACAATATGTAAACATTCCGGTTATAATTCGGAAACAATATTTTGCAATGCTACACATTTGTTCTAATCTTTATTCTACTTATATAAAAAGCAACTGCGGAATTACTGGTCTTAACCTTTTTGCATGCCATATTTATGCGCTTTTCTCCATTCACCCGGCGTAACGCCCGTCTCCTTTTTGAAGACGCGGATAAAGTAGCTTACATCCAGCATCCCGATCTGCTCGGCGACCTGTGCGATGCTTAGTTCTTTTCTCACGAGCAGGTCTTTGGCTCTTGCGACCCGTTTTTCCCTCAGCCAGCTGCTGAAGGTTTTTCCGGTCTCCTCCCGAAAACGCGCCGAAAGATAGCTTTCCCCCACCCCCGCTTTTTCGGCAAGCGCATGAAGGCTCACTTCCCCATCAAGCGAAAGAAGCGCCTGATCCATGACCGACCGCAAAAGCGGCGAAACATTCCCGGCGGCGCACTGCCGAACCACAGAACAATAGCTCCGAATCATCTCCCGCTGAAGAGAGACCACCTCTTTTTCGTTTACACAGCTGTTGATCCGCTCGGTAAATCCGCGGGAGATCTGGTCGATAAAGGCGGGATGGACAGAAGCCCGTTCGAGATTTTTCCGACAGAGGGTATTGAAAATGATCGCGATGTTCTGCGCCCCTCGAAGGGATGAAAACCGCCCCGGAAGCCGAAACCGTGCAAGTTCCCGCTGAACGGCGGCCGCTTTTTCATCATCTCCCGTCAGCATCGCGTCCAGAAGATCATTCTCTTTCCGATAGCGCGCACGAATCATCTCCGCCGCCATCGACTGCTCATACCGTTCGCTCCGACTCGGAAGAAAAGCGGCGGATTCCGAGCGCTCCTGTTCCTGACGCTCCTGGAATGGAAGCACCTTTTCCCCGGCAAGCGGCGCCGCGATCCGCCGGATCATCAGGATAAACGACTGCTCGTCCAAAAGCACCGGCAGAGTATTCCGGTACTCAAAAAGCGAACCGCCTGCCGCGTTGTCCCAGCCGAGCGCTTTCTGAAGCGCGGATGCTCCTTCTCTCGTACTCGGCTCCGCCAGATACGGCCCGATCGACAAAAGCGCCCGCTCCTCTTCCCGATCCACTGGAAAAAGCAGATACCGGCAGCCGAACCGGTCAAAATAAAGGGTAAGCTGACTTTTTTCAAGGGTGTCAAAAAGCCCCTGAATCATTCTCTGATCCCGATATTCCGGATTTTCCCATCTTCTGATCCCGCCGTCAAAACTCTCTTCCTTCCCGGTCTCTTCGGCAGCCTCTTCGGTGCTCTCCCCGATCCTGTACCGATGAAAGGCCGTATTGTAGCTTCCGGCGATCAGGGAAAGGATCTGCTCAATATCTGCCTGCATAAAAACATCCCCTTTGCGCTTTCTCATTTTATTATACCGTATTGATTTTATCCGTTAAGGATAAAATCGGAAGCGTCGCGGAACTTGTTCTGCAGCATTTATTATACCGTATCCGTTCGCCTGATACAAGAAAATCCTATTTACCCCTAAAAAAATTATATGAACCGTGAAATCCGCGTGTTATAATAGAGAAAACACGTCCGATGATACGCTGAAAGGAGCCGTTTTTATGAAATTATCTTTTCGATGGTACGGGCCGTCCGATCCGGTCACACTGGATAAGATCCGCCAGATCCCCGGTATGCAGTCGATCGTGACCGCCGTTTACGATACGCCGGTCGGCGAGATCTGGAGCCGGGAAAGCATCGCCGCGCTGAAAAAGGAAACCGAGGACGCGGGACTGGCGTTTGAGGTTATCGAAAGCATCCCTGTCCACGAGGACATCAAGCTCGGTCTCCCCTCCCGCGACCGTCTGATCGAAAACTACTGCGAAAATATCCGCCGGGTCGCCGAGGCCGGCGTCAAATGTGTCTGCTATAACTTCATGCCGGTCTTTGACTGGACGAGAACCGATCTCGCCCATCGTCTCCCGGATGGATCAACAACGCTGATCTATGACCAGCGTCAGGTCGAAGCGGTCAACCCGCTTCTTTCCGATTCCGACCTGACTCTTCCCGGCTGGGATGCAAGCTATACCCGCGACGAGTTAAAGACGGTCGTTGCTCAGTATCAGCAGAAAACCGAGGAAGATCTCTGGGAAAGCCTTTCCTATTTCCTTAAGCGGGTCATTCCCGCCGCAGCCGAATGCGGCGTCAATATGGCGATCCATCCGGACGATCCCTGCTGGAGCATCTTCGGCCTTCCGCGAATCATTACCTGCGAGGAAAATATCGACCGGATGCTCTCGATCGTCGATGACCCGCATAACGGCCTGACCTTCTGCACCGGAAGTCTCGGATGCAGCGCAAAAAACGATATCCCTGCCATGGCCAAAAAATACGCTTCTATGGGACGGATCCACTTTGCCCATCTGCGTAATGTCAAGCTGACCGAAAACGGCTTTGAAGAGCGCGGACACTTCTCCCCCGATGGAAGTCTGGATATGTACCGGATCGTAAAGGCGCTTCTGGACGGCGGATTTGACGGCTATGTTCGCCCTGACCACGGACGGATGATCTGGGGCGAACAGGGACGCGCGGGCTATGGGCTTTATGACCGTGCACTCGGCGCCGCCTATTTAAACGGCCTGTTTGAAGCAGTCGAAAAGGCCGGGAACTGAGAAACTGCAAGGAGGAAACTATCATGAAATTACCGATCCATACCGATCTTTCCGGAAAAGTTGCTGTCGTTACGGGCGCAGGCGGCGTTCTCTGCTCAATGTTTTCCCGCGCGCTCGCCGCATCCGGCGCTAAGGTCGCTCTTCTCGATATCAACGCCGAAAGCGTCCAAAAGGTCGCCGCAGAGATCTGCGCCGAAGGCTATGAAGCAAAGGGCTACGCCTGCGACGTCTTAAACCGGGAAAGTCTCGAAGCGGTTCATAAAGCCGTTCTTTCCGACTTTGGGCCGTGTGACATCCTTCTCAACGGCGCCGGAGGAAATAATGCCCGCGCAAACACCGACCTCGAACAGTTCCATCCCGGCGATCTGGATAAAGACGTCAAAACCTTTTTCGACCTTCCTCAGGAAGGCGTTGAATGGGTCTTTCGGCTGAACTTTATCGGCACCCTTCTCCCGACCCAGGTTTTCGGGCGGGACATGACCGAAAAGAGCGGCTGCAACATCGTCAATATCTCTTCGATGAACGCCTATACGCCCCTGACCAAAATCCCCGCCTATTCCGGTGCCAAGGCCGCCATCAGCAACTTCACCCAGTGGCTGGCGGTGCATTTTGCTCCCGCCGGAATCCGCGTCAATGCGCTGGCCCCCGGATTTTTCGTCACCAACCAGAACCGCGACCTGCTTTTCGCCCCTGACGGGACGCCTTCTGCCCGTGCAGGGAAGATCCTTGCGGCCACGCCTATGGGACGGTTTGGTGAAGCAGAAGAACTGATCGGAACGCTTCTTTTCCTCGTCAACAATGACGCCGCCGGATTTATCACCGGTGTCGTGATCCCGATCGATGGCGGATTTTCCGCCTATTCGGGCGTTTGATTCCGAGCAGTCTGCGCATCATTCTTAAAAACGTCCATATGAATCGAGCCTGCATGACTTTCCGTCACGCAGGCTTTTTCCTTTTTACCTGTATTCATATAAAAAACACCGTATCACTTAAGTGATACGGTATCACTTAAATGATACGGTGCTCATCCATATGAGGGCAATCAGAATCGCTCATCAGTTTCAGTTCCACCCTCATTCTGTCCACATAAAAAAACTCGCTTGGATGGGTCAAGTCGAAAAACTGGAATGAGGCTGTAAGCCCGCCTCGTACCCTCTGGTGGAGAATCCATCCTCGTCTATATAAAAAAAGGCTCGCTTGGGTAGGACAAGTCGAAAAACTGGGATGAGGCTGTAAGCCCGCCTCGTACCCTCCGGTGGAGAATCCACCCTGTCCACATAAAAATAGAACGTATCACATAAGTGATACGTTCTATTTTGGTGGACGAGGATGGATTCGGACCATCGAAGCTTACGCAACAGATTTACAGTCTGCCCCCTTTGGCCACTCGGGAACTCGTCCATATGGTGCGGATAACAGGACTTGAACCTGCATGAGCGTGAACTCACTAGAACCTGAATCTAGCGCGTCTGCCAATTCCGCCATATCCGCATTTGGTGCAGATGACGGGACTTGAACCCACACGAGAAATCTCACTACCACCTCAAAGTAGCGCGTCTGCCAATTCCGCCACATCTGCATCTT
>JALEHK010000010.1 GCA_022770625.1 Oscillospiraceae bacterium | reverse complement strand
GGACTGATCGAATTTTTCCACGCTTCACAGCCCGGCCATCATCTCGTTCTGATCAATAAAACGCCGACCCCGAAAGACGAGCGGGCGGAGCTTCTGATCCGGGAAAGCATCGGAAAAGTCCTTATGGAGAGCTGCCGAATGGCGGGAATCCAGCCGGTGAAAGAGCCGCCGGTTCCTGAAAAGGAGGGAAAAGCCTGATGAAAAAGTTTCCTGTCAACCGAAACTATCTGACCGTCTCTATCTATGCCTTTCTGGTCATTGTAGCAAGCGCCGCCTGCATCCTCTGCATGACCCACTATCCGACCGTCCACTCAACCGTCAAGGGCGCTCTTTCGATTCTGAGTCCGTTTATCTTCGGCGGATGTCTGGCCTATATTCTGAATCCGGTCTTAAAAACCTGTGAAAAGATTCTCGCAAAGCTCTCGGGCGGAAAGCTCGGGCGGCGGGCTTCCCGATTGATCGGAATGTTCATGACCTACACGTTTATGCTGGCGATCCTGACGATGCTGATTCAGATCATCATCCCTCAGATCGTCACCAGCATCAAGAATCTGATCCCGCAGATCACTGCCTGGATCAACACCCTTCCTACCGCCGTTCAGCAGCTTGCAAATACCTATCAGTTCGATCTGAGCCAGGTAAACGATCTGATCAACAGCCTCGACATCCAGCAGGTCTGGAGCAATGCCAGTCAGGCGATCACCTCCTTTATCAGCAACCTTTCCTCACTGATTCCTCAGCTTTTCCAGATCACCACCTCGGTCATCAGCATCGTGGTCAATATCCTGATCGGCTTTATCATTTCGATCTATCTTCTCTCGAGCAAGGAACTTTTCTACGCGCATATGAAAAAGCTGGGCTACGCGATCCTTCCGAAAAAGCTGATGGACAAGCTGCTGGACATCACCTACTCCAGTAACGATATTTTCAGCGGCTTCATCGTCGGAAAGATCGTCGATTCCGCCATTATCGGCGTTCTCTGCTTTCTCGTCATGTCGATCTTCAAGTGGCCCTATGCGATGCTGATCAGCGTCATCATCGGCATTACCAACATCATCCCCTACTTCGGGCCGTTTATCGGTGCGATCCCGTCGATTCTTCTGCTGCTGATCCTCGATCCGCGCACGGCGGTCATATTCACCGTCTTTATCATCATTCTCCAGCAGGTCGACGGTAACATCATCGGCCCCAAGATCCTCGGAAACTCGACCGGGCTTTCCGCCTTCTGGGTGGTGTTCTCGATCACCGTCTTCAGCGCCCTCTTCGGCCCGATCGGCATGATTATCGGCGTTCCCACCTTCGCGGTCATCTACTCGCTGGTTCGGGAATTTGCCGAATGGCGGCTGACCGCAAGGCAGATGCCGACGGCGACCGACGCCTACGCCTCTCCTGAACATCCCATCATCCACAAAGAAGCGACGCCCCCTCATCCGGGCGAGCTTCCCGCGCACCATGCTCATCATGAGCGCTCCGTACCTTCCGAAAGCGAATCTGAATCTT
Source organism: Oscillospiraceae bacterium (assembly GCA_022770625.1). Lineage (GTDB taxonomy): Bacteria > Bacillota > Clostridia > Oscillospirales > Ruminococcaceae > Faecivivens. Next base: position 7,959 of record JALEHK010000010.1, on the reverse strand, counting down.
CATCCGATTCAAGCGAAAAAGCCAAATAAACGAGAAAATACCATTCGTATCTTTTTTAGGAGATACGAATGGTATTTTTATTTGCCGATATTCTGCTGTCATTGAACCGTCACCCTGTCATCTCCTCACGCATCTGCAAAAGGAGCTTTTTCTCTCGGCGGGAGACCTGCACCTGAGTCATGCCGAGGATTTTCGCGGTTTCGGTCTGTGTTTTTTCGCGGAAATAGCGCAGCGTCAAAAGCGCGCGATCCTTTTCATCCATCCGTTCGAGCAATTCCCGGAGGGTCAGCCGGTCGGTCAACAGTTCTTCCGGAGAATCGACCGGAAGATCGATCTGCCCGCCGTCTCCGTCCTCATCTCCGGCGGTGAGCGAAAGAGCGGGAAGGCTGACGGCAAGCGCTTCCCCGCACTGTTCAGGCTCGATCCCAAGCCGGCCGGCCAGTTCTTCGAGACGCGGTTCCCGTCCGAGCGCGGCTTTCAGCTGTTCCTTTTCCCGAAGCGCCTTCAGCGAAAGCTCCTTGAGCGAGCGGCTGACTTTGACCGTTCCTCCGTCCCTGAACAGCCGCTTCATCTCGCCCAGAATGACCGGCACCGCATAGGTCGAAAACTTCAGTCCCCGTTCCGGTTCAAAACCATCAGCGGCCTTTAACAGCCCGATACAACCGGCGCTGACCAGTTCTTCGTATTCAATTCCGCGCCCTTTGAGGCGTCTTGCGAGGGCGTGAACCAGCCCCATGTTGGATAAAATAAAGGTTTCCCGCGTCTCCCGCTGCCGCGCGGCGCTTGGCTCGGTCACAGCTGTTCCTCCGAACTACGTTCCGGCTGCAGGGCGGGATCCGTTTCCGGCGCGGAAAGCGTCCGGATCATCCGGACGGAGGTTCCTTTCCCCGGCGCGGAGGTCACGCGGATCTGATCCATAAACGACTGCATGACCGAAAAACCGAGCCCCGACCGTTCACCTTCCGGATCGGTCGTAAAAAGCGGTTCCATGGCCTGCGGAATATTTTCGATCCCGCAGCCCCTGTCGCTGACGGTGATCTCGATTTTTCTTCCAGGATAGATCCGGGCGTTTAGGCGGATTTTCCCCGGAAAGGTGCGGTAGCCGTGGACGATGCTGTTGGTCACGGCTTCACTTACGGCGGTGCGGATATCGCAAAGTTCCTCAACCGTCGGATCAATCTGCGCCAGAAATCCGGCGGCGGCCGAGCGGGCAAACCCTTCGTTTTCCGGAACGCTGTCAAAGGTCAGGCTCATGCTGTTGATGGGTTTCATCTTTATTTCGTCCTTTCTCTGATGGTTGGAAGTCAGCGGGATGGATGCGGCGCGTCGAACTATGCGCCAAACTGTGCGCCGGACTGTGCGCCGAAGATCGGGAGCCTGTCCAGTCCGCCCAGCTGCATGAGCCGGAGGATCCTCGGCGAAGCTCCCGCTACCAGAAGTTCTCCGCCCATCGTCTGCATCATACGATACCGCCCCATAATCAGTCCAATCCCGCTTGAATCCATAAAGCTGACGCCGGAAAAGTCGAGCAGAAGCGTCTGCGGCAGACAGCTTTCCGCCGCCCGGTCGATTTTTTCCCGAAGCGTTCCGGCACCCGACTGATCGATTTCTCCTGAAAGCCTGACGTTCAAGATCTGATCGGAAAAGCTGATGCTGCATCGGCTGTTTCCGGCACAGACCGTCTCAAATCCATTGGCACTCATAGCCGTCCTCCTTCGTATCGGTGATCCGTTTTTCTCATTGTAGCGGAGCAGACGTGCATAATTTGTCGGAAGTAGACAAGCAATCTGCATTTCGATCCACGTTTTACGTCAAAATACCCCACTGAAAAACTTTTGAGGAAAAATTTTTTAGAATTTCAAGTTTCGCGCATACTTTGACACATTTCGAAATCGGAAAATGATAAAGTACGAAGTACAGCAGCTAAATGAAGCGAATTTTACATTTACTAAATAAATTCAGCCGTTTGCCGCTGAAAAAGAACGCCGGGCAGACGACGGAAGGCTGCAAAAGAAAAACACTGATGCGAAGGAGAGATCTATATGCCAAGAAAAATTCTGTTAAGTGATGACGCGTCCGATTTCCGCGCCGCTTGTCAGGAAAAGCTGCGGGAAAAGGGTTATGAGGTGATCGTGCGCAAGCGGGACGGATTCGAGGTGCTTTCCGCGATCCAGAACGAGCATCCCGATCTGGTCGTCATGGATACCCAGATGCGCCACATCGACGCGATCGCGCTTCTGAATACCATCGGTCCGGACGAACACCGTCCGCATTTTATCCTTACATCGTCCTTTGTCAGCCCGCTCACCGAAAAAATGCTTTCCGGAATGCCCGGCTGTTATATCATGCTCCGGCCGATCGAACTGTCGGTACTTGTGGATCGGATCGACGCGATCTGCGCGATGGATGAACGGGCGGGCGCGAATCTGCCCGCTTCTTCTCGGGCTCAGCATCAGGAGATCGTTGTGACCGATATCCTGCATCAGATCGGTGTTCCCGCCCATATCAAGGGCTATCACTACCTTCGGCGGGCGATTCTGATGGTGCTGGAAAACATGGAGCTTTTGGGGTCGGTGACGAAAGAGCTTTATCCGGCGGTCGCCAGAGCCTATTCGACAACCCCGTCCCGAGTGGAGCGGGCGATCCGTCACGCAATCGAAGTCGCATGGGACAGAGGAGACGTTGAAGTGCTCAACTCGTTCTTCGGCTATACGATCCAAAATACACGCGGTAAACCGACGAATTCGGAGTTCATTGCCATGATCGCCGACCAGATCCGTCTGAAATATACCGACAGTAAACATACGGCATGAGCATACAGGGCGAAGCATCTTTGAGGGAGGATGCTTCGCCTGTTTTCTTTTTCGTCTCCAAAGGTTATAATATAGGAGATGCGCCGCAAAAACTGTCGAAGTGCGCTCAAAAACGGACAAAATGCGTATTTTTTGCTCAAAGCTGGAAAAATACCGGAAAAACGGGTAAAAAAACGGAAAAGAGGAACGGAAAGTGCCGGAGAAAAAAGGAAAAGAAGAAATGCCGCTTTCGGAGCGGATCATAAGCCCGCTCTCGGATGAGGAAATTTTGTCGCGGATCGGCCGGACGGAGCCGCTTCTGGAAAGCTGGTACCGTGATTTCGGGAGAGAGCTTCCTTGGCGGGAAAAAGAACCCGGGAAAAGAACGGATCCTTATCATGTCTGGCTCTCAGAGATTATGCTCCAACAGACCCGCGTTGAAACGGTCATCCCCTATTATCAGCGTTTTCTGAGCGAGGTTCCGGATATCCCGGCGCTTTCGAAGGCGGATGACGCGCTTCTCTATAAGCTGTGGGAAGGACTTGGCTATTACAGCCGGGTTCGGGGGCTGAAAAAGGGCGCACAGCAGGTTATGGAGCAGTTTGGCGGACATCTTCCCGAAAGTGTCCCGCTTCTGAAAACGATCAGCGGAATCGGAGAGTATACCGCCGGAGCGATCGGTTCCATTGCCTTCGGACTCCGCGAACCGGCGGTAGACGGGAATCTTCTCAGGGTGAGCGCGAGATGGACGGCGGCAGAGGGAGACATCGCGAAAATGAGCGTCCGGAAGGCCTTTCATGATCTTCTCCTGACCGGGATGGAGCGGATGGCCATGGATCCGGGCGATTATAATCAGGCGATGATGGATCTGGGCGCCGGGATCTGCATCCCGGTGACGCCAAGGTGCGAACGCTGTCCGGTGAGAAGCTGCTGTCTTGCCTTTGACCGGGATCAGACAGCCCTTTTCCCGGTCAAGGCTCCGAAAAAGGAGCGCCGGATTGAAGAGAAAACGGTGCTCCTTTTGACCGACGGAGAAAAAATCTACCTCCGCAGACGCCCGGAAAACGGTCTTCTCGCGGGACTTTGGGAATTTCCGATGCTGGACGGGGCGCTCGGGAAGGAAGAAACGGAAGCGGCGCTTCTGAGAATGGGCATCCGGGCGGCAAACCTCTCTCCGCTGAAAAAAAGCGTTCACCGTTTTACCCATATCGAGTGGCGGATGAAAGGATTTGTGGGGCTATGCCGGGAAGGAGCGCCGGAATGGAGCGCCGTTACGCGGGAAGAACTGGAGGAGAAATACACGCTTCCGTCGGCTCTGCGCGTCTATCGGAAAGCGGCGGAAACGCTTTTTTCCGAAATACAGGAAGAACATATCGGAATTTTGTAAAAAGCTATGGACTTCATGGCAAAAATATTGTATACTATCTAAATGGAATAAGAAAGGAAGCAGATAACATGGAAGAGATCAGAAAAACCTCTCCGGAAGCAATCAAGGCCGATGTGGCCGCCGCTTTGAACCAGCTTTTGGATCAGACAAAATACCGCCCGGGCGATTTTGTTGTGATCGGGTGCAGTTCAAGCGAGATCATCGGGAAAAAGATCGGTTCGGTCGGAAGTATGGAAGCCGCAGCCGCTGTTTTTGAAGGCGCAAGCGAAGCGGTGCAGGCGCGAGGGCTGTTTTTGGCGGCGCAGTGCTGCGAGCATTTAAACCGCGCCCTCGTCATTGAGCAGACCGCGGCCGAATGGCACCGCATCCCGGAGGTCAATGCCGTTCCTCAGATGCATGCGGGCGGATCGTTCGCAACGACCGCTTACGAACGGATGGAAGAGCCGGTTTTGGTCGCGGAAGTTTCGGCGGTCGCCGGAATGGACATCGGCGGGACGCTGATCGGGATGCATATGCGTCCGGTCGCTGTTCCGGTTCGGGTGGATATCGACCATATCGGCGAGGCGATTCTGATCCTTGCGCGCAGCCGCGCCCCCTATATCGGCGGCGAACGCGCCCATTATAACGATTCGCTTAAATAAACCCCATTTTTTATCAGGAGGTATTTTTATGACGGAAAAAGAGCTGAAAGAGCTTCTTCACTCGATGTCTCTTCAGGAAAAGCTGGGGGAAATGACCCAGATGGCGCCGAACTTTTTCGGCACGTCGGATTCGGTCGATCTGACCGGGCCGATGAAGGCGATGAACTTAAAGCCTGAGGACGTAGCGTACCTTGGGAGCACCTTAAACGCTTTCGGCGCGGAAAAGCTGATCGCGATGCAGAAGGAGCATATGGAGCGTCAGCCGCACCACATCCCGCTGATCTTTATGGCGGACGTTATCCACGGACTGAAAACGATCTATCCGGTTCCGCTGGCCATGGGATGCAGCTTTGATACCGGGCTGATGGAAGAATCGGCGGCGATGGCGGCAAGAGAAAGCGCCGCGACCGGCATTCATCTGACCTTCTCGCCGATGGCCGACCTTGTGCGCGACCCGAGATGGGGAAGAGTGACCGAATCTCCCGGCGAAGATCCGCTGTTAAACGCCCGGATGACCGCCGCGACCGTCAAGGGGTATCAGGGAGACGATATTTCGGCGCCCGACCGGATCGCTTCCTGCTTCAAGCATTTCGGCGGATACGGCGCATCGGAAGGCGGACGCGACTATAACACCGTCGATGTTTCGGACGGCGTTCTCCGCGAGTACTATCTGACCGCCTATAAAGCGGCAGTCGATGCAGGAGCCGCGATGGCGATGACCTCCTTTAACACGATCGACCGCGTTCCCGCGACCGGAAACAAAAAGATGTTCCGGAAGATTCTCCGGGAGGAATGGGGCTTTGACGGCGTCGCGATCACCGACTTTGACGCGGTCGGCGAGCTGATCCCCCACGGCCTTGCGGCAGACGGAAAGGACGCCGCTGAATATGCGCTCAAAGCGGGCGCGGATATCGAGATGATGTCCACCAACTACTTAAACCACGCGCGCGAACTGATCGAAGAAGGAAAGGTCGATCTTTCGCTGATCGACGAAGCGGTCTGGAGAATCCTTCTGCTGAAAAATAAACTCGGCCTGTTTGAGAATCCCTTCAAGGGCGCCGACCCCGAAAAGGAAAAGGCACTCCATCTTTGCCCGGAACATCTGGCGCTCGCGCGAAAGGCGGGGAGCAAGTGCGTTGTCCTGCTGAAAAACGAGGAAAATCTCCTTCCGCTGAAAAAAGGCGTGAAGGTCGGACTGGCCGGCCCGTTTGCCGACAGCACATCGGTTCTCGGCGGCTGGGCGTTTGCTGATTCTTCCGACCGCGCAACGCTGAAAAGCGGACTTCTCGAGGACGGCGTGGAAATTTCCGCAATGGCCATGACCGAGGAACTGGGTTCAATGCAGCACGGGATTATGGACGTTTCCGACCAGACGGCGGAACTGGACGCACTCGCGGATTGCGACGTCGTTATTGCCGCGGTCGGCGAACATCCGGATGATACCGGCGAATCGGCCAGCAAGACGATCCTCCGTCTGTCCCATAATCAGGAGAAAATGCTCGAAAAGCTGCACGATATGGGCAAAAAAGTCATCGCTATCGTATTCAGCGGCCGCCCGCTCGAACTTCGCCCGGTCGTTCCTTTCTGCGATGCCGTTGTACAAGCGTGGTTCTTAGGCGTAGAAGCCGGCCCCGCGATCGCGGATGTCCTGACCGGAACAGTCAATCCCTCCGCCCGTCTTTCGATGAGCTTCCCCCAGACGGTCGGTCAGATCCCGGTCTACTATAACCATATGAACACCGGCCGTCCGCTCGAAGGGCCGTATCACCGGTTTGTATCGGGATATCTGGACTGCCCGAACGAGCCGCTTTACCCGTTTGGCTACGGACTTTCCTACTCGGATTACCGTTACTCCGGATTTACCGTCCGGACGGTGAAAAATGCCGAGGACGGAACGCTTGCCGAGGTATCGGTCGATGTTGAAAACGTTTCGGATGTTCCCGGACGCGAAACGGTTCAGCTTTATATCCGCGATGTTGCGGCATCGGTCGTCCGTCCGGTCAAGGAACTGAAGGATTTTGTCCAGATCGACCTTGGCGCGCATGAGAAAAAGACGGTCGTCTTTAAGGTGACGCGTGAGATGCTCTCCTTCTGGAACAATGAAGCGGTCGTTTTTGAACACGGCGATTTCGATCTGATGGCAGGCCACAGCTCGGAAGAGGTTCTGAAAGAACGGGTCGCACTGTAAAAGTTCCTCTGTATAACACAAAAAGCGGGCAGAAAATTCTGTCCGCTTTTTCTTATGGTTATGCTCCGATATCAGGAAGTATAAGGGAAATCAGGAAAATATTCGTCTTTAGGGTCTTTCCCTTCATAGCCGTAAAACTTCGAATACGACACTTTCTTCAATGTTTCTTTTGACCCGTCGGCATATGTGACCCGAAGATAAGCCGGAAAGACGCAATAGGTCGAAATATTGGTGAAGTCATAATCCCAATAATCAAAAAATGTTTCCCCGGGTGCAATCGAAACCTCCTCTTCCAACGTATAGCAATTGGAACGAGTCGTATAATCGTATGCGGGTTTTCCGATTTGGTCGTAATGATAGACGTCGATTTCGATCTTTTTAATGGTTTTCTTGCTTAAATTCGTTATATCCGCCGAAAAATAATGCGTGCCGTCTTCGTACCGTCCGGCTTCGTATATAGCCAAATCTACATTCCCGATCCACGCCGAAATATCGGCACGGCCGTCGGCGCCGATCGGGTTTCCGTCAATGGTTGTATTGGTTGCCATATGTCCGTCGGGGTAAAAATAATAATTACTCCCATCTGCGCATTGCCGCCAACCCGTCATCATTTCGCCAAAATCATCAAAGTAATACCACTTGCCGCCGATCTGCTTCCATTGATCGACTACCTGATCGCCCGCGGGATTATAGTAGTTCCACTTGTCATCGTAATCCTTGACCCATCCCGTGCGCATCGCGCCGTCTTCACCTAAATAGTAGGTTTTGTCATCCAGCGTGATCCAGTAGGTTTCCATTACGCCGTAGGGATCGAAGTGATACCATTTACCGTTGATCTTCTTCCACCCGGTCGCCTTTTTCCCGTTTTCGACCCACGACCAGTTCTGCTGGGAATCCTGCTTCCAGGAAGCCGATACCGTAAACGGTACAGACAGACCAACCATCCCGGCT
>JALEHK010000089.1 GCA_022770625.1 Oscillospiraceae bacterium | reverse complement strand
CTCACTAGAACCTGAATCTAGCGCGTCTGCCAATTCCGCCATATCCGCATTTGGTGCAGATGACGGGACTTGAACCCACACGAGAAATCTCACTACCACCTCAAAGTAGCGCGTCTGCCAATTCCGCCACATCTGCATCTTCAGTTTTTGTTTCGCTTTGTTTCCTCAGCGGAACAATTGGTATTATATCAGGAGAAGACTGATTTGTCAACAGTTTTTTCAAAGATTTTCAAAAAAGTGGAAACTGTGCGGAAAAAGGCCGTTTTCCCGCACAGTGATTTTCCTATTTACTCGTCAATCGTTCGAACGCCGAACCGGAAATAGAGAAGATGACAAACCCAGACCGCCACAAGGATCACCCGTCCGACCGGAACTCTTCCCATCATCAAAAATCCGAACGCCATCAATGCAGTCATCGTCAGGACGATCTTTCTTTTGGTTCTAATGGTCATTTCCTTTCCCTGTACATAGCTTTCGAGATTATCTTTATAGAGCTTGGTTCCGGTAAACCAGCGGTGAAGGCGTTCGGAACTTTTTCCAAAGCAAAACGCCGCCAACAGCAAAAACGGAAACGCCGGAAGCAGCGGCAATACAGCGCCCGCTGTGCCTACTCCCAAAGAAACACAGCCTACGGTTATCAGCAAAATCTTCTTCAAACGTCATTTCCTTTCTTCTCGGACGCATTCTGACGCGCCGCTTCTTTTTTGGATTCGATCAAGTGACGGATAGCCATCAGCGGGTGATGAAACAGCATTCTTGGACCAGAAAAGCGCATCACCGCACGGATCTTTTCACGCATCTCCGGCTTATAGCAATGCACACGGCAGTTGGAACAGAAGGCTTTGTTTTCCATAAACGGGCAGTGCTCACTCCTTTGCTGTGCGTAATCCAAAAGTGAGCGGCATTCCGGGCAAAGTTCTTTTCCTGTATGATGATTCTTTCGGCAGTAAAGCGCGATCATCTCAGCAACCATCCGCTTTTCCCGCTCCCGTTTCTGCTCGACGGTATTTTTACTCATCAACTCATTCTCCCGCTGTCAATCGAATAGACCGTATCGGCGATCTTCATGGTAGACGCACGGTGAGAAACGATCAGAACCGTTCGTTCCTCTCCCTCTTCCTTCAGGGCACGCAGGATCACCGCTTCGTTCAGACTGTCGAGATTGCTGGTCGGTTCATCCAGCAGCATCAGGGGCGCGTCATGTAAAAATGCCCGTGCAAGACCGAGGCGCTGACGTTCCCCGCCCGAAAGCGTATCGCCGAGTTCTCCCACCGGCGTATCGTATCCCTTAGGCAGGCTTATGACAAAATCGTGAACCGACGCTTTTTTAGCGGCGGCGATCATCTCCTCCTCCGAAGCGTCCGGGCGGGCAAACAGCAGGTTTTTCCGAATGCTGTCATGGAAAAGATGGGTATCCTGTGTAACAAAGCTCTCCATCTTCCGGAGATTTGCAGTATTGATCCGATTGACCGGAACATCCGATACCGAAACCGTTCCCCGATCGGTCTCCCAAAAGCGCATAAACAGCTTGAGCAGCGTCGATTTTCCGCTTCCGCTCTTTCCGGAAAGTCCGATGATCTTTCCTTTCGGAACGCAGAGTGAGACACCGCGCAGAATTTCCTCTGCACCGTAAGAAAAATGAACGTCTTTGGCGGCGGCTCCGGTAAAGGAGATCTCCTTCTGACCGGTCACTTCTTCGATAACTGGCGTTTCGTCCAGAATATCCAACACCCGGTTCCCGGCGGCAAAGGTGTTCTGGAGGGTGCTGCCCAGAGCCGAAAGCGCCAGTACCGGCCCAAATAAGCTCATCAGCGCCAGCGTCGGAATCAGTACTCCGTCAAAACCGACTCTTCCCGAAATCATAAGATAAGCGGACAGCGCCAACATGACCAGATCGCAAAGCAAAACCGCCATCCCACCAAGCGCGGTATTCCGACCCGCTTTCCGTTTCATTTTCTCTTCGTTTTTTAAGAGGGCATCGGTGCGCGTGTTCAGTCCTTCCAGACGTTTTTCACACTGACCGTACTGGATCGTTTCACTCAGTCCCCGCAGCGAATCCAAAAGATACCCGCTTAGTTCACCGGCACCTTTCCGCTGCTCCATTTCGTCTTTACCCGAAAGGCGGGAAACAACGACCGGCTGAACAACGCCGATCATCAGATAGGAAACAAGCGCCCATATTCCCAGCATCCAGTGATAGGAGCCGATATAAACGGTCATCAGCAGACTGAACAGCAGCGCAATCGCCGCCGGAGAAATCGTATGAGCGTAAAAGATCTCCAGAAGCTCAATATCCGATGTGATAACCGAAATCAGATTCCCCTTATCCTTTCCTTCGAGTTTCGCGGGAGCGAGTTTTCTGAGGGCGCGAAAGACCCGGTCGCGAATCAGCGCCAGCAGTTTGAATGCGATAAAATGGTTGCAGGATTGTTCCCCGTACCGCAAAAGCCCCCGCAGGACAGCCGCAATAACTGCCGCCGTAAAAAGAACCGGCAGCGCCGGAAGAGAATAGCCCAGCACCTTCATGACGGCATATCCGCCCAGAATCGTAATCAATCCAGCGCATATATGACCGCACAGTCCCATCAGGATCGCAAGCAGCATATACCCGGTCAGCGGCTTTACAAGGCCAATCAGCCGTGCCATAACCGAAAGATTGCTTCTCTTTTTCATCTTGCCGCCTCCTCCGCGCAATAATTTTCCAACACTTTTTGTGCCTGCCAAAGGATAAAATAACTGCCTTGCCCGGAAACAAGCTGCTGATGCGAACCGGATTCGACAATTTTTCCGTCTTTCATCATCAGGATCTGATCGGCATCTTTTCCGTTTTGCAGCCGGTGAGAGATCAGGAGCACTGTCTTTACTCCGGCAAGTGCGCGGATAACCGCCATGATATCATTCTCACTTTCAACATCCACATTGCTTGTAGCCTCGTCAAAAATATAGATCGGTCTGTCGTGCAGAAGCGCACGTGCCAGCGCCAGACGCTGACGCTGATCGCCCGAAAGGTTGGAAGCCTGCTCAGAAAGAGGGGTATCCAATCCCTGCTCCTCCGAAAGGAAGCCGTCCAGCCGGGTCTTTTTCAGCACTTCCCACAATTCCGCATCATCTGCGTCCGGCGCGTCCATTAACAGATTTTCACGCACCGTTCCCTTAAAAAGATAGCTCTGATGGCCGACATAGGTGATATGTTTCATCAGCTCCTGCTCGGAAATTTCCGAAAGCTCCTCTCCCCCGATCGTAAGGCTTCCGGTATAGCCTTTGCTCCGTCTCATGAGAAGAGACGCAAGAGTGCTTTTTCCACAGCCGGACTCTCCGGCAAAAACGGTAAAGCTGCCTGAAGGGATCGTAAAATCGATTTCCTTCAGGATCTCACGCTCTGAGGTATATCCGAAATGCAGATCCTTCGCCCGAAGTTCAGCCTTCTCCGGGATCGTCTTTTCGCCGGTTTTCGGTTCCGGAAGATCGAGCAGATTAAAGATCCGGTCACTCGCCGCCATTCCGTTCATGGCAATATGGAAATAGCTTCCCAGCCGCCGCATCGGTAAAAAGAAATCGGCCGAAAGAAGCAGGATCAACAGGTAGCCCTTCACCCCGACATTTCCCGCACGCAGATCAGCAGCACCAGCGCTACCGAAAGGCTGACCGGAGCCAGAACACAAAAGAGCGTCAACGGAGCCAGCAGGGCGTAAAAAAAACTGCGGGAGATAAGCGCCGAAATAGATTTCCAGCTGATCGACCCCTTCGACCGCCATCTGGATGACCGCAGAAGTCGCGACCTGCTGATTATAAGAGGCGCCAAGCCGGGTCAGCTTCCGGTAAATTTTTTCGCGGAGCGTTTTTTTGACCGCTTTAGAGGAAAGAAAGCTCATCCGGCTTGCGAGAAGCGTCATGCCATATTGTATCAAAAGAGCTGCGGCGGCCACCAGCACAGTCAAAAGAAGCATCTTTCCTTCCGCTTTTCCAAGCCAAAGCCCTTCTAAAAGAGTAGCGCACCATTGACAAAAAACGTTTTGGGCAATATACTTTTTACTTTCTTTTACCAAATGGATCAAACGTTTGTTGATCATCATCCGGAATTCCTCCTCTTTTCCCGAATACACGTTATTAGCCAATACTAACTCTAGACCGCTTTATAGTTAGATTAAGCTAATCGATAGCTATTCTACAAGATTTTCCCCTATTGGTCAAGACATAGAAAAAGGCCGGAAACTTTTTCCAGACAGTTTCCGACCTTTTGATTATTAACCGGTTTTTGCCTCTCCCGCACGATATTGCGCAGGAGTTACCCCGTATACCTCCCGGCAGCAGATCGTCATGGCACGTGCCGAAGGGAACCCGGCCTGAATCGCGCTGTCCATAACCGACGCGCCGAAGTCCATCATATAAGCAAGCGCATTTCTTAGCCGAACGCGAGCCAGATACTGAGTATAGCTTAACCCGACATACTTTTTGAAATACCGGCAGAAATAGTTTTTCTGAAGCCCTACTTCCATCGCAACGCTGCTCAGCGTGAGCTTTTCCCGGAAATTCTGATCGATATATTGAAGCGCCTTTCGCGCAAGGTAATCTTCTTTTTGCTCTGAAATCTGCTGTTCATTCTTTTCGACAAGATACTGACTGCAAAGACGATAGCAGAGTTCCCAGAGAAGGGCGTTGATCCGAGCCTGAGAAAAAGGAACCGGTTTTTCAAATTTACACTGGCTGATCTCCCCGATGATCCGTTTCAGTTCTTCCCGCCCCGGATCCCCTTCCGGAATTTCAAAACGGTATTTTTCGTACTCCGGGCAGGCTGTTTTCATCATACTTTCCGACAGAAGAACGATAACCCCGCTCCCCCTGCGATCAGACGGAACGCTGCGGGTCGAATGAACGACGCCGCTGTTGACGTAGGAAATATCCCCTTCCGAAATGATCCGGGCTTTTCCGCCAACCGTCAGTTCCAGTTCGCTTTTCTGCACATATGTGATCTCGAAAGCGTCATGCCAATGTGGAAGCGTTACGCCCCCGATCCGGTCATATTTCGAGACAAACGCCAATTTCCCAGCATTCTGTTCTGAATAGTGAACCTGTTCATAAAGAATTTCCTGCAAAATTTTCTCACCTCTTTGACTTTCTTTAAGTATAACGTCTCCAACAAAAAATTGCAACAGCCGGATTGACCTGTATGAACAGCAAAAGCTGAATATAATTGCACTAAATCGGCCTAAAAAGATAAAATTACAATCATAAAAGATAAAAAACAGCACGAAAACGTTCTACTTATATGCTAAAATAAAGGCAGTTTCAAAAACGTCTGCTAATCTGTGTATGCACAAAGCGGCAGACGGCAAACAATCAATACATTTTGAAAGGACGAAAAAGAATGTATAAAAAGATTCTCTGCACCATGCTGGCCGCTATGTGCGCGGTCTCTCTTGTAAGCTGCGGCAACTCCGGCAGCAACAGTTCCACCAATGACAGCAGCTCTGCTTCCTCCGATGGAGCTTCGACCGCTGAATCCGCTGATACCTCGATCGACTTCGACGGCGATGCCTATAACGTACATTTTATGTATTTGGTTGCGGCAGAAGGCGCTGACCAGGATCAGATCGTTGATAAAGCCAACGAACTGACGATGGAAAACCTGAACATGACCGTTGATATGATGCCGATGACCTTCGGCGCTTATTCCACCACCATCGCAACCATGCTGGCTGCAAACGAGCCTCTGGATATGTTCCCTGCATATTCTTCTAACTTCCCGACCTATATCGATTCCGGCTACATGGTCAACCTCAACGACTATGAAGCATATCTGACCGGTGTTAAGGAGCAGATGGGCGACGCTTACTACGCGGGCGTTGTCGGCGACTTCCTCTGCGGCTTTACCGAGATGAAGGAATGGGGCTTCCCCTCCGGAATCATCTGCCGTAAAGATGTGCTGGATGAACTCGGGATCAACGCTGATGACATCAAGATCGATCCGGATGATTATTCTTCCTACCAGCAGCTGGACGACCTCTTTGCAAAAGTTAAAGAAGCCAAGCCCGGCATGATTCCCTTCGGAAACGGTTCGCTTGCTTCCGCTTCCTATTCCTGGTACGACGGTCTGGGCAACGATTTTGGCGTTCTTGCAAACTATGCACAGGACAAGACCATCACCAACTGGTTTGAATCCGATCAGTATTATCAGCTGTGCAATATCCATAAGAGATGGTTTGACGCCGGTTACACCTCCGCTGATATTGTAACCAATCAGGAGAGCGGCGAAACGCTGATGAAAGCGGGCAACCTCTTCTCCTTCAGCTGCTATTACAAGCCCAACACCACCGTTGAAAAACTCGCTCAGACCGGTTATGAAACGGTCGTTATCCCGATCACCAAAGAGGGCATCAAATCCAACGCCTCGATCTCTTCTCTGAGCTACTGCCTTGCAAACGCTGCTGAGGACAAGACCAAAGCCGCTCAGTTCATGAACTTTGCTTACACCAACGGCGATTTCAACGACCTCCTTAACTGGGGTCTCGAAGGCACCGACTGGGTCGAGGATGAAAACGGTCAGGCTACCTATCCCGACGGCATTGACGCAACGAGCGTTCAGACCCACAACGACTTTGGCTGGGGTCTCCCGAACCAGTTTGTCGGCCACGCATGGGCAGGCAACCCTGTTGATATCTGGGATCAGTACCGCGAATACAACGACAGTATGGTGAAATCCATCGCTTACGGCTTCAGCTTTGACTCGACCGCTGTTACCGACCAGGTCACCCAGTGCTCTTCTGTTCTCAGCGAGTATCAGAAACAGCTTGCTTTCGGCGGTGTTTCCGATCTTGAAGCTTCGATCAAGGAGTTCAACGACAAGCTGTATGCTGCCGGCCTTCAGGATATCATGGACGCTAAGCAGGAACAGCTGGACGCATGGTTCGCTGAAAATAAAAACTAATTAACTTGCTTTACCTCTATCCGGAATCAGATTCCGGCATATTCTCCATCGCCCTGTCCGATCATTTGATATCGGACAGGGTTTTTCCATTTTCCGCGGATGTCGGTCCGCGGATGTCGGCGGGTTCCTCTGTGGCTGTTTGGCTGTCCAAATCAGGATCGGGTCTCATCCAGATAGCTGGCTTCCAAATCAGCAATATGGAGAAGCAGGGCAAGCGGTACCTTTTCAAACGCCGCTGAAACATTGTTATCCCCCGGTTTTGCGTCGAAGCCGCCCATATGAAACCGGATGGCGATCGCCTCTTCCAGCGACAGGCGCATAAACCGTTCAATGATGAAAACGCTCTTTTCTCCGTGACCGTAAGGGAGCTGTTCATCAACGGTATAATAGGGCTTTTGTACCCAGACGCCGTTTTCCTTGACGTTGCGGATATCTTCCTTATAAAAGTTGACCTTGCACAGATCATGGAGCAACCCGCAGACAGCGAGTGTCTCCTCCGAGTAAGGAGACTCGTCCCCATACTCAGAAGAAACGACCTTACGCAGGCGGTAATAGACATGAGCGCTGTGTTCCATCAGTCCGCCCGCACAGGCAAGATGGTATCGGGTCGAGGCCGGAGCGGTAAAGAAATCGGTTTTGGTCATCCAGTCGAGCAGCTTATCCGCACCGCGGCGGGTGATCCGTTCCTGATAAAGAGCAATAAATTCTTCTCGTGTGATCATCTGATGCTTCCTTTACTCTCCCAGAGCGTATGCAGCCAACAGCTTATACAATTCACGAAGCGAATCGATATGGGTGCGCTCGTAGCCGTGCGAAGCAAGGCAGCCATGTCCAACGGCGGCATGGCGGACATCATAACCAGCCTGAAGCGCGGGATCGCAGTCGGTTCCGTAGCCGGGCGTAAAGACGTCAATCTCATAATCGACTCCTGCACGTTCGGCGGCATCGACCAGTTCATTAGTCAGCTCAACGTGATACGGGAAACGGGAATCCTTGGCAAAGATCGTTGCCTTATGCTCATCAGAGGTCTGTTCCGGGCCGACCGGAGCAATATCCAGCGCGATCAGATCCTCAGTCTGAGGAGGAATCCAACTTCCGCCGTGCAGGATCTCTTCATAGAAGGTAAAGTACGCGGTAATATTCCGGGCAGGCGTGATATGGTTTTCGGAAATATGTTTCATCAGCGTCAGAAGCACCGCCGAGCAGGCCTTATCATCGATAAAACGGGATTTGATAAAATCGCCCGCCATCGTAAAATGCGGATCAAGCGCAATAATATCGCCGGTGCGGATACCGAGAGCGCGGGTGTCCTCTGCCGAATGAACATCTGCATCCAGAACGATGCAGATGTTTTTATCATAATCAGCCGCCGCATTATAAACATCCGCCGGAGTTACATGAACACAGGAGTTGATCCGCTGAACCGTTCCCGAATAAACGCCGCCGCGGGAATAAACGCGGACGTTCTCATGCTCGGCCGCACAGGCACGCAGACCCCCGATCGGAACAACTTTAAGGGTTCCGTCCGGGTAAATGTGGCGCACCATCAGCCCGATGTCGTCCAGATGAGAGAGAAGGCAGAGCGAGTTTCCTTCCCCGCCCAGATCGCACCAGATGCCGCCCTTGCGCAGCGTCTTCGGTTCAAAGCCAAGCCGTTCCATCTCGGCCTGAATATAGTCCTGCATCTCGCGGAACTGTCCGGAAGTCGAATCGATAGCCAGCAGTTTTTCAAGCTGGTCAAGCATATACTCGCGGTCAAAATCTTTCATAATAACCCTTCCTTTACTAATTCATACCACCCATATGGGATTATCCATAGATAAAGTATACTCTATTTTTATAAAAATGGCAACCATATTCTTTTTTTCGGTTGATTTCGGAAAATATATATGATATAATGAAATCGCATTAATTACTACATTCTTAATATTTCGGCACTCTTTTAATTATTATCGAGGGGGTACAACTGCGTGTCTCTTTATGATGCCGTTATCATGTTATTAATCGTAGCTGCGATTGTCATGATCGTCGTTGTTCGGGAAAATATTCACCTTCCGTCCAAAGCACGACTGTGCTTTTCGATTGTCTTTGCCACCACGCTCGTCTGTGCTCTCTGCGAATGGATCAGCATACGATTGGATTCGTCTGATCTTTTATGGAACGGTCTGCACCTTTTTGTAAAGACCCTCGAACTTTCCGGTACACCTTTCATTGCGTATGCGATGATTCGTGTACTGGAAAATAAGAAAGCCGCCCGTATTTCGCTGGTGATCTGTATCATCAATACGCTGCTCGAATATTGGTCCGCTGCAACCGGATTGATCTTCTATATCGACGAAGCAGGCGTGTATCACCACGGTTCTTTTTACTGGATCTATACTGTTTCTTATCTTGTCTCTATTCTGCTTTACACGGTATCCTGTTTCTTTTTCAGCCTTCAATACCAAAATCGCGGACGCGTTTCACTTTTTTCGATCATCTTTTTCCTGATTTACGGCACACTGATCCACAATTTTCATCCCGATGTTCAGATTTCCTATCTTTGTCTGAGCCTTTCCGAAATCATGCTGTACATCTACTACATCGGGCTGACCGAACAGATGGATTCACTGACCCGGCTGCTTGACCGAAAGAGTTATGACATCCAATGTGCCGCATTGGACAAAAAGACGACCATTCTTATGTTCGACATCGATCGGTTCAAACAGATCAACGATACCCGCGGACATCAGACCGGAGACGCCTGCCTTGCTCATGTCGGAAGTGCACTCAAGCACTGTTACGGGAAATACGGACTCTGTTACCGGATCGGAGGAGATGAGTTCTGCGTTCTGCTGACCAAGAAAACTCCGATGGACATCAAGACTGTAAATGAAGAATTTGCCCGTTTGGTTGCTTCTGAAGAGTTGATTCCCGGCCATCGGCTGACGGTTTCTTTCGGAAGTGCGGAATACAATCCGTATCTGGAGCCGTATATTGCCGCCAGCCGGAGGGCTGATGAGCGGATGTATGAAAACAAAAAAGTTCATTATCAGCAGGAATCCAAGCTGTAAAAGTCAAAAGCCGTCCGAGAAAATCCGGACGGCTTTTTCTTATCGACGGTTTTCCTGACCGTAGTAGGCGTTTTTACCGTGTTTACGCAGGTAATGCTTGTCGAGGAGTGTCTGCTGCATCGGCGTACTGCATCCCAGCAGTTCGGTATGCAGTGCCATCATCGCGACCTCTTCCAGAACAACGGCGTTATGCACTGCGTTTTCAGGAGATGTCCCCCAGGTAAACGGGCCATGGCTCTTAACCAGAACGGCCGGCATATCATCCGGATTTCTGTCCGCAAAGGTCTCTACGATCACCTTTCCGGTGTTCAGCTCATACTCGCCTTTGATCTCCTCATCGGTCATTGCGCGAGTACAGGGAATCTCTCCATAAAAATAATCGCCCTGTGTCGTTCCGTAAGCGGGAATTCCCCGTCCTGCCTGAGAAAATATCGTTGCCCAGCGGGAATGGGTATGGACGACCCCCTGAATATTCAGAAAGTTTCGGTAAAGCTCGAGGTGAGTCGGCGTATCCGAGGACGGATTCAGTTCTCCCTCTACCCGCTCTCCCGTCTGAAGATCGACGACCACCATATCTTCCGGCCTCATTCCTTCATAAGCGACTCCGGAAGGTTTAATAACGACCAGTCCTTTTTCGCGGTCGATCCCGCTGACATTGCCCCATGTAAAGGTTACAAGCCCGTGAGCGGGCAGTAGGAGATTGGCCCGGCAGACCTCTTCTTTTAACGATTCCAACATAAATGCTACACTCCCTCCGGATCACGTCTGGTGTATATTTTTACTTCAATGCGTATTCCCAAATGGCTTTGGTTACACCGTCATGCTCATTGGTATCGGCGATAAAACGGGCGTATGCTTTTACCTCTTCCCGCGCATTGCCCATAGCGAACGAGTAGTAGGACTCGGAAAACTGTCCAAGATCGTTATACTCATCCCCGAAGGACATGCACTCCTCTTTTGTCAGCCCCCAGCGTTCGCGGAAGAATCGGATTCCGCTTCCCTTGTCCACATCTTTTTTCATGATATCGAGGAAATGATCGCCGGAGGTGATGAAATTCAGTTCATCGCCCATAATCGGATCCAGTTCTGCTTTAACGGCAAACGAGTCAAACTCTCCCGCCATAACAAATTTTGTTACTGGCTCGTTGACCTTATGAAGATCCGGCTCCAAAAACGTGCAATGCCGCTCTCTTTCTGCGCCCGGCCATTTCTCGTCAAAATCCTTATAGGTTCCGCGAGCCGTACAAATCGACAGATGGACGTCCTCCTGCGGATAACGGGTATGTATCAGATCAATCAGTTTATCAACCGTTTCTCTGGGCACTTCGTTGATATAAACGACCTTTCCGTTCTCCACCAGACAGCCGCCATTATCACAGATATAATCGATTCGGTCTGCATATTCTCCGAAATCCATCCGCACAGAAGGATAGGTCCGACCGCTGGCCGCCAGAAAGCGAACGCCCCGTTTCTCAAGTTCAGACAGAACCTCACCAAAATCATCCGGAAGCCGCCGTGTCCCCCAATCATCTCCCTTGAGCAGTGTCCCGTCCATATCGGAAGTGATCATTCGGATCATTGTTTTCAACTCCTTTGGTATCATAAACTTCTGCTTTTATTGTACCATTTTGAGACGGAATGAGCAAGAGAGTTACAGATTTTGAAAAAATCCCGTGCATTCCGCTCACCGGAAACACACGGGAAATTCAGTTTATTCGCCTAAAAAGCCAAGATCGGAAAGCCAGTCGGCTGCAAGCTCTGCCCACTTTGCCGTATGCGGGCAGTCCTCAACCTCATTTTTCCCGTCGTAAAGGCCGCCGCCGTGTCCTCCGGCGTGGAAAAGATGGAGCGCAAAAGGAATGCCCTTGGAAGCCAGAGCAGACGCAAAATCCGTAATGCTTCGAGGATCGTCAAAGAGCGTCTCCATCAGGAAAAAGGGTGGGCAGTCGGGACGAAGATTCTGCTGACTCGACATCTGAACCAGTTCACGCTGCTTTTCGGGGCTGTAGCCAAGCATATTCTGGACATGGGAAGCCGCGTCAAACGAACCGTACATCTGAAGCGCGGCGTCGGGCCGGGAAGAAACCCGCTCAACCGGGTCGGAAGAATCCGGATTTCCGCTATCAAAACGAGTCGCAACCTGTCCGGTCAACATTCCGCCTGCCGAAAAGCCGCCGAACGCAATATGATCCGGAAGAATGTTATACTTTTCGGCATTGGCCCGCAGATACCGCACCGCCCGGCAGCCGTCGTCACAGGAATCCATATTTGTGTACGGATCGACCCGGTAATCAATGATCGCCGTATGGAAGCCCTTTGCGTAAAAATAGTCGGCAACAGGCATCGCTTCATTATAGCTTTTGAACATATGCGCGCCACCGGCGGCAATGATAAAACTGCCGACAGGTTTCCCTTCATGAGGCGGGTAGACGGCAAGACGAGGGCTGTGCTGTCCCGCTTCGGGATCAAAGTTCGGACAGTTTCCGTTCCAGAGATCGACAATCTCGATCCCCTCCCGTTTCGCAAGGGTTTCAAACATCACTTCCCAGCTTGCAAAGCGTTCTTTCCGAAGGGTTTTGAAAAACTCCATGGCTTTTTCATCGGGCATAACAAATCGACCCCTTTCTAAGACGCAGGTGCAAAAACCTGTTAAAAATATGACAGACTCTTCTTAAAAAAGCGCAGGCTCAGCCAAGCCAAACCTGCGCTTATTCAATCATTATTCTGCAAGATAACCTTTTCTGGGCGTTACGCCAAAGGCTTTGGCAAGGATCCAGAGCTGTTCATCGGTAATCGTCTGAAGAATCGGACGATCCATGATCTTAATATAAATCTCAGCAGCCTTTTCAACCGTTTCAACCAGTCCAAACGCTTCATCAAGTGTTGTGCCGGTACCGAAAATGCCATGCATCCCCCAAACGCAGAGACGGAACTCTTTCATCTTCTCCGCAGTTGCGATGCCGATCTCGTCATTGCCGCAGAGCATCCAGGGCAGGACGCCGACGCCGTCCGGGAAAACAACCAGACACTCCGTGCACATCTGCCAGAGCGTGCGGGTAAATTCACGCTCGTCCAGCGAATGAACAAAGGTCATCGCGATTACGTTGGTGCAGTGGGTATGAAGAACGACACGATGGTTCGGATCGACCGACAGCCGGGAAATATGGCTACGGAAATGAGCGGGCAGCTCAGAAGTCGGACGGCCGCCGTCCGCATAACCCCAGAGCAGCTCTACATTTTTCCCGTCGGCAGCAACGCGCATGATACCGAGGTTGTTCTCGGGGTCATCGTAAACGTTCTTGAAATATTTTCCGGTACCGGTAACGATAAAATACTTTCCTGCAAGGGGCGACGCGTCAAAGTTGGTTGGGATCTCACGGATTACGTGGTTGATGTCCAGATAGGGAGTCAGCTCATCTTCATGCAGGATGTAGGAGAGGTTGCCGCCATTGCGTTCATCCCATCCAAGACGGTACATATTCTGAAGCAGCTTACGCACCTCAGTCAGAAAAGGTGCAGTCATAATATCTTTCATCGGAAGTCTTCCTTTCAAATCAGCTTTTTATCAGACGCGTTTCGAAAGAACGTCGCGCTCATACTCTTTTACAGCTGTCAGCCATTCTTCACGGACAGGAACGCCGTTGGTCATGCAATAATAATCCCAAACAGCCGCAAAGGGATAGGTTTTCAGCTCTTCCATCATAGCCAGACGGGAGGTGTAATCGCCTGCAAGCTCCATCTCAAGCATCTTTTCGGTAGGCTCCAGCATGGCCATCAGCAGTGCCTTTTCCATGTTGCGGGTGCCGATTGTCCAGGCTGCGATACGGTTGATGGAAGCGTCAAAGAAGTCCAGACCGATATGGGTACGATCCAACAGACCCGGACGGACAAGAGCGTGTGCAATATTCTGAAGCTCATCGTCCAAAATAACGACATGGTCAGAGTCCCAGCGAACCGGTCGGGAAACGTGGAGAAGAAGCTCCTTGGTGTAAAGGAGAACCGAACTGACCTTATCCGAAATTACTTCGGTCGGATGGAAATGACCGGCATCCAGGCAGACCATCTTGTTTCTCGAAACCGCATAGCCTAAGCAGAACTCATTGGAGCCGACGGTATAGCTCTCTGCGCCGATACCAAAGACCTTGGACTCAACGGCGTTACGGTTGTTCTTCTCATCGATATCGCCTGCGAATACCCGGTCAAGACCTTCCATCATTCGGCGGCGCGGCCCTTCGCGGTCAACCGGAATATCTTTATATCCATCCGGGAACCAGTAGTTGGTAACACAGGGAATCCCCAGTTCACGACCGAAATATTCTGCCACTTTACGGGAACGGATGCAGTGCTCGACCCAGAAATCCTGAATCTCTTTATTGGCGGAAGAAATGGTAAAGCCGGTATCCGCCATCGGATGCGAGAAGCAGGTGGGGTTAAAATCAAGGCCGATTCCCAGCTTCTTTGCCCAATCGACCCAGCTTGCAAAATGACGGGGTTCAATCTCGTTGAGATCGACCTTTTCATCGGTATCAGCGTAAATCGCATGAAGGTTAAACTTTTTGGTGCCGGGGATCAGGCTCATCGCCTTTTCGGCATCCTGACGCAGTTCTGCAACCGTGCGGGCAGCTCCAGGATAGTTGCCGGTGACCTGAATACCGCCGGAAAGCGCGACGTCCTTAAAGAGGAAACCCGCGACATCGTCTCCCTGCCAGCAGTGCATGGAAATCGGAACCGTTTTGAGCTTTTCGAGCACTGCGTCGGTATCAATACCGAGAGACGCATAGCTCTCTTTGGCAAGCTCATAAGCCTTGATGATATTTGCTTCGTTCATGTAAACAATCCTTTCTTTGAATATGGATGTATGGTATATTCAGATTTCTCTTTCAAAAAGATTTCTTTCCGCCGGATCCCACAATACCGGCGGAAGGATAACCTTTGTTATTTAAATGCCGCGGCTTTTCGCCTGTCCCACAAACAGAACGGTTATTGACCGATGGCTTTTAAATACGAATGATAATGAGCATTCCATTCTTCCGCGTTTTCAGGAGCATAGCTCTGAATCGGCGTAGAATTCCGAACCGCTTTTCGTGCATCCCAAAGAGAATCCAGTTCTCCGAGACTGATAAGCTGAACAGCGACATTTCCGGTAACGGTTGCTTCTGCCGGACCGGCAAGCACTTCGATGCCGCAGGCGTCCGCCGTCATCCGGCAGAGAAGGGTATCCTTGATCCCGCCGCCAAGGACATGAATCGCGTGATATTCCTTTCCAGTGAGCGCCTGAAGATTATAAAGGGTATAGCGGTATTTCATCGCAAGGCTCTGGTAGATGCAGCGCATCACCTCGCCGCGCGTCTCCGGAACGGTCTGTCTCGTTTCACGGCAGTACCGGCGCACCATTTCAGGAAGGTTTCCGGGGCGCTCGAAGTAAGGATGATCGACATCTATAAAGCTGACGAACGGTTTGCTTGCCAGCGCTTCCTGTTCCAACTGATTAAAGGTGACCTGTTCCCCTTCACGGATCCACTGACGCCGCGATTCCTGAATCAGCCAGAGTCCCATGATATTTTTCAGGAAACGGATCGTGCCGTCATAACCGCCTTCGTTGGTAAAGTTCGCGTCCATACTGGCCTGCGTCATAACCGGCCGGTCATTCTCGGTTCCAAAAAGGCTCCAGGTTCCACAGCTGATATAGATAAAGTCCTTTTCCGAAGCGGGAGCGGCGACGACCGCTGAAGCCGTATCATGCGTACCGACCGCGATGACCGGAACGGGTTTGCAGCCGAGCCGTTCGCAGATTTCTTTGCTCAGTGTCCCGTATACCTCTCCCGCGTCGATCAGCGGAGGAAGAATGGAAGCCGGAATCCCGATTGTTTCGCAAAGCTCTTTGTCCCACTCGCGGGTAACGGGGTCAAGAAGATTGGTCGTTGAAGCGTTGGTGCGTTCGCCTTTTTTGACGCCGGTAAGAAAATACGCCATCAAGTCAGGAATTTGCA
Source organism: Oscillospiraceae bacterium (assembly GCA_022770625.1). Taxonomy (GTDB): domain Bacteria; phylum Bacillota; class Clostridia; order Oscillospirales; family Ruminococcaceae; genus Faecivivens. The sequence continues at coordinate 41,511 of JALEHK010000089.1, read as the reverse complement.
AAAGGACATCAGCACGAGCCAGCGTTTCCGGTTCCCGGGTCGCGAGATAGTAAAGCTGATAGATCGTATTGAAATGCATATACTGGATACCGGTGCGGCGGTAGATCTCATCGCGGGAGACCTTCTGGAACACCTCGTCCGGAATATCATCGGTTCTCCGGTCACGATAATGGACAGGATTTCCGAGCAGCCGTCCGTTTTTATCCAAAAGTCCGAAATCGACGCCCCATGTATCGATCCCGATCGCGTCGAAGCCGCCTGCGGCAACCGCTTTGGTGATGGCGGCAAAAATCTCATGGGTCAAGCGGAGAATATCCCAGTAAAGAGTTCCGCAAACCTCGACCGGGTCATTGGAAAAACGATGGATCTCTTCCATGGTGATTTTCTCTCCATCGTACTGCGCAAGCATCGCGCGCCCGCTCGATGCTCCGAAGTCAAAAGCCAGAAGACGTTTCAAATCCGTTTCCTCTCTTTCATTTAGAATGATCTCTGTCTGCATATAAACGTTTTATGTTAGCTTTATCATAGCATAAAACTTTATTTCTGTCTATATTTGCTCAGAAAGTTGAAAATCACGCAAGAGTATGATATAATATGAGCAGAAATGTGCAGACTTGCGCAAGATGAAAGGAGTCCTTTGCCATGCTGACTTTGCAGCGTCAGGAAGAGATCATGAATATCCTGCGGGGGAAAAAAAGCGCGACTGTTGCTGAACTTTCCGCAGCGCTTTTTGCTTCCGGATCGACCATCCGCCGGGATCTTTCTGATCTGGAGAACGCCGGGCTGATCCGCCGGTCGCACGGCGGAGCGGTTCTTTACGAGCCAAGCAGCGACGAAGCCTCCGCCCGCATCCGTGAGCAGGAAAACCGCCGTCAGAAAAAGCTGATCGGAACGATGGCCGCCGGGCTTTTGAGCGATGGGTCTTCCCTTTTTCTCGATTCCAGTTCGACCGCCGGAGCGATGATCCCCTCTCTTTCCGGTTATCAGGATCTTACGGTGATCACCAATGGTCTGCGCAATGCGCTGTCAATGGCGGAATATCCCGAACTGCGGATTGTGCTGACCGGGGGAACCGTCCGTCCAAGTTCCGGTTCTCTTTACGGTGCAGAAACGCTGAATTGTCTTTCCCGCCTTCATCCAGGCTGGTGCTTTTTCTCCTGCGGCGGGCTTTCCGTTTCCGGAATTACCGAGTCCAGCTTTGAACAGGGCGCAGTTAAGGAGCAGATGATCCGCGGCGCTGAAAAGAAGGTGCTGCTTTGCGATTCGAGTAAGTTCGGGCGAGGCTGTTTATACCGGATCGGAGCACTTTCGGACATCGATTGTCTGGTGACCGATCAGCTTCCGCCGGAAGAACTTACGTCGGCACTCGCTTTCGCCGGTGTACGGATCATCACCCCTTCTTTTAAAAATACAGACTAATCGCGGGACAACGGCATAACCGTCCCCTCCTCCGCATACCATCTGGTAGCAATGCCGGACGGAGGGGTTCAATTGAAAAAAACAGTCAGATCGGAATATAGATCCATGCCTGCGGGCGAACGGTGTGTCGAGTTTGCCGTATACATGATCGAAAAGAAAAGCACGGTTCGCGAAACGTCCAAGCGGTTCGGCGTTTCCAAATCCACCGTACATAAAGATGTAACGGTGCGTCTGAAAGAGGTCAGTCCTACGCTCTACGGACAGGTGCGCGCACTCTTGGATCTGAATAAGCAGGAACGGCATATCCGCGGCGGACTGGCCACCCGAAAAAAATATGCCGCCCTGAAAAACAGAGCGGCTTTAGAAGCTGAAAAATAGCTCATATCTTACGGAAGATTTTTGATCACCAGAGAAATACCGGATACAATAAGCAGGACAGCGGTGAGTCGGCGAACGAATTTTTCGCTGAGCACACCGCTGCTTTTTATGCCTAGGAAAAGGCCCAAAAGCGCAAAAGGGATCAGCAACAGAAAAGTACGGAAGATTTCTGTCGTAAACAGACCGAGCGCTCCGTACAAAAACAAACGGAAGGTGTTCTCCACGATAAAAACAGTACTGATATTCGCCTTAAATCCGGTCATATCCGTCGTTGCGCGGCTGACATAAGCTGCCAACAGTGCGCCGACTCCGAACAACCCGCACAGTACGCCGGATAATACGCCGATCAATCCCAGCAGAGACTTTGACGCGGAAAGGCCGTGCCCATATTCCCTCAAAAGCATCTCGGCGCCCAAAAAGATGACGACAAATCCGAAAACGATCCGGATGGTTCCCGTTCCGGCATTTTTCAGCAGCAGTGCACCCGGAATACTTCCGGCAAGAACGAGCAGTGAAAGCGGGATCCATACCTTTGGATCCAGACTTCTCCGATTTCTCCACGCAAGAATCAGATTAGATGGATACCCGAGCAGCAGATCAATGGGAGAAATATCCGCGTTGACCGCCCGAAAGCTCAGGATGGATGTAAGGACAAGGGTGTTGGCAAACCCGCAGACACCCTTGACAAAATAGGCTGCAAAAGCGGATGCGATCCATAAAACCATACCGCCGTTTCCTTAGTTCTGCAAGTCTTGCAGGCTCCGCCGTACTTCCTCTCTCTGAGGCATCGCGCGAATCGTTCCGGGACGGGAAGCCGTTAAAGCGCCTGCCGCTATCGCGAAGCCGAGAATATCATCCAGCGTTTCCTTCTTCACTTCACGCGGCGCGCCGGTTTCGATCAACCGCGTCAGGAACGCGCCGAGGAAGGTTTCGCTGATCGCGCCCGTATAATAGTTTTCCACTCTCTTCACAACGGGCTGATAACCAGTGCATTCTCCTTTGCGGTAGAAAACCCCGTTGTTCCCCATCGTGATCATGACCAGAAAAGGCCCTTCCGCTAACAGCTTTGCACTTCCCTCTTCGAGATTCGACGTTCCAGTCAGCTGTTCCATTTCTTCATTCTTTACACTGAGAATATCGCACAGGCGGATAGCGTTCCGAATCGTTTCAAGCTCTGTCTCCGGTTTTTTGCACTGAGAGACACGGCATCCGGGCGCAAAGCTGACGAGGACTCCCGCTTCTCTCGCGATCCGAACAGCCGAAAGCGTTGCGCTGCGCGCTGGTTCATCGTACAGACTTTCCGAACCGAAGTGAAAGACAGAGGCTGATTCGATCAGGTCGCGGGAAAGCTCTGCCTCAGAAATCCGCACATCTGCTCCCGGGCATCGAACATAGGCGGACTGACCGCCGCTTTCCTCCGATGGGATCAGTGCCAGCGTTGTCGGTTCATCCGGATCGAAGGTAACGTGAGACACGTCCACCCCGCTCCAGCGAAGCATCTCATATAACGATTGTCCAAGCGGATCGTTCCCGACCTTTGCGATATATGCACTGCGTGCTCCAAGCCGCGCGGCTGCCGCCGCAACGCCCCCGGGACCTTCGCCGGGATTCGCGGCAAAGATCGAGTTTCCCTGCTCATTTTTCCCGATTTCCAGCATCGCAACAAGAATTTCGCCGATCGCAACGAGATCAAAATGCTCCTTTTTTGCTTCTTCCATAAAAAAATCCCGCCCTTTATGTTTTTCTTACGTTTATTTTATCACATCCGCTGCTCCTGCGCAAGAGAAGGTCAAAATAAAAAAGGACCGAGTCTCCCCAGTCCTTTTGATCTTTATCTTCTGAAACTCTGACGTCTCTGACGCACCTCGACAACCGATTTGTTGAGCTGTTCGTCAACCTGTGCCAGAACGCTGTCGGCGTACTCGATCGCTGCTTTTTTCAGTTCTCTGGACTGAAGCTGAGCAGTAGAGATGATCTCGTTTGCCTTCATCTGAGCCTGCTTGACGATCTCATCGTGATCGATCAGCCGCTTTGCACGGTCTTCGGCCGCGCGGGTGGTCATCTCCGCATCCTTCTTTGCGTTTTCAAGGATGTTGCTGCGATCGGCAACGATCCGGCGGGCATCCTCCAGTTCTCTAGGAAGCGCCTCGCGGAGATCCGCCAGCATATCCAGAAACTGATCCTTCTCGATCATAACTTTTCCGTGACTCATCGGGAAAAATTTAGCCTCGTCAACGATCGTTTCCATCATGCTTACGATCTCTTCAACCGTATTATCCATTTTCTCCATATCGATTCCCTTTCCTTATCAGCCGCGCCCAACTTCCGGACGGCGACGGAAATTCATTTTTATTTTACAAGACGGTTTTTAATTTCCTCAAGGATACAGTCGGGCACAAACCCACTGATGTCCCCGCCAAACTGAGCGATCTGCTTGACAAGACTGGAACTTAAATACATATTTTCCGCTCCGGTCGTCAGAAAGATCGTTTCCGCGCCGTCATAGAGTTTTTTATTGGCAAGCGCCATCTGAAACTCGTATTCAAAATCCGAAACCGCCCGCAGACCTTTTACGATCACGCAATCGCCAAGGTCGCGCAGATAATCGACCAGCAGTCCGTCCGAGCTTTCAACGCGGACATTTTCCAGATGAGCCGTTGCTTTCTGCGCCAGCGCCACCCGTTCCTCAAGGGTAAACGCCGTATGCTTGGCGGCATTTACAGAAATCAGCACAACTACCTGATCGAACAGCTTGGAGGCGCGGCTGATGATGTCGAGATGTCCCGCCGTGATCGGATCAAAGCTGCCCGGGCATACCGCTGTTTTCTTCAAGAAAAACTCCTCCTTTAAAAGCGCAGAGATTACCCTTCTGCGTCTTCGATGTCATGGGTATAGGTCGTTATGAGTGTTTTCCCGTAGCGATATTCTTTGACTCGTTTTAAGCCCCCGACCTTTTCAGGAAAATCTTCATCGCGGGAATGTTCAAAAAGAACCAGACCGTCTTTTGCAAGCGCACGTCCCAAAAGCGGGAGAAGCTTTTCGCCGAAGCCTTTATTGTACGGCGGATCAAGGAAAATCAGGTCGAACGTTTCCGTTGTCCGGGAAAGAAAACTTTCAGCGGATTCCTGACGAACCACTGCATTTTCCCCCAACCCGGTTGACTGAAGATTCCGTCTGACGACAGTAAGGGATGCCTTGGATTGATCAACAAAGGTCGTCGAAACAGCTCCGCGGGAAAGGGCTTCAATTCCCATCTGCCCGCTGCCCGCAAAAATATCGGCGACCCGTGCTCCGGGCAGCCGGAAATGAATCATGCTGAAAACCGCTTCCTTGACAACTTCCGTTGTCGGACGGACATCCAGACCGTCCAGCGTTTCGAGCTTGCGGCCGCGCGCAATACCGGTAATTACTCTCATATGTTTCCTTTCTGCCCCGACCTTTTGGGACAAGGGATAATAATCTCAACGTTTCTGAGGCCGACGGCTTTGTGCATAAACACTCAGCACCAGTCCGACCGCAAGACAGCTTACGGCGAGCGAACTGCCGCCCTGACTGAAAAACGGAAGCGTCACGCCGATAACCGGCAGAACTCCCAGCACCATCCCGATATTCAGCGCCGATTGAAAAAAAATCATCGCAAAAACACCGGCGGCAATGCTGCTTCCGAGATAATCCCGCGAACTGCGGATATTTAAAAGTATTTTACCACAAATTGCTGTCAATAGCAAGAGGGCCGCCGTACACCCGGCAAAACCGAGCGCCTGACCGATATGGGCAAAAACGAGATCGTTTTCAATCGCGTAAACATAGGTGAAATGATCCGAAAAAACGCCTTTTCCGAATGTCTGCCCCGATCCGAGGATCCGTCTGGCCATCAGCTGTTGGTACGCTTCTTTCAGCGGAGCGCTGTCAAGATCGCGCAGAACAAGGAAGCGGTTCTGGATATAATCAGGGAGCAGCATCCATACCCCCGGCGCAACTGCCGTACACACGCCTATCCCTAACAGGATATACCGATGAGAAAGCCCGGAAACAAACATCATCGTAAGAAAGATGAAGAAAAAGATCAGCGCGCTTCCCATATCCCCCTGCAAAAAGATCAGGACACAGGGTACAGCACCGTGCAGACACAAAAGAAGCACTTCCCGCGGACGGTTGATATCCTCCTGAACCTTCGACAAATGCCACGCAAAGGTAAGGATAAAGGAGAATTTGAGCAGTTCACCCGGCTGGACTGAAAAAGCGCCCAACCGCAGCCATGCGCTGTCATCCGACCCCTCAGGACGGTAAACGACCGGGAGACTCGTAAAGGTCAGCAGCGTCAGCCCGAGCGTTACCGGGAGATGTATTTTCCAACCGGCGGCCAGACGATGATAATCGATCTGCTCCATCAGCGCCATACAGAAAAGACCGCCCACACCGGCACCCAGTTGAACATAGAAAGCGCGGCGGGTAATAAACTGAATGGAAAGCTCCGAGTAAAGGACGATAAGTCCATAGATAACCGCGGCCGCAGTCAGCAGAAAGAGCGGTTTATCCAGCCGTTTGAAATATCCGCGCACGCTTCTCACGCGCAGTTCCTTTCCGGCGGGGCTTTTTCCGAATCTGCTCATACGGTTCCCTCCCCCGGCTGAAATTAAAAACGGCTACATTTCATTATTATAGTTGATTTTTCCCTTTGATACAAGTATTTTTATTAAATTTGGGGCAAAATCACGAAAAGAGGACTTTCCTTTATGGATTTTTGAGTGAAAAAACGGTGCTCAAACGCATCTTGTATTTCTTTCTCACCATTCTTTGTCGAATCAATCCCAATGATTGCCAAAAAGCACCCTGCCTACGGTCAAAACCGAGCGGCAGAGCGCTTTTCTTATCCTCTTACAAAATCAGAACAGACCGGTAATATTTCCATCGGCATCGATATCGATCAGTTCCGCGCTCGGGCGCTTGGGCAGACCCGGCATTGTCATGATCGAGCCGGTCTGAACAACCACAAAACCGGCGCCGGCCGAAAGACGAACTTCACTGACGGTGATGGTGAAATGCTCCGGACGGCCGAGCTTTTTCGGATCATCCGAAAGCGAATACTGGGTCTTGGCCATGCATACGGGAAGATGGGCAAAACCGAGATCGGTGATCTCTTTGATCGCTTTCTTCGCGGCAGCAGTATACTCAACCCCGTCCGCACCGTAAATATTCTTTGCAATGGTTTCGATCTTCGCTTCGATCGGCTGAGCAACGTCATACAGGGGTGCAAAATGACTTTCCTGATGATCCGTCACATCGATGATCGCCTTCGCAAGGTCGAGTCCACCCTCGCCGCCTTTTGCAAATACCTCCGACAGCGCATACGGAACGCCCAGTTCCTTGCAGCAGTCGTCGATGACCTGGATCTCGGCGTCGGTATCGGTACCAAAACGGTTGATCGCCACGACGCAGGGAACGCCGAACTTATGCATATTCTCCACGTGCGCTTTGAGGTTGACAATTCCCTTCTTCAGTGCTTCCACATTTTCCGCCGCGAGATCAGGCTTTGCGACACCGCCGTTATATTTGAGGGCGCGAACCGTTGCGACTACGACCACACAGTCGGGTTTCAGACCGGCATAGCGGCACTTGATATCAAAGAATTTTTCCGCGCCGAGGTCAGAGCCGAATCCCGCTTCAGTAATGCAGTAATCGCCAAGCTTCAGTGCGAGCTTGGTGGCACGAACCGAGTTGCAGCCGTGTGCGATATTGGCAAAAGGCCCGCCGTGGATCAGGACAGGGGTATTTTCCAGCGTCTGAACGAGGTTGGGCTTGATCGCGTCCTTCATCAGCGCCGCCATAGCGCCGTCCGCTTTCAGGTCGCGGCAGTAAACCGGTCGATTGTCATAAGTCCAAGCGACCAGAATATCGCCCATCCGCTTTTTCAGATCCTGAAGATCTTCCGCAAGACAGAGGATCGCCATAATCTCCGAAGCGACGGTGATGATAAAACCGTCCTCACGGGTCACGCCGTTGGCCTTTCCGCCGAGGCCGACGACCGTATGACGCAGTGCGCGGTCGTTCATATCCATGCAGCGCTTAAAGAGGATGCGGCGGGGATCGATCTGGAGTGTGTTGCCCTGCTGAAGATGGTTGTCGATCATTGCGCAGAGAAGGTTGTTGGCAGCCGTGATCGCGTGCATATCGCCGGTGAAATGAAGGTTGATGTCCTCCATCGGAACGACCTGAGAATAGCCGCCGCCGGCTGCGCCGCCCTTGATACCAAAGACCGGCCCCAGAGAAGGCTCACGCAGCGCCAGCACCGTCTTTTTGCCCAGACGCGCCATTGCCTGACCAAGGCCGACCGAAGTAGTCGTTTTGCCTTCGCCCGCGGGGGTCGGATTGATGGCGGTCACAAGGATCAGTTTCCCGTCGGGATTTCCGGAGACTTTTTTAGCTAGCTCGTCCGAGAGCTTCGCCTTATATTTTCCGTAAAATTCAAGATCGTCAGCATCAATTCCGATGCCTGCCGCAACTTCCGCGATCGGAAGCATATGCGCCTGCTGTGCGATTTCGATATCTGTGAGCATGAATAACATCCTTTCTGATGCCGCAAAGACGTCCGGGACGCCACGCGGGCGAATTGAAAGAGCCGGGCAGAAACACCCGAAGGCCCTTTGCTTTTATTCATATAGTATAGCACATATCTCCCATGCTTTCAAGACAATTCCCTACTCGTTTCCCCTGAAAATGCCGCAATTTCCATCCATGTCGATCCAGGTGTCCTTCGCACTTGATTTTCTATAAAAAATATACTATAATAGCACCAAAAGGAGGTTCGGTTATGGAAATTATGATTGGAAATGGGTTGATGACCGCCAAGGTCAATACCCACGGCGGCGAGCTGAAATCTCTGCGGAGCAAAGCCGGGAACGAATATATCTGGGACGGAAGCGAATACTGGAAGCGGAGCGCTCCGCTTCTTTTCCCGATCGTCGGCGGACTGGAGGACGGAGAGGTCGAGATCGAGGGAAAGACCTTTCATATGGGGCAGCACGGTTTTGCGCGGGACAAGGACTGGACGGTAACGGAAAATACCGGCGACAGTGTAACACTGACCCTTACGAACGATGAAGATACGCACGAAAAGTACCCCTATCCGTTTCTTCTGAGCGTCCGATATGCGCTCGTCAACAAGAGCGTTGAAATGACCTTTACCGTCAAAAACACCGGCACGAGCGAGATGGTCTATTGCTTCGGCACCCATCCCGCGATCCGCTGCCCGTTTGAAAGCGCGCCCGGAACAGAGTTTGAGGGCTACCGGGTCGAATTTGAGAAAGACGAGATCCCGACCCAGCCGACCCTGACTGCAGAAAAGATCATCGACCGCAGCGCCCGCTCCTCTTTCATGAAGGATGCGCGCACCCTTCTTCCCCGTTACGATGTGTTCACCGCGATCGATACGGTCATCTTTGATGAGATCCATTCGCATAAGATCAAGCTGACCGAACCCGTGAGCGGAAAATATTTTGAAGTGCGGTTCGACGATTTCACCCAGCTCGGGATCTGGACGCCGAAAGCAGGCGCGCCGTTTCTCTGCATCGAGCCGTGGAACGGATGCGCCGCCATCAAAGGCGACGGGAAAAAGTTCACCGATAAACTCGGCGCACGCGCCCTTCTTCCCGACAAGGAAAAGAGCTTTACACTCATCCTTGACGCCGAGCACGCAGAATAAGACCAGACCGCTATGATAAAAACGCCTTTCTCTTCCGGCAGATCCGGGAAAGAAAGGCGTTTTTTTATTGACTTTCAACTGTTCCAGACATCGCCCATCGAATTGATGAACGTACGCAGTTCAATCGCCATTTCCTCGGCTTCGTGAATGCGTACATGACCGGGCGTACCGCGTCCGTTTTTCCCGTAAAGCATATGAAACACCCGTTTGTCTCCTTCCGACTGAAGGGTGGCCGTAACGCTTCCGATCGCGCGGTCCCACTGTGGCGAATGGTTCAGGATCGTGGTTGCCAGAACGATCCACGCGTTCGGATATCGGCTGCGGATCGAGCGGATCCAATCGGCGTAGGCTTCTTTCCAGATTCGTGCCTGTACGCCGCGCGGGTCCAGCTTCATATAGTTTTCCGGATAATCGTCATTCTGCCCGATCGCCGCAACGATCAGATGAGGGGTATAAGCGGTAAAATCGTAGTCGGAAAGTTCTCCCTGACGCGGGTCGAATCGGTTTTTGTCCCAGACCTCGGAAAGCGAAGGCTGATAGTAGCCCATCCCCGGCAGAAGGGCAATTCCGCCCTGTGCACAGATATGTGCCTCGGCATTCATCGCCCGGGAAAGGATCGCCGCATACGAATACCAGCTGTTGTTGTACTCCCCGTGATGGGGCGGATCGGGCTGCGCCATATAATGGACAGCCTCCGAAACCTCTCCCGCCGTAACCGAATCGCCGTAGAAAAGAATCTTGCGGCGGGGCGCCTTTACTCCCGGCAGGACTGCCCCGGATTCAGCGATTACAAACCCTAGTATCTCCGTCTCATTCACACAATCGGTGCGTTTGAAAAGGGTGATCAGGTGTTCTCCCCCGTCCAACCCTTCCGCAAGAGAAATGACCTCTTCTCTGCCGTCAGGGGAAAGGATGAACTTACGCTGTCCCTTTTCATCCCGGTCAAGGACAGCTCCCAGCGAGGACTCCCGCGTTTCCCCGGACGAGAGAAAATTGCGGACAATAACCTTTACAAACGGAGAGAAAAAACGAAAAGTGACACTGGAATACGGAAAGATCATCCGCCGCACACCAGGCGCAGCTATGATCCGTCCGGAAACGATCAGCCGGTCGTCGGAAACGGGAATAAACTTTTCAGAAGGGAGCAAAGCATACTGCATACTGAACATCCTTTCATCGGAACGATCCGGTTAAAAAGCATACCGGCATCTCCGCTTTTTCTTTCAGTCTATCACAGGAAACTGTTTTTTGCAACTGATTTTTCAAGCTGTGTACATTCACATATTTTTCACTCTAAAACAAGTTTTTACACAATATTTTCTTATGATTTTATGCGTATTCATATATTATTGTGATAAATTTATGTCTTTTTGTCATAAATTCGTAACAAACCGATTACAGTGCGGATACAATGCGGTGAATTTTGTAAAAATCGCTTGACTACGTGCTTTAACCGCTTTATAATGCAATTGTACCAAATAAATCGTGATTGTCAGAAAAAAATATGCAGCTCGCTAATAAACTTTTTGCAATTTATCCTACTGTTTTTTGATCCGGCCGCATATCTATGAGACAGTCCGATACGGATTTTGAACGAAAAAATGGAGGCATCAACATGACTAAGTCCAAGAAATCTCTGCTCGCGCTTATTCTCGCAGCATCCATGGCAGCTAGTCTTGCATCCTGTGGCGGCGGTTCCGCTACAACCAGCACTCCAGCCGAGAGCAGCGCTTCTTCCGAATCGGCAGAGACCTCTTCTGAGGAAGCTTCTTCCGAAGAAAGTTCGACTTCCGAAGCGGAAGCGACGACCGCAGGTTCTACTCCCAGAAATGAGACCGTTTACTTCGGCGGTCAGCAGTGGGGCACGCTCAACGACTTTAACCCGATGTCCGCCGGTTCCAACAACTGGTGCCAGTCTCAGGGCGACTCCTCCCGTGTATTTGTTTATGAATCGCTGTTTATTTACAATATGCTCGACGGCAAGCTTTATCCTCTGCTCGGTACCGATTACGCGTGGAACGATGAGCAGACCGCTCTGACTGTTCACCTGAATCCCGATGCACATTGGAACGACGGTACGCCCGTTACCGCAGAAGACGTTGCTTATACTTGGGAAGTCAACGTTAAATACGCTTCTTCCCGCGGTCTTGATATGTCCCAGTACATCGATTCGATCGAAGCGACCGATGAACATACCGTAACGATCAACGCCAAGCTCGACGATAGCGGCGTTTCGATCAACCCGCTGAAAGTTGTTGACTATATCGCACAGACTTATGTTATGCAGAAAGCCTACCTTGAAAAGGTAGAAGAGCGTTGCAACTACGATGCGGAAGCCGTTAAGCTCGATACGATGGAAGACCTCGTAGTTTCCGGTCCGTACTATCCTTATTATTATGACGATCAGAAGGTCGTTTACCAGCGCGACGATAATTATTGGGGTCAGGCCGATTCGATGTGGGGCAAGCTCCCCGTTCCGAAGTATCTGGCACACACCATCTACTCTGACAACAACGCCGCACAGGTCGCATTTGCAAACGGCGAGATCGACTGCAACCAGCAGTTCATCACCGACGTACAGAAGATGTGGGAAGAACAGGATCTTCCGATCACCACCTATCTCGACGAACAGCCCTACGGTATCTGCGTACAGCTTCCGACCGCATGGTTCAACGTTGAAAGAGAAGGTTTGGATCAGGTCGCTGTCCGTAAAGCGATCGCTATGGCCGTTGATTACGATCAGATCATTTCTTCGGCTATGTCTAACCAGTCTCCTTCCTTCAAAGATGTTCCTCGCTCGATCATGAACCCGACCGACGGCGAGCAGAAGATGTACGATCACGACGCAGTCAAAGATCTCCAGTGGGTTGGCAAGGATATCGCCGGCGCCAATACTCTGCTTGATGAAGCCGGTATCGTTGACAGCGATGGAGACGGCATCCGTGAATACAATGGCAAGAACCTCTCCTTCCAGGCTGAATGCCCGTCCGGATGGACCGACTGGAACGCAGCTCTTGAGATTGTTGCTGCTGCCGGTAAAGAGATCGGCATCGATATTTCCACCTACTTCCCCGACGCCAACACCTACTATGCAGATCTGACAACCTGCAACTTCGATATCGGTATGTGGAGCCCGGCAGGTGCTTCCGTCAACGGTATCTACTCGCGTGCAATGGGTCTGTTCAGCTCCTCTTACATCCAGCTCGAGTCCAACTGGAGCGGCAACTTTGGTCATTACGTCAACGAACGTGCAGACGAGATCCTTTCTCTCCTGCCTCATGAGACGGATGAAGCGACTCTGAAGAACTACTACACCGAACTGACTGAGATCTATCTCACCGACGTTCCTTCCTTCACGCTGATGTATCGTCCGCAGTACTTCTACGCCTGCAACGAAACCGTATGGACCGGCTTCCCTGTTCAGGGCGATGGCATTCCTCCCACAGTTCTGACCGACGGCTATGGTATTGCCGGCCTTTACCAGCTCGAACTCGTTAATCCGTAAGTTCAAAAGTTTTCTGAACACGGCTTTCCGATAAACCCAGTTAAGAGCCGCCGCATAGGATTTTTATGCGGCGGCTCTTTTCTTAAAAGGCAGACGTCTCTACCCGCTGCAAAAGCATCCCCGATGCAAGCATCAATAGTAAAGGTGTGGTGAAAGCAACATGAAAAGTAGTAGTATGAAAGGTTTCCGTAAATACTATGGTCAGAAAATTCTCTGGTATCTGATCACCTTCGTGATCGCAGTCCTGTTAAACTTTATTCTTCCCCGCCTGATGCCGGGCGACCCGACATCAACGATTATGGCGAAGGTTTCGGTCGGCATGACCGACGCTTCCGCAATCCAGAAAGTTATGGAAGAGTATTCGGCAAAGTTCAGTCTTGATCAGCCGCTTTACATCCAGTTCTTCCGCTTTGTCGGAAACGCTCTCAAAGGCGATTTCGGCATTTCTTTCACCCAGTATCCCCGTGCTGTTTCCGACATCATCGCTTCCTCCGTATGGTGGACGGTATGTTTACAGCTTCCGGCGATCATCGTCGGCTGGATCCTCGGCAACCTTTTAGGCGCAGTTGCCGCTTACATCAAAGGCGTATTCGATAAGGTTCTCCTTCCCGTATTCCTTTTCATCGGCAACATACCCGCTTTCGGTATGGCTACGATCCTTCTGACCGTCTTTGCGGTCAACCTGAAATGGCTTCCCACCGGCGGCGGCTATGGCTATGACCTGATCCCGAACGCCAGTTGGAGCTTCTTCCTTTCGATGTTCAAGCATTATCAGCTTCCCTTCTGGTCGATCGTTCTCATCACCATCGGCGGACAGGCCATCGGTATGCGTTCAATGTCGATCTACGAGCTGAACGCTGACTATGTCAAATACTCCCGTTTCCTCGGAATCAAGGACAATAAGATCGTCGGCTACGTTTTCAGAAATGCGATGCTCCCCCAGGTCACCGGTCTGGCTATGTCGATCGGCACCATGATGGGCGGCGCGCTGGTCGCGGAAACAATCTTCTCCTATCCCGGACTCGGTTCGACTCTTCTCTCGGCCGTCACCGGTCAGGACTATCCGCTAATCTCCGCCTGCACACTGATTATCACGATCATGGTTCTTCTCGCAAATCTCTTTGTTGAAATCATTTACGGTATCATTGACCCGCGCATCAAAGCGGCTCAGCAGGATTAAGGAGGGAATGGTATGCTGAATACATTAAAACAGGTTTTCCGTTCCCCGCGCTTTTTGGTCGGATTTATCATCTTTATCACTATTTTCCTAACCGTTATCATCTATCCGCTGATCGTTACCGTCAATCCGCTTGATATGGTCGGAAACGGAAACTTCTTTAAGCCCGGAACCTATGTCAACGTTTCAGAAACGATGACTGCTAAAAAATACACTCTCAACGTCGATGTATCCAGCGCTTCCAAGCTGGATCGTCAGTTGGATGAGACTCAGCGCAGCAAGATGTCCGACTGGCTCGTACGGTTCGGCGGCGTTGATGAATCGGAGATCGATACCTCTGATGCAGCTGCTCTTGTAGAACTCTGGAAAAATCATTACTCCAAAGACGTCGATCAGAAAGGTCTGATCGCAGCAGATAAAAAGTATTTCGCCCGTCTGGACGGCAAGATCGACAATATGCTCGCCTCTTCCGGCATCATCATTGCCACCGAAAATGAAGACGGCACACTGAGTGAAAACTCGACCATCGATGATCAGGCTTACGTCAACATCAAGGATCTTCAGACCAACCGCACCTTTATCCTCGGCACCGATAACTTCGGTCGTGACGTTCTGACTGAACTGGTTGCCGCGACAAAGGTTTCGCTCCAGATCGGTCTGATCGCGGGCAGTATTGCGACCTTCATCGGATTGATTCTCGGCCTTCTCTCCGGCTATCTCGGCGGAACGGTCGATAACATCATCACCTTTATCACCAACCTCTTTACCGTCATTCCGTCGTTTATCATCCTCGTTCTGATCTCCTACTCGGTCGGTTCAGGTGCCAGAGGCGTCGGGCTGGTTGCGATCATTATCGGCTTTACCTCCTGGACATGGACGACCCGTTCGGTTCGTTCGCAGGTCATTTCGCTGCGCAACCGCGACCACGTAAACCTTTCTAAGCTTTCCGGACACAGTATGCTCCGGATCGTCTTTACCGACATCCTCCCCTACATCGCTTCCTACGTTGTTATGGCACTGATCCTTCAGATCTCCTCCGGCATCCTTGCTGAAGCACAGCTCTCAATGCTCGGACTCGGGCCGGCAACAACCAAGACCGCTACACTGGGACTGATGATGAACTGGGCTATGCAGTATTCGGCACACCTGAACGGTTCGTGGTGGGCATACTTCCCGGTCATTCTGACGATCGCGCTGATCTCGTTCTCGCTCAACCTGATGAACACCGGTCTTGACCAGGTATTCAATCCCCAGCTGAGAGATTAAGGAGGAAGAGGTTATGGGAAAAATCATGCTTGAGGTCAACGACCTCAAAACCAAATACATCACCCGTTTCCATGAGGACGTATATGCGGTTGACGGCGTCTCCCTCAAGATCGAAGAGGGCAAGAGCCTTGGTATCGCAGGCGAATCCGGATGCGGCAAAAGTACGCTGGCGCTTTCTCTGATGGGCTACTACTTTTCCCCGCTCCATTATATCAGCGGTGACATCATCGTTGACGGCATCAAGATCTCAGATATGAAGCCGGACGACGTTCGTCATAAGATCCTTGGAAATGAGATCGCCTATATTCCGCAGGCGGCTATGAACGCGCTCAACCCCACACAGAAGATCATCCGCTTCATCGAAGACGTTATTCATGCGCACGATCCTTCTGCCAGCAAGAAAGATATTTACGACCTTGCCAAACAGCGGTTTGAGGTACTGGGGCTTCCGCCCGAAGTCCTTCAGAAACACGCGGTCGAGCTTTCCGGCGGTATGAAACAGCGTACCGTTATCGCCATCTCCACCATCCTCTCCCCCAAGGTACTGATCGCGGACGAACCCTCGTCGGCACTGGACGTTACCTCTCAGAAGATGGTTATCAAGATGATGCGCGAACTGATGGAAAAAGGATTTATCCGTTCGATGATCTTTATCACCCACGAGCTTCCGCTTCTTTACAACGTCACCGACGACATCATGGTTATGTACGCCGGCCAGATCGTTGAAAAAGGAACCGCGCGCGAGATGGTCTTTGATCCGATCCACCCTTACTCCAAGGGTCTGATGGGCTCCATTATCGTTCCCGAAGCCGGTACCCGCGACCAGAAACTGACCGCAATCCCCGGCACGCCCCCCAACCTCAAGCGCCCGCCTGCCGGATGCCGGTTTGCTGAGCGGTGCAAATACGCGACCGCAGAGTGCAAGGGGCTTGCTCCGATGATGAAGAATTTTGACGACGGACGCAGCTATCGTTGCCACCGTTCGGTCGAACAGTTAAGGGAGGTATATGCAGATGAGTGAAGCGAAAGCTGCAAAAGCCGTTGAGCAGACCGAGAAGGTTCCCGCTTCTTCCGAACGTCCCTCCTGTCTGCGTGGTAAAGGCGTAACAAAAATTTTCGGTTTTGGCGATACCCGTACCGTAGCGGTCGATCATGTCGATTTCGATTTCCACGAGGGTGAAATCATCTCGATCGTCGGCGAATCCGGTTCCGGTAAAACGACGATCTCCAAGATGTTGCTCGGCCTGATCAGCGTCACCGAAGGAGAGATCGATTTTCAGGGAAAACCCCGCGACATCAGAAGCCATAAAAAGAAAACTGAATACTGGAAAGGAATCCAGGCGATCTTCCAGGATCCCTTCTCTTCTTTCAATATGTTCAATAAGATCGATTCTGTCCTTCTCGACTGCATCAATATGCGCGGCGGAAAAAATCTTCCGAAAGAGAAGAAGATCGAGATGATGACCGAAGCGTGCAGCTTCGTTAACCTGAAGTTTGCCGAGCTGACCAACAAATATCCCTTCGAGCTTTCCGGCGGTCAGATGCAGCGGCTGATGATCGCGCGTATCTTCCTCCTCAAGCCGAAGATTCTTCTGGCTGATGAGCCGACCTCAATGATCGATGCCTGCTCGAGAGCGACCATCCTTGATATGCTCCTCAAGCTGCGCGATGAGATCAACATGACGATCATCTTTATCACCCATGATATCGGTCTTGCCTACTACATTTCCGATTCGGTTTACATCATGGAGCACGGAAAGTTCGTTGAATCGGGCGGTGCGGACGAGGTTATCCTCACTCCCAAAGCTGATTATACCAAACGCCTGATCAGCGACGTTCCGAAGATCTATGAAGAATGGGATCTGAGTACCGTATAATTTTACTGTCCTGTCCTCACCTGCCCGGAGAAGTTTGACTTCACTGTTGATGCTTCTCCGGGCAGGTTTTTTATGCAAACAAAAAGAGTTTCCGATGCCGCCTTATACGCCCACTTATACGCCCATCGGAAACTCTTTTTTGTTTTACTGGATAATGACCGCCCGTCTCCCCATCGCACGGTAAAGACGAAGGAAGAAGTCCAGCTTCTGGGTATTCTTTCCCTTAGCCGGATCGGAAAAGGTCGCAATCCCCCGCTCTTCGTCAATAGAAGTCAGCACCAGTCCATGTGTTCCGGCATAAGGCTTATACAGCGTTCCGTCCGGAAGCGTCCAACGAACCGACGAATAGGAAAATTCGTTGAGAAACGGCGTTTCCCAAACCATGACTGGTATCCCCTGCTTTAAGTAATATTGCAGTTCCTCGACATCCGCGCCGGAAATCTTCTTAGCACGAAGGGTGCTTCCCTGTTCCGAAAGATAGCGGTTGGCGGCGGTCAGAATCGGCCCCTCCAGACAATACCATCCGGTCTTATCCTCGGGATTGCCGACAAAATATTCATCCGGATCCGGCCCATACATTTTCCCGCCGGAATAGGTAAACTTTGCCCGTGGAAGATATGTTTTCGCCATCTCAGTGTGACTGACGCCAAAGCCGTAAAAGCGCAGCAGTTCGGTCAGCGCCGTGATCTCGCAGCCATTCGGAAGCGCGGGAGCCTGTAAAACAAGCGGCACATCGATCGGATGGTCGTTATCAACCGTAAGCCGGCCGGAGCCATCAAAATACCATTTTCTTCCGGAAAGGGTCAGCGTTCCTGTCTGCATCTGCCCGCTTTTCCCGACATGGTACCAGTGATCCTTCCACTGCACCCATTCGGAAACAGCCATCTTTCCGCTCTCTTTCAGGTAATACCATTTCCCGCCGTTCTCGACCCATTCAGAAGCAAGCATCCGCCCATCTGCGTCCAGATAGTACCAGTTTCCCCTAAACGAAAGCCATCCGGTTTGCAGCCGCCCGGAGCAGATATAGTACCAACTGTCTTCCTGACAAAACCAACCATCTGCCCGTTCAGCGCCCGATTGATCAAAATAAACGTCTGTACCCTCGACGTTCTGTTTTCCGGTAAGAAAACTCCCGTCCTCGGAAGCATAATACCGCGTACCCGAAAGCTCGACCCATTGTCCGACAGCCAGAACGCCGTCCTCATCAAAAAAGTACTGCTTTCCATTGATTTCGGTCAAGCCCTTTGCGTATTCGCCCGACCGTTCTCCGGAAGAATAACGGTACCGTGTCTTTCCTCCGCGGGTTACAAACTTCCCTTCCGGTTCAGAGGTTTCAGGCTTCTGCTCAGAGGAAGAAGCGGAATCTGTCCGATCGGCATAAGCCGGAAACACCCGCCCAGTGTCATCAAATTCCGAATGGACGGAAAGGGGCTGTGCCGCCGCTATCGAAACCGCCAGTACAAGCGAAAAAATACGTCTGATCGTTTTTCTTTCCATCATTAAACACCCTCAGCGTGCGCGAAGCTGCCAGAAAGCGACTGCCGCTGCTGCCCCTACGTTCAGCGAATCGACTCCGTGCGCCATCGGAATCTTCACGGTATAGTCACAGGACGCGATCGTCTTGTTTTTCAGGCCGGTTCCTTCCGTCCCCAGAACGATCGCCAGCTTTTCTTCGGCAAGAAGCCCGGGATCATCGATCGAAACCGACTGATTTGAAAGTGCCATGGCGGCTGTCTTAAAACCAAGGGCGTGCAGAAGCTCCATTCCCTTTCCCGGCCAATCGTCCGGTTCGGTTCCGATCCTTGTCCACGGAACCTGAAAGATCGTTCCCATGCTGACCCGAACGGCACGGCGGTTCAGCGGATCGCAGCAGCAGGGGGTAAAAAGGATCGCGTCGATATTCAGCGCCGCCGCAGAGCGGGAAATCGCACCGATATTGGTCGAATCAGCCACATCCTCCAATACCGCGATCCGGCGGGCATTTTTACAGATCTCTTCGACACTGGCAGGGCGCGGACGCTTCATCGCGCAGAGAACGCCCCGGGTCAGCTCATATCCTGTTAACCCGGAAAGCACCTCTCTGGGAGCCGTATAGATCGGAAGTTCCGGCGTTTTTTGAAGGACACGGGACACGATATCCGAAGCGTCCCCGGTCAGATGCTTTTCCTCCATCATCAGCGAAACCGGCTCATATCCCGCATCCAACGCGATCCGGATGACCTTGGGACTTTCAGCGATAAAAATTCCCTTTTCCGGTTCAAGGCGGTTTCTAAGCTGCGCTTCGGTCAGTCTGGTATAAACGTCCGGTCCGGGAAGCGTCGGATCGATAATCGGAAGGATGGGCATGAGCGGTGATTCTCCTTTTACATATTATGTTATCATTGTTGTTACAAAAGTTGTGGTTTTTCCCACTTCACAAAAACGAAAAACCCGCCGAAGCCCATGATTACTGGGTTTTCAGCGGGTCAATCTTGGCGGAGTAGGAGAGACTCGAACTCTCGCGCCGTTTTTTACGCGACCTACGCCCTTAGCAGGGGCGCCTCGTCACCAACTTGAGTACTACTCCATGGTACGTTCCTGTCAAGAACTATTAAAATGATAGTGGCGGAGAGAGTGGGATTCGAACCCACGGTCGCTTACGCGATCACCAGTTTTCAAGACTGGCTCCTTAAACCACTCGGACATCTCTCCATCTGAAACACTTCGTTTCTCCGGAAGGGTTCGGTGATGTTCACCGGAACGATATATATAATACCACGCTGAGAATCTTTTGTCAAGCATTTTTTGAAACTTTTTGATATTAATTTTATTGGTATGTTCTGTTACCCGTTCTGTTACAAACTTCCGATTACAGCATCTGATCTTTCGATCACTTAATAACCTTAGATTTCAGAACAAAACCATAGAAACTGTGAATTTATCCAAATATTCCGCGTATATTTGTGCAATACTTGACAATTTTTCAGGTGAACGATATAATGGCAATAGAATCCGATCAGAAAGGCAGCGATTTTATATGGTAGAAAAAATCCGTCTTGTTCCGACGACTGAAACCTCCCATCCTTTCGCGCGGGCAGACGTAAAGTGTAATTTTAAGGAAAACGGCTATGTTGAGGACGAATATTTTGTCTACGGAAAAGCCAACCTCTATGATGCCAATCCGGATGAGCGCCCGGTCGTTATTGTGGAAAATGTTCCCTATGTCAATCGGATGCTGGTTCGCCGTCCGGCCGATCCGGCGCGTTTTTCCGGAAATGTCGTAATCGAGCTTCTGAATCCGACCGCACACATCGATATCGACCGTATCTGGGTCAACACCTGGCGGTATTTCGTCCGCCATGGCGATATCTATATCGGCATCGTCAGCAAGCCGGATGTTTTCGATTCGCTCTACACCTTTGACAAGGAGCGGTATGGAGAGATCAACTGGCCCAATCCCCTCCCCGACCGGAAAGAACCGAAAGGGCTGATGTTCCCGCTCAACGTCCAGTGGGAAAACGGACTTTTATGGGATATCATGACCGACTGCGGAAAGATTCTGCGCCGAAATGACGAACTGAACCCGATCGCGGCCTATATGAATACAAAGGTTTATCTGTACATGACCGGATGGAGTCAGTGCACCGGTTTCATCAACCGCTATGTCCGTTCGTTTGCACAGACAAAAGAATTGAAAGGGATCTTTGACGGATACTTAAATGCCGGCGGCGGCGCCAAGCTGACCCCTATCAACTCGTATGCCAACTACGCCCGCGGCGGGATCTTCGGCATGGAAGGCTGGAGTGTTTTTGGTGCAGACGTTCCTTTTATTGCACTCAACACCGAGAGCGAAAATAAAATGGCGGCATGGGGCGATGACTCTGACGTACCCGGCGACCTTTTCCGAAGCTACCAGATGCCCGGCTCCTCTCACGATGAAAAGAACAATCTGGATGACTGGTATCGGGATGATCCCGACCTTGCGCCCGAACGCAGACAGCCCTACAGAGGCCTGGAAGGCGAGGTCAACAACTACCCCTACACTTATCTCTTCCATATGACGATGGCGCGCCTGTATGCGTGGGTGCGCGACGGCGTTCCTGCTCCCCATATGCCCCGGATCGAAATGGAACGCATCCGCGATGAAGAGACCGGCGACTATCACTATGAAAACCTAAAAGACGCCTTCGGCAACGCCAAAGGCGGTATCCGAACGGCGGCGCTCGATTTCCCGACCGCCCGCTACTACAACTGGTGCAATGAGCCGCAGCCGGACGGAACTCTGCGCCACAACTGGCTCTACGGTCACGCCGACCCCTTCTCTCCCGCGCTGATGAAAGAGCTTTACGGAAGCCTTGAAAACTACCGTGCGCTCGTCGCCAAATCGACCGCGCTTGATGTGCAGAAGGGCTTTGTTCTTCCCGAAGACGAAGAGGATATTGTAAACGAGATCGTTCAGATGGCCGAGGCCAGAGGTCTTCACTGATTTCTGTAAACCTAAAAAGCACATTCCGTTTCCCTTTGGATTCGGAATGTGCTTTTCTTTTGTCAATGCAAGCTTTCGATCCACTCAGGCACTTCGGAAAGGTCGTTCAGAACAACATCCGCCGCCTGACGCATCTCCTCATTTGCCGGAATCAGATCCGGAACCAGTACCGCTTTCATGCCCGCAGCATGGACGCTTAAAATTCCGTTTCTGGAATCCTCCAGTCCGACACACTCTTTCGGATCCACCTCCAAAAGCCGCGCCGCCGTCCGATAAATATCCGGATCCGGCTTGCTTTTTTTGACCATATCTCCGCAGACCAGCAGATCAAAATATTCCCGGAGACCGGCGAGTGTCAGGTTGTACTCTGCATCTGCACGATCGGACGAGGTCGCCATTGCGATCTTCCGCCCGGTTGTTTTCAGATAGTCCAGCAGTTCCTTCAGCCCCTTTTTACAGGGCATTCCATGCTGCCGAAAGTATTCTTTCCGATACGGCTCCGCAAGTTCCAGCATCCGATCAAGCGAAAGCCGGCCGTGGAACGTGTCCTCGAATACCTTTCGGCAGTACTCTTTGTTGCAACCAAGACAGCGCTCGTTGACTTCATCCATCCTCCCAAGCCCAAGTTCTTCTCCGACCCGGTTCCACGCTTCCCGTCCGACTCGTTCGGTGTCAAACATCAGCCCGTCCATATCAAAGATCGCCGCTCGAATCATTCTGCTCTTTCCCCTTCCATCAGGATCTTTCCAAGTTCTTCCGGACTTTCAGCCAAAGCCGCCGCGCCGCCGCTGATCAATTCCTCCCGGCTCCCAAATCCGTAAGTCACACCAATTGCCGGAAGTCCAAGTGCTTTCGCTCCCGCCATATCGAACTTGGTATCGCCGATCATTACGGCGTTTTCGGCGGACACTTCCGATAAGATATACCGGAGGACTTCTTCCTTTGTATCCCGTCCGCCGCCTAAAAGTGCCCCTCCGATCCGATCAAAATACCGGTCAAGAGAGAAGTGGTCTAAAATCGCGCGGGCAAAAACTTCCGGCTTGGAGGTCGCAAGAACGACCCGCCTGCCCGCGGCGTGCAGAGTCTCCAGCAGTTCCGGGATCCCGGTATAGACCGTACACTCCAGTTTAGCTTCCGGCTCATAAAGCTCCCGGTAATATTTCACGGCAAGCCGCGCGTCCTCTTCGGACATATGATAATACTGCATAAACGAATCCATCAACGGCGGACCGATAAACGGACGGAGCGTCTGCGGATCGGATACCATGATCCCGAACTTAGAAAGCGCATACTGCACCGACCGGTAGATTCCGGGGGCAGAATCGATTATGGTTCCGTCGAGATCAAAAAGCAGCGTCTGGTAGGCCATAAAAACTCCTTTCCGAAAAAAAGCGTCAAGCGCGCCCTCTGAAAGACGTGCTTGACGCTTACTGTTTATAATCAGATTCTACCCTTCTTGGCAAGGTCGTTCATCGCGTCCTTGCGGGAAAGGTTGATTCTTCCCTGATCGTCGATCTCGGTAACTTTTACATAGACCTCATCGCCGGGCTGGACAACGTCCTCAACCTTTTCGACGCGGTAGTTCTCGAGCTTGGAAATGTGGACAAGTCCCTCTTTGCCGGGAGCGATCTCAACAAAAGCGCCGAAATTCATCAGGCGGGTAACTTTGCCCTTGTAGATAGCGCCGACCTCAGGATCCTTAACGATCGTTTCGATGATATAGGAAGCGCGGTCAACATTGTCCTGATCCTGTCCGAGGATAAAGACCTTACCATCGTCGGTGATGTCGATCTTGACTTCGCACTCGCCGCTGATCTTCTGGATGACCTTTCCACCGCTGCCGATGACATCACGGATCTTATCGACCGGGATGGTCAGCGAACGCTGCTTGGGCGCGTATTTGGAAACATGATCGCGGACTTCAGGAATGGCCTTGAGCATAACCTCGTCGAGGATATAATTTCTCGCCTTTTCGGTTTTCTCAAACGCTTCCTTGATGATGTCCAGCGTCAGACCGTCAATCTTAATATCGACCTGGATCGCGGTGATACCCTTCTTAGTACCGCCAACCTTAAAGTCCATATCGCCGTAGAAGTCTTCGAGACCCTGAATATCAACCATCGTCATCCAGCGATCACCTTCGGTAATCAGGCCGCAGGAGATACCGGCAACCGGAGCCTTGATCGGAACACCGGCGTCCATCAGCGCGAGGGTCGAGCCGCAGATCGAACCCTGAGAGGTCGAGCCGTTGGAAGAAAGGACTTCGGAAACGACACGGATCGCATAGGGGAACTCTTCAACGGAAGGAAGAACGGGAACGAGCGCCTTTTCAGCCAGCGCGCCATGACCGATCTCACGGCGTCCGGGGCCGCGGGAAGGACGGGTCTCACCGACCGAGTAGGACGGGAAGTTGTACTGATGCATATAGCGCTTCTCAGTCTCTTCGCCGATCGAATCGAGCATCTGCGCGTCGCTGATCGGGCCTAAGGTCGCGACCGACAAAACCTGAGTCTGACCGCGGGAGAAGAGTCCGGAACCATGCGCACGGGGAAGGAGTCCGACGTCAGCCTGAAGCGGACGGATCTCGTCCATTCCTCTGCCGTCAACACGTTTCTGCTCGTCGAGAAGCCAGCGGCGGACGATAACCTTCTGTGCTTTATAGATAGCCTCATCGATCAGGCCGGGTTCCGTCTCGGCATACTGCTCGTCGTATTTGGCATGGATCATATCCTTGATCGGAAGGAGATTTGCTTCACGGACGTTCTTATCGTCGGTATCCAGAGCGAACTTGAACTGATCGCCGAACTCGCTGAGGATCTCGTCCAGCAGCTCGTGCGGAACTTCCTTGGATACGAACTCGAACTTGGGCTTGCCGATCTCTGCGCGGATCTCTTCGATGAAAGCAACCATATGCTTGATCTCTTCGTGACCCAGCGCGATTGCTTCGAGCATTTTATCGTTGGGGACTTCGTTTGCACCGGCCTCAATCATAACAATCTTTTCAGCGGTACCGGCAACCGTCAGGTTCAGATCCGATTTTTCACGGGCTGCGCGATGGGGATTGAGAACCAGCTGTCCGTCAACAAGACCGACCGAAACGGCAGCGACCGTTCCGCTGATCGGAATATCGGAGATCGCGACTGCAATCGATGCGGCGAGGAATGCGAGAATTTCAGGCGCATGGTCAATATCGCAGGAAAGAACGGTCGTAACGATCGAAACATCGTTGCGCATATCCTTGGGGAACATCGGGCGCAGCGGGCGGTCGATCATACGCGCGGTCAGCGTTGCGTGCTCGGTGGGACGGGACTCTCTCTTGAGGAAGGAGCCGGGAATTTTACCGACCGAATACATCTTCTCCTCGTAGTCGATGTTGAGGGGGAAGAAGTCGATGCCTTCACGGGGCTTCGCAGCAGCGGTAACGTTTGCCATGACGATGGTTTCGCCGTATTTAACCCAGCAGGAACCGTTGGTCAGCTCACTGGTGCGGCCGGTCTCAACAACCAGCTCTTCACCGGCAAAGGTAGTCTTAAAGGTGTGGACAATGTGTGCCATAAGGGCCTCCTTTTTTTGACTTCTCAGGCAGACGTTCCAGCGCAAAGCTCCGGGGCTTAGCAATAAATCCTGCCTCCGGAACCTCCGGAGGTACGATTTAATGCTAAACAGCATCAGAGTTTTTCGGCAGCGGCTGCCTGAAGATGGATGACGTTTTCTGTTTAATACACCAAAAGGCAGACGGAAGTTTCCATCTGCCTTATCCGGTCACAGAGATTACTTACGCAGGCCGAGTTTAGCAACGATCGCGCGGTAACGCTCGATATCGTTTTTCTGCAGGTAGCCCAGAAGATTGCGGCGGCGACCGACCATCTTGAGCAGACCGCGGCGGGAATGATGGTCATTCTTGTTCGCTTTCAGATGCTCGGTAAGGTCGTTGATCCGTCTGGTGAGGATTGCGATCTGGACTTCGGGAGAACCGGTGTCACCCTCATGCAGTGCGTTGTTGACAATGATCTCGGTTTTTTCTTCTTTTCTCATCATGATGAGTCACCTCTTTGATATATTTTGCCTGCACCATAGTAGAGGGAACGGTGATTCCCCGATCGGGGCGAAACTCCGCTTTACCATCTGTGCGGCAACAAATAGAAGTATAGCATATCCGCACCGGTTTGTAAAGAGTTTTTTCCAAAATGGCGCATACGAAATCCGGCATGAAAACCGAAAAAGTTTTTTACTTTTTGCAGTTTTTCCCGTTCAACCGCTGAAGCCGGTTTCTCAGCCATTCCGACGAAGCGAAAAAAGAGATTGCCGCGCCGAGCGCGCAGAATACGATCGCCGGCAGGATATGCGCGCAGCTTAGTCCGGACGGCCAGATATTCGGGATGCTTCCGATCACACAGCCCAGGATTCCGAAATAAACGGCCTGCTTATGCGCCTTTAACAGGATATCGAGGATCTTGGCGCAGAACAAAATCCCGATCACCATCCCAACCCCGACCGGGATCAGTACGCTCATATTCAGTTCGCTTACCGCCGCCAGAATGCTGTGGTAGACGCCGAAAAGCATCAGGAAAAACGATCCGCTGACGCCCGGAATGACCATAGCCGCCGCCGCAAAAGCCGAGTAAAGGCCAAGCTGAACCATCTGCACCATATCCGGTGTGCGGATCAGCTGAACAGCAGTATCATCCGGCCGGATAAAATACACACAGAGCATCGCCGCAAGGGTCACGATCAGCGCGAGAAAGCTGTGCGGGCGGAAAGCCTCTTCCCTTCCCTTGCGCAGGACAAGCGGAATGCTCCCCACGACCACGCCGATAAAGAAAAACTGCATCGGTACCGGATAGGAAGCGAGAAGTCCGGACAAAACACCGGAAAAGAGCAGTACCCCCGCCGCCATCCCCAGTCCGATCGGGAAAAGATAACAGACGCTTTTTTTGAAGGTATGACGCAGAGAACTGATCGAGCCGATCATCTGGTCAAAAATATCGAGGATAACCGCCATCGTCCCGCCGCTCATTCCGGGGATAATGCTCGAAATACCGATCAATGCGCCGCAAATGAGATTTTTGAGAAATTGCATGAATAAAATTCCTTTCAGGGTCGGTCAAAAGACAGGTTGCGGATTACAACGGATCACCTGCGCCGCGCGGGATTCAAGCGGCGGAAGCTGCCGGATCTGATCACCGTTCGGATAAGTAAACCGGTATTCCGGTCCGGATAAAACCGTCAGCAGGGTCATCCGCTCCGCTTTCAACCCGGTCTCTTCATAAAGTTCCCGCGCCCAGGCTTTTATGCCCGATCAGCGCGTGCATTTCTGATACATAGCTCATCATGTTTCCCCTTCCGTCTGAAAAAGCGGAATAAAAAGCCCATTCTCAAACGCTTTTCGTTCACATTCTGCATAGAGCGCCCCCGCCTGCTCTTCGGGCGCTTGTACCGCCTGATCGTAAAGATCGGAGAATTCTTCCCCTGCGTATTCCGCAAAAAGCTCCAGTTCTCCAAACGGTTCGCCGCATCCGTTTCCAAGCGATACGAGTGCCGCGTCATAATCGCCCGTCTCCATCCGGCTGATGACCTCCATCTCCGGGATCACTTCAATCGAAAAGAAAAGACCTATGTCCTGCTGCCAGATCTGAGAAAGAGCGGCGACCCGGTCATACAGTCCCGAGTCCTCCGAAACCAGGAGGACGAGTCTGGCCTGATCTGTTTCGGTCACAGCCGCACGGTAAAGGAGTCGGGCTAAGGATGGGTTGGCCGCCGGGAAAGAAAGCCCCGCGTCGCTCTCCGGTGTAAAACCTGCCGGAGAATCGTGATATTCTGCCGGAAGATCAAGCAGCACGGCCTTTCGGGCGGATTCTGAACCAAAAGTCCCATCCTCCCTAAAGGTCAGTCCGTATACTCTTTCTCTCGTTTCCGCCGAAAGGGGTTCTCCCTCTTTCGGAAGGCGGTAAAGAATCGAATGACCTTCCTCGTTTCCGCTCGTCTTGCCGCGCAGCCGAAGCGTTCCGGTGTCCATAAGCCATGTCGTCAACTGCCAGTCCCCGTTTCCAATCAGCGTTTCCCGCAAAAGTCCATAGCGCCCGTGGGTTGAAAGAAAGAAATCCTCCCGGCAGGGACTGGCCACCGCGCTTGCCATAAAATAAAGGAAGCGGTTGTCCGGGCTTTTCAGCCGGATCCGAAGCGTCCGCGCATCCTCAGCGTTCACCGATTCGATCCCGGAAAACCGTTCAGCATACGGGCTGTAACTAGATGGATCCGCTATTCGGGAAAACGCAAAGGCATAATCCTGTGCGGTAACCGCTTCCCCGTCCGTCCAGCTTTCCCCTTCCCGGATGGTAAAGAGATATTCTGTACGATCTCCGGATACAGTATAGCTTTCCGCGGCCGAGAGAACGATCTTCCCCTCTTCGACCGCGACCAGCCGCTTGAACATCTTCTCGATCACCTTTTCTCCGATCGCCGAGATATTCAGCTGCGGGTCGAGATTTTGCGGAAGAGATTCGACGATCGTTTCGGTTTCCATTCCACCGCCGGTATCCAAAATACACCCGGACAGGCAGAAAACGCAGAGCACGACCGCCGCGATTGCCGCGATTGCCGCACTTGCTGAAAAAAGCGCTCTTTTTCTCACGGAGCGTATTCCTCAATAATCGCCGCCGCCACCTTCAACCCATCGACCGCCGCGCTCATGATTCCGCCCGCATAGCCTGCCCCTTCGCCGCAGGGATAAAGCCCGCGCACCGAGGACTGATAATCTTCTCCTCTGGGGATCCGTACCGGAGAAGAGGTTCGGGTCTCAACGCCGGTCAGGATCGCATCAGCGCTTCCAAAACCGTGGAGCTTGCGGTCAAAGACCCGTAACCCCGTTCGGAGCATTCCGGTCACAAACGGCGGAAGGATCTGATCAAAATCAACCGGTTCCACTCCGAGCGCATAGGAAGGGGTCACCCTTCCGATCGAAAGCCCCTTCTTCCCGTCCAGAAAATGCCCGACATCAGCGGCAGGCGCACGGTAACTCTTTCCGCCCGCCAGAAATGCCCGCGCTTCCAGCTCCCGCTGAAAGCGGATGCCGTCCAGCGGATCGGAGCCGAAATCGCTGCTGCTGACCGATACCGCGACCGCCGCGTTTGCGTTTTCCCGGTCCCGCTTATATTCGCTCATGCCGTTGGTAACGACCTCACCCTCTTCCGATGCCGCCGGTACGACCAGTCCGCCCGGACACATACAGAAGGTATAGACCGCCCGTCCGTTCTCCCGGTGGGAAAGCTGATACTCTCCGGGCGGAAGATCATCCCGTCCGGACAGTTCTCCGTACAATCCCCGATCGATCAGCTCCTGCCGGTGCTCGATCCGGACGCCGACCGAGAAGGGTTTCGGCTCCATCGGTACGCCCGCTTTTTTGAGCATCTCAAAGGTATCTCTCGCCGAATGGCCGATCGCAAGAATCAGCCGTTCGCAGGCCATCTCCTCGCCGTTTACTTCTACCGCCTTCAGCGCTCCGTTTTCGATTCTCAGCCCGGTCAGCGCCGCGTGGAAGCGAACCTCTCCGCCATTTCGAATGATTTCCTCCCGCATCGACCGAACGACCCCGCGCAGCTTATCAGTGCCGATATGGGGCTTTGCGCGGCGAAGCGTTTCTTTGGGCGCACCGTGCGCTCCGAACCGTTCCAGAACATAGCCGCAGAGCGGATCATTGATCCGAGTGGTGAGTTTTCCGTCCGAAAAGGTTCCCGCACCGCCTTCGCCAAACTGAACGTTGCAGCCGGTATCGAGAACACCGGTCTGCCAGAAGGCATTCACCTTCCCGACCCGCTCGTCCATATCTCCTCCGCGTTCCAAAACACAGACCCGATACCCTTCCTCCGCGAGAAGCGATGCCGCAAAAATCCCGGCCGGTCCGAACCCGGCGATCACGATGGGAGTAGAAAGGTGTTTGGTTCCCTTTTTGGGTGCAAACACCTCGTCCGGTTTATAGGTGACCTGTATCCCTCGGGAAGAGAGCTTCCCGGCGATCTTCTCCTCATCGACATTCAGCCGTACAGCGACCGTCGATACAAGGTGAATCGCGGCGCGTCTGCGGGCGTCCAGCGAGGATTTGGAAACATAGCTTTCTAAAATATCCTCTTTCGGAAGCCGAAGAAGGCCGAGCGCCTGATGGACAGCCGCTTCCTCTCCGCTTCCGAGGGGGGTTTTGATGTTGGGAAAAAGGAGCATGAATTCTTTGCCTTTCTTTCATTTATAGAAGGGAAAGGGGCTGCCTGTCCGGCAGCCCCGGTGTCATCCGTATCCGGCGTCCGCTTCCGGAAACTGCTTTTCGGGAATTAACTCCCGGAAGTCAGCTTCCTGAAGTATCCTTCGGCGTTACTTCAATATCGACCGTGTACTCTCCGACCGCCCATGCCAGAACCTTACCCTGGACATAGACCTTGACTGAGACGGTATAACGTCCGCTCGAGATGCTGTACTGAGAAAGATCGATCGTTCCGACCAGATCCTCCTGTGTCATCGAAGAGAGGATCGACGAATCGCCGACGATCCGGATTCCCTCGATCTTATCGCTCAGCGGCGATACGGTCACACCGGAAGGAAGGTTTTCAATCACAAAGTTGTCCAGATCGATCGAGCGCGAGGTCAGCCCGTAGGACGGGAAGGTAACGGTGACCGACGTTACGTTTTCGACATTTTTCAGTCCCGCGTTCAGCGTAATATCCAGCGTCAGTTCAGTTCCGATGTCGATCTGTCTGAAATCGACCGGGCCGACGGTGATCGAACCGATGTTGTCGATCGTTTCACCGGGCGACGCGACCAGAATGCTGTTGCGGGAAAGGGTGTATTTGAGCTGTTCGATCGGGAAGCCCTTCGGAACATTGATAAACTCAACATTCAGATCCAGTTCCTTCGTCTTATAGATCGGAACCGTCACCGAAACGGAATCATGATCGTATTCCAGATTCTCGCTTTCGACCGCCGCCCCGGTATCATCCAGGAAAGCAACTGTGCCGGTCGTCGTAAGCGTTTCGGAAAGTTCCTGCTCGGTCGGGATGTTGATGACGCAGCGGCTGATCCGGTTGACCTCCGACTGCGGGCCGGTAACGGTCACATAATCGATATCAGCATATGCCGTCTCCATCAGATACCCTTCCGACGCCGAAAGGCCGGGCGTACTGATCTCGATCGGGAAGGTGCGGCTGATGACCCGGTCAAAAGTCAGCGTCACTTCGGTCGGTGAACCGGACGCGATCCCATAGGTATACTCTGAACTGACCTTCTTGCGAAGGACACGGATCTCAAGATTATAGGTTCCCGCCTTGGTGACCGACGAAAGCGCGACCGACGCGGTAAAGTCATCGGCTGTCAGCGAACTGATCGCACCGCGCTTACCGGTAACGGTGACGTCAACAGTCGTCTGGATGCTGCCGATGATCTCCAGCCCCAGATCCTGCGCGATCGAGTTCTCATAGTTTACGGTGACCGGAATGTTGGTGATGGTGCGGTTAAAATCATCCTTGTCCTGCGAACTGACCGCGAACCACAAAATGACCGCACTGATGACCGAAAAGAAGAGGACGAATTTGTTGTTGCCGAAAAGCGCCTGAAAGCTGAGCGGACGGCGGGGCTTTTTCTCTTTTTTCACTTTTTTCTCCGGAGTGGGAGAAGTCTTTTGCTTTTTATCCAAGGATATCTGCACTCCTTCCTGTCAGGACACTCGTGTCCGGATCACTTTGCCCTGCGGTAGAAGATCGGCGGCTTTTTCTTTTTGTCCGCCGCCTCTTCATGCGGGAGAAGATAATAGTCAAGTGTCTGGTGGAGCTTTTCGACCGACAGATTGCGGATCAGCCGCCCATTGACTGCAAGCGACATTCCGCCCGTTTCCTCCGAAACGACGATCGTAAGCGAATCGGAAACCTCACTGATGCCGATCGCGGCGCGGTGACGGGAGCCTAAGCTCTTGTCAATATCCTGCTCCTGCTTGGGTTTTGGGAGGAAGCACCCGGCAGCATACACCTTTCCATCGCGCATAATCATCGCTCCGTCATGAAGCGGCGAGTTCTTGAAGAAGATGTTGCCGATCAGTTCCACGCTCGGGACCGCGTCAACGACCACGCCGGTTCGGATCTGGTCGCCCAGCTTGACTTCCCGCTCGATAACGATCAGCGCGCCGGTCGCCGTGATCGAAAGCCGCTGCGCCGCTTCACAGACCACATCGATCGGTTCTCCCCAGATCGTCGCCTGACGAAGCGAATTTTCCGAATGGGAGAACGGAAAGACACTCAGATTGGTTCGTCCGGCGCGTTCCAAAATGCTGCGAAGCTCCGGCTGAAAGACGATAAAGATGATGAGGATTCCCATCTCGATGACCTTGTTCAAGAGCCACAAGGTCGTGCGGAGCTGCGCGGCATAAACGACGATATAAAGTCCGGCAAGAAGGAGAATACCCTTGACGAGCTGGCTTGCGCGGGTCTCGCGGATGATCTGGATCCCTTTATAGATAATATAGGCGATCAGGGCAATATCGATCGTATCCCTGAAAATGTTAAAATCGCCGATCGCAAGCTGAATGGCCTCCCAACATTGGGCAAGATAGCTTACGATCATATGCCACAGACGCGGCCAGAACTGCGCAAGATAGTTCATCATTTGTCACCTCTATTGATTGTCACGAACTATATATCAACCGTTTCTTTTTCTTTTGATAAAAAATGAGGGATATACTTTTGGCATAAGCCATCATAAGCCTATCCTGCTCCACTATTATTGTAACAACTTTTCCTGCGGATTTCAACCTTCCCTGGCGATTTTCTGTACAATTTCCAAAAATCTTAAAACTTCCCTTTTTCCCGTTCCCGCCCCGCAGGAAAAGCGGACGGTTCCGGTGCGTTCGGTTTTCAGCCGCCGGTGGATCAGCCCGGCGCAGTGGTATCCCCCGCGGAGCATGAACCCTTCCTGTGAAAGCCGCTCGGAAGTTTCGGCGCTTCCGGCGTCCCCAATCGTAAAGCTGACGGTCGGTACGCTCTTCCCGTAAACCGGCGGGAGTGAATGGAGGCGTACTCCCGGTATCTCCCGCGCACCCCGGTAAAAGAGTGCGGCTGTCTCCAGTTCCTGCCGATAGACCGCCTCCATCCCTCTCTTTTCCACCTCTTCGATCCCCGCGGCAAGTCCCATGATACCGGGAAAGTTGACCGTCCCCGGCTCAAACCGCTCGGGACTTTCTTCCGGCATCCCCGGTTCCAGCGACGCGGTTCCGGTTCCGCCCTCTAAAATCGTCGGGAGAAAAATGCCCTTCCCGACGATCATCATCCCCGTTCCCATCGGTCCCAGCAGTCCCTTGTGCCCTGGGATGCAGAGAACGTCCGCCATCTCCGCCCTGACCGGCAAAAGCCCCGCTGTCTGCGCCGCGTCGAGAATGAACAAAATCCCCTTTTCCTTACAGAGCGCGCGGATCCCCTCCACCGGAAGGACGTTCCCCGTCACGTTGGACGCGTGGGTACATACGACCGCCCGGGTATCGGGACGAATTTTGGCACGAAGCCCCGAGAGCGTCTTTTCCGGGTTTCCCTCAACAACCAAAAACGCCTCCGCCCGGCATTTCCCCGCCCGCACGAGCGCCGACGCCGGACGAAGTGAAGCGTTATGGTCGCTGTCCGAGATCAGAAGATGTCCGCCGCCCGCCATGATCCCCTTGATCGCCATGTTGAGCGCCACGGTACAGGAAGGGGTAAAAACGACCTGTTCCGGTTCGGCCTTAAAAAAGCGGGCGGCCGTTTCCCGCGCGCGGTAGAGCCTTTCCGCTCCCTCCATTGCCAGTCTGTGCCCGCCGTGACCGGGGTTTCCGCCTTGCAAAAGCGCTTCCGAAACCGCCCGGATCACCCGCTCCGGCTTGGGGTAGGAGGTCGCCGCCTGATCAAAATAAACCATACGCGCCTCCTATCCGTCATACGGGTAGCGTCCAAGCACCTTGACCCCCGCCGCTTCCAATATCTTCGTTTCTTTCTCCCCATTTCCCCGTACTAAAAGCGCGTAACTGCACCCGCGGCGGGAATACTGTTCCGGCGCGCGGATCACCCGCGCATGGACCCACGCCTGATCCAAAACCGCCGCGCCCTTTTGCGCATAGGTCAGTGAGCGCACGGTCAAGAGCGTCTGCATCCAAACCACCCCTTTCTCTTTTTCATGACAGGGTATGCGCCGAAAAAGCGGTTGGTGAATCTCTTTCCCGCATAAAAAATGCGCCTGTACTTTTCCGTACAGACGCATCCGTTTTTATTCCTTTTCCAGCAGACAGACCGCCGTAGCCGTCATGCCCTCTCCGTTCCCGGTAATGCCAAGCCCTTCCTCGGTCGTGGCCTTTACGCTCACTCGTTCGACCGGAACGCCTGCCGCTTCGGCGAGCCGCTCCCGCATCGCCGGGATAAAGGCCGCCAGCTTCGGCTTCTGAGCCGCGACCGTCGCATCGAGATTGTGCAGCTTCCAGCCCTTTTCCCCGATCATCCGGGTCACTTCCCTTAAAAGTGCAATGCTGTCCGCGCCTTCGTACCGGGGATCGGTATCGGGAAAATGCTTTCCGATATCACCGAGTGCCAGTGCACCCAGCATTGCGTCCATGACCGCATGAGTGAGTACATCCGCGTCCGAATGTCCGAGCAGTCCCTTTTCATAGGGAATCTCGACCCCGCCGAGGATCAGCTTTCTCCCCTCCACCAGCCGGTGGACGTCATATCCCTGTCCAATCCTGAAATCCGTCATCAAATTCCGCTCCTTTTTCTGTAAAGCAGATTTCCTTTACACTAATCTTTTCTGATATATTCCCGTACAAATATCGCGATTCCGGCGAGAAAAACGAGAATGCCGTTGATAAAGACCCATACGTCTCCGGTATAGAGAAGTCCGGTTCCGAACGCGCCGTAATTAGTATACCACCAGTCGGTTTTCCCGGCCCACCATCCCGCCCAAACAAGCGAAGCGATGATAAGCCCGATTCCGATCGCCAGTATAAACGCGCCCGCCGCGATACGAAGCCCCTGCCGCCGTCTCTCGACCCGCTCCAGGCGCTTTTCTTCCGGACTGTTTGAATCGAAAACGTTAATTGGAGAAGTTTCTTTCCGCTCAGCAGACGCCTCATCCAAAAGAAGCGCATCGGTTGTCACGCCGAACAACCCCGCCAGCAGCACGACCTTTTCCACATCCGGAAGCGCCTCTCCGGTCTCCCACCGGGAAACCGTCTGTCTGGACACCGACAGCTTTTCCGCCAGCGCCTCCTGCGACCAGCCCATCTTTTTCCGGCAGACAGCGATTCTTTCTCCGAGCCTCATTGTCATTCCTCCCATGGCTTTTCTTTTCCAAAGCGTATCATAAAGCGGGCGGGAAAGCAAGCTCGCAGAGCGGGAATCCTCGCTCATTTACCGGGCAGCGCTTATTCCCCGTCGTACCGGTCGAGAAAATGAACCTTTTTTCCATCCTTTTTATAGGCAATGATCGTGTCGAGATTGACGTTTTCAACACTGCGGAAGATATGGTTCTCAACCTCCGGATTGCGCTCCTTCATATACGCGATCAGCTGCTTGACTTCGACCCGCTTGGAACGGGTCTCTTCGTTATTGCAGGTCGTGCAGGTATCGGTAAACTTGCAGGCGCACTGGATAAAATGAAGGTCGTTCTCATCCCGCCAGAGTTTGATATCGTCCTCCCGGATCAGATAAAGCGGCCGGATCAGTTCTATCCCCGGGAAGTTGGTCGAATGGAGCTTGGGCATCATCGTCTGGATCTGCGCACCCCAGACCATTCCCATCAAAATCGTCTCGATCACATCGTCATAGTGGTGTCCGAGCGCGATCTTGTTGCAGCCCAGCTCCTGCGCATAGTGATAGAGGTGCCCTCTTCTCATACGTGCACAGAGATAGCAGGGCGACTTTTCCACATTGTAAACTGAATCAAAGATCTGCGACTCAAAGATATGGATCGGGATGCCGAGATTGCGGGCATTTTCCTCGATCACCGCCCGGTTTTCGGGCGAATAGCCGGGATCCATAACCAGATATTCGACGTCAAACGGGAACTTATTGTGCCTTTTTAACTCCTGGAACAGCTTCGCCATCAGCATCGAATCCTTGCCGCCCGAAATGCAGACCGCGATCCGATCCCCCTCTTTGACCAGTTCATACTCCCGGATCGCCCGGGTGAAATTGCTCCAGATCCGTCTGCGAAACCGTTTGCGGATGCTCTCTTCTACCTGCTGCTGAAGGTCGGACGCCTGCTGCCGTTTCATCTGTTCGCCCAGCCACGCGTAATACCCGCTCTGTAAGCTGGCGGCATCATATCCCGCTTCACAAAGCGCAATCGCCGCATCGAGCGAATACTGTCCCCGCGCGCAGAAGATGACGATCTTTTTCCCCCGTTCTTCCTGCGGGATCTGATCGATCAGTTCCTCCGTCGTGTTAAACGCCTCGATGCCCTTCGCCCCGGGGATCGTTCCGTACCGTCTGGACTCCTCGCTGCGCATATCCAGAAGCAGGACGTTTTCCGGCGCCAGCGCTTCCAGTTCCTTGACCGTGATCTCCACCTTAAAATCCCTCCTCATCGATCTCTTCCATCACCCATTCCGGCTGAAGCGCAAGCATCGCCTCGGCTGCCGGGAGATCCTCCGGCGTCGTGATCTTGATGTTGTCATAATGTCCCTCGACCGCCGCAACCTCCATACCCGCCGCCTCAAAGATTCCGGCGTCGTCGGTCAGATCGAGTCCCTTTTCCTTGACCCGCTTCACCGCTTCCCGATAAGCGTCCAGCTTAAACACCTGCGGCGTCTGTGCACAGAAAAGTTCGCTCCGATCAGGCGTAAAAACGACCTTTCCTTCCCGGACGACCTTGACGGTATCTTTAGCCTTGACGCCCAGAACCGCGCCGCCCGTTTTCTTCGCCGCAGCGATCGTCTTTTCAATATCCTCCGGACGGATAAGCGGACGTGCCCCGTCATGGACGGCGATCATATCACACAGCGGATAAAGGTACCCGAGCGCGTTTTCCATCGACTGCTGCCTCGTCTCCCCGCCGCAGGGCACGACCCGCACCTTCGGGAGGTTCCCGAGAAGATCGGCGGTCTCGCCCCAGTCCTCTCTCCGGCAGACGACCAGAATCTCCCCTACTTCTTTCACCCAGAGAAACGCCTGCACGCTGCGCAGAAGCACCGGCTCCCCGCCCAGCTTCAGAAACTGCTTGTTGACGCCGCCCATCCGGGTGGAATTTCCGGCGGCAAGAATAATGGCTGAAATCATACCGATCTCTCCTTTTGTCTGTCGGTCGTAATACGGAAAAAGCGGCAGCCGCCGATGCAGCTGCCGCCGATAACGCATAAATTATCTGGAAGTCTTGGTGTCGCGCAGAACGACGTCATGCGCACCGCCCTCGACGATCGAAGTCGAAGAAACGAGGGTGATCTTCGCGTTCTTCTGGAGGTCGGGGATGTTGAGAACGCCGACGTTGCACATCGTCGAGCGAACCTTTGCGAGCGAACGCTGAACGTTATCCTTGAGCGAACCCGCATAAGGAACATAAGAATCGACGCCTTCCTCGAAGGAGAGCTTCTTGTCGCCGCCCATGTCATAGCGCTGCCA
The DNA here is from genome assembly GCA_022770625.1 of Oscillospiraceae bacterium. Taxonomy (GTDB): domain Bacteria; phylum Bacillota; class Clostridia; order Oscillospirales; family Ruminococcaceae; genus Faecivivens. The sequence continues at coordinate 4,117 of JALEHK010000089.1, read as the reverse complement.
GTTGCGGGCACGGTTGCTGCCTTCGCCCCAGTATTCCTTCATATAGTTGCCGTTGATGACGACCTTGTTGGTGGGAGACTCATCAAAGCGGGAGAAGTATCTGCCCATCATCAGGAAGTCCGCGCCCATCGCCAGAGCCAGCGTCATGTGATAGTCATGAACGATACCGCCGTCCGAGCAGACAGGAACATAGATGCCGGTCTGTTCATAGTACTCGTCTCTTGCCTTGCAGACTTCGATCAGCGCGGTAGCCTGTCCGCGACCAATACCCTTCTGTTCACGGGTAATGCAGATCGAACCGCCGCCGATACCGACCTTAACGAAGTCCGCGCCGCATTTGGCAAGGAAAAGGAAGCCTTCGCGGTCAACAACATTGCCTGCGCCGATCTTGACCGAATCGCCGTAGGTCTTGCGGGTCCATTCGAGAGTGCGTTTCTGCCATTCGGTAAAGCCCTCGGAGGAGTCGATACACAGAACGTCCGCGCCGGCCTCAACCAGAGCGGGAATGCGGGTCTCATAGTCACGGGTGTTGATGCCTGCGCCGACGACATACCGTTTCTGAGAATCGAGCAGTTCAAGGGTGTTTGCTTTATGGGAATCATAATCCTTGCGGAATACGAAGTAGCGCAGATGACCTTCCTTGTCGATCAGAGGAAGCGAGTTGAGCTTGTGCTCCCAGATAATATCGTTGGCCGCCTTCAGCGTGGTGGTGTCAGGCGCAGTGATCAGCTTCTCAAAGGGAGTCATGAAGTTCTCGACCTTTTCGGAACGAGCCATACGGGAGATGCGGTAATCTCTGCCGGTAACAACGCCGAGCAGCTTTCCGGTCGAAGTGCCGTCATCGGTAACGGCAACGGTGTCATGACCGGTGACCTCTTTGAGGTCGAGGATGTCCTGAAGAGTCGCATCGGGGCGGACGTTGGAGTCAGAGGTAACGTAGCCTGCCTTGTACGCCTTGACGCGGGCGACCATCGCAGCTTCGTCTTCGATCGACTGAGAGCCGTAGATAAAGGAGATGCCGCCTTCACGAGCCAGTGCGATTGCGAGCTTTTCGCCCGAAACAGCCTGCATGATCGCGGAAACCAGCGGGATGTTCATCGTCAGCGGGCATTCTTCCTCACCCTTGCGGAATTTGACGCAGGGGGTGCGCAGGGTGACGTTTGCGGGGGTGCACTCGGCAGAGGTGTAGCCGGGAATCAGCAGATACTCACCAAAGGTATGGGACGGTTCTTCGTAAATATAAGCCATTTCAAGTTCTCCTTTTCAACACTTCTCCCCGACCATGCCAGGACCAGTTTCCTTGACACCCGAGGAGGTATCTATATCAATATTGTACACAAAACGGTTACAATTGTCCAGTTGCCAAATGACGCTTTTTGACCATTTTCGCGCTCCTTTTTTTGGCGGGTTTTACAAAATCCTCTTCATCCTGTCTCTCTGCAAAAAACAGATGTTATCGAATGCCCGAAACCGCTTCTTTTCTTATTTGACATCTTTCAAAAAACGGACTATACTGATACCATAAAATGCAAAGGAGGTTTCCTCATGCCCGCCGTCATTTCCCTTTCCGCCCGCGAGCTTTCGGAGTTTCTGCTCCGAAGCGGTTCGATCGATTCCCGCTTTACCGGCTTTGACCGGGCGCAGGAAGGCTCCCGCATCCACCGTGAACTGCAAGCCGCCGCCAAAAAGAGCGGCGGCAGCGGCGACTATAAAAGCGAGGTCTTCCTGAAAGGCGAGCGGACAGAGGGCGGCTTCACCTTCCGGATCGAAGGGCGCGCCGATGGGATCTTTACCGCGCCGGACGGGGTTCGGGTGATCGATGAGATCAAGACCACCGCCGGTGCGATCGATGAACACGCCCACCCCGAGCATTGGGCGCAGGCGAAAATCTACGCGGCACTTCTCTGCGAAGCGGAAGGGCTTGAAAAAGCGCGGGTTCAGCTCCGCTACTATCAGGTCGATGAGGAAGAAACCTATACCTTTACCGAAGACGCGTCCGCAGAAAGCTTTGAGGATTTCTTACGGGGGCTGATCTTAGATTATCTTCCGTGGGCGGAACGGGAAGAGCGCTGGGCGGAAAAACGAAGCCGTTCGCTTGAAACTCTCCGCTTTCCTTTCCCTTCCTACCGTCCGGGACAGCGGGAGATGGCGGGAGAGATCTACCGGACAATGCGGGACGGAAAATTCCTTCTCTGTCAGGCTCCGACCGGGATCGGAAAGTCGATGAGCGCGATTTTCCCCTCCCTCAAGGCTCTCCAGCCGCTCGGCCCTGAAAGCCGGATCTTCTATCTAACCGCACGGGGAACGACGGCCGCCGCCGCTGAAAACGCGGTTGATCTCCTCCGCCGTCATTCCCCCGGCCTTGCGCTGAAAACGATCACCCTCACCTCCAAGGAAAAGCTCTGCCCGCTCGAAAAACGGGAATGTACTCCCGATGCCTGTCCCTACGCCAATGGCTATTACGACCGCCTCCGCTCCGGAATGGCGCGGGCACTTAAAGAGGACAGCTTTACCCGCGAAACGATCCTTTCGCTGTCGGAAGAATGCACCCTCTGCCCGTTCGAGTTTCAGTTGGACATTTCCCTCTGGTGCGACCTGATTATCGGCGACTACAACTATCTTTTCGATCCGGTCGTTTCCCTCAAGCGCTTTTTCGACCATAAGGGGGATTATCTTTTTCTGATCGACGAGGCGCATAATCTCCCCGACCGGGCGCGGGATATCTATTCCGCCGCCCTGACCGGCGAGAGCTTTTCGGAAGCGGCGAAGGTATTCGGCCGGAAAAAGCCGAAGATCAAGACCGCCTTAAAAGAAACGGCGGACGCTTTTCTCCGGCTGGGGCTTCTGGCGGCCGAGGAACCGAACCGCGTCTTTTTTCAGGATGTCCCGCCCGAAAGCCTTTTAGACCGCCTTCAGAAGCTGACCCGCTCGCTGAAGGAATATCTGGACGATCGCCGTGAGGGCCGCGAAGGCCGCGAGGGCGAAGAGCATGACGCAATGCTGGAGATCTATTTTTCCGTTCAGGATTTTCTCCGGATCGCTGATATGTATGACGATCACTTCACGACTGAGATCTCCGCTCAGGGAAAAGGGCGCATCAGCCTTCTCTGTCTGGATCCGTCAGATTTTCTCTCGGTGAGCTTTTCCGTGGGGCGCGGAAGCGTCCTCTTTTCGGCGACCCTCTCCCCGCCCCATTACTATACCGATCTCTGCGGAACAGAGGACGCCCGCTGCATTGCCCTTCCTTCTCCCTTTCCCCGGGAAAATCTCGGCCTTTTTGTCAGCAAAGGTGTCTCGACCCGCTATAAGGACCGCGAAAAAAGCGCCGCGCTGGTCGCCTCCTATCTGTACGCGATGGTGAGCGGAAAGGTCGGCAACTACATGGCGTTTTTCCCCGGATACGCCTATATGGAGCAGGTTCTGAACATCTTCACCGAACGCTTTTCATGGATTGAAACGATCGTTCAGACAAGCGGGATGGATGAAACGGAGCGTTCCGCCTTCCTTGAACGCTTTTCCGAAGCACCGGATAAGAGCCTTCTCGGCTTCACCGTCATGGGCGGGATCTTCGGCGAAGGGATCGATCTGACCGGAACGCGGCTGATCGGAACGGCGGTGATCGGGGTCGGCCTCCCGATGGTCAGCCCCCGTCAGGAAAAGCTGCGGGAATACCTCGGCGAAAGCTACGGAGACGGATTTTCCTACGCCTACCGCTATCCCGGGATGAACCGGGTGCTTCAGGCCGCCGGCCGCGTCATCCGCACCGATACCGACCGGGGCGTCGTCCTGCTGATCGACGACCGGTATTTAACCCCCGACTACCGCGCGCTGATCCCGCCCCAGTGGCAGGGCGGGCGGATCGTCCGCACACCGGAAGAACTGGTCGAGGAGGAAGAAAAATTCTGGAAATAAGAACCGTTTGAGTCAGCGCTGCCATTTATTGCAGAGCGCTTCGATCTGATCGGCAAATTTCGCAAGGTCTTTGTTGGCAAGTCCCTCGTTTTGCTTGATAACGGCGATCAGCCGCTGTCCGGCGGCGACCAGTCTGGCGTAAACCGTACCCGCGCGGGAGGTATTCTTACTTTCCCGAACGATCCGTTTAGGCGCAGTCCTGACC
>JALEHK010000043.1 GCA_022770625.1 Oscillospiraceae bacterium | reverse complement strand
CAACCGCAACATGATCCCGGCCAGCGTTGTCAAAAAGATCGGCGAAGATCCCGATAACAATGTCCTCACTCTTCTCGATTCGGGCAAGATCTCCTATGTTATCTCGACTTCGACCCACGGCCGTCAGCCGTCGCTCGATTCAGTCCAGATCAGAAGAAAGGCGGTCGAACGCTCGATCTGCTGTCTCTCCTGCATGGATACCGCAAACGCTGTTGCCGACTGCCTTGCGATGAACAGAGGCATCAACGACATCGAAATGGTCGATATTACCAAGATCTAATGATCTGATTGATACTCAGCAAAATCCCACATGGCAATCCCTTTTATAAGGGCGTATTGTCGTGTGGGATTATTTTTGGGCGGTTTTTTTAGAAAATTACCAAACAGAAATGATGGAGAAGGAGTCAAAAAAAATGACTGCGCTTTTTTTCTACCCTCGATCAAATACTGTTTCTGCTTCTGTGTATGATGGCGGGATTTCTGCTGAACAAGCTTAAACTTCTCCCCGAAAATGCCGGAACGACGATCGGAGGAATACGATTGGGATACTGCATAAAAAGCTCCTTTCAAAATATATTTTGTAACAACCTATCATAACAGTATTGCAGCATTTCCCCGAGCCATATTCCATTGATAAGCTGCATAAAATATTCCTGAAGGAACCGGCTTCCTGCACAAAGAAAGCCAACTGCCTTTTATCGGATCAGATGTCCGCTTTCGTCAAAGGTATAGGTTTCGTAATCAATTTCCTGCGTACCGGTCAGCATCTGCCCCTTATCCGAGCAGTAGTAATAATTCTCATTCTCATCAACCAACCAGCCGGTCGCCATCTCTCCGCTTGTAAAAAAGTAATACCAGTATCCGTCGATCTTCTTCCAGCATTCGGATATCATCGCCCCGTTTCCTTCCAGATAATACCAGACGCCGTCATCCCAAACCCATCCGGTTTTCATATATCCGTCCGCATCCAGATAGTAATAGGTCGTTCCTTCTTTCAGCCATCCGGTTTTATAATGGGCGTTTCCGTCGGTATAGACCCAGCGCCCATCCGACGTCTTTTGCCATTTCCACTCGACCTTCGGCGTGGTCGAATTGTTATACGAACTGCTTGTAGAGGAACTGCCTGAAGAGGAGGAGGAGCCAGACGAACTGCCGGAGGAAGAAGCGCCTTTCTTTCCGTAGGGGCAGACGCCGTTTTTATGCAGATGCGCGGGCGTATTGCCGCAGTGATAGTGATACGACCCGAGACCGCTTGCATTCTTGTTGTCCCGGTGTCCGCCGTTCGAGTCGACCTTTCCGGGATGTGCCGCCGCAGAAAACGGGAGAGCCGCCGCCATACAGAAGGTTAAAAACAGTGCCGAACCTCTTTTGAACAAATGCTTCATCTTTCAAAGCGCCTCCTTGTATTTTCTTATGCCTTATGGCGTCCGAAAAACAAATTTTACATAAAACTCGTTTCGCAGCGTTCATTCTACCTTATTGAGTTTTGTGAAGCAAAACTCAGTAGCGTCCGCGAAATTTATTTCGCAGCGTTCATTCTACCTTATTGAGTTTTGTGAAGCAAAACTCAGTAGCGTCCGCAAAATTTATTTCGCAGCGTTATAATAATATCATAGCACAAGGAATCACGGCGGTCTATCTGCCGAATCAACAAAAAACAATGCATTTTTTCTATCCGGTATCCTGCGTTTGCAGCGTCTCTATAAAAGTAAAACTTTTAGGCAAAACATCCTAAAACACATATGTATTTTTGTAAAAAGCCGTTAAATTGTAGAAATAAATGAAAAAGTGAGACGAAGCTGTCCTTTTTGAAGCGGAATGCTTGCATTTTCCGAGCAATTGTGGTATATTATAGGAAAGTAAATATTGTAAACAGAAAGGCTGGGAAGAAAAAGTTCCCGGTCCTTTTGTTTGTCTGGGACACCCCGGAAAGGAATCCTTCGATATGAACAAAAATCAGATCATCAAAACTGTCTGGGATCTCACAAAGCCGATCACCGATGAGCTTGGACTGACCCTTTGGGACGTCCTTTTTCTCAAGGAAGGCGCAACCTGGTCGCTGAGAATCATCATCGACCGGGAAGGCGGCGTGGATATGGACGCCTGCACGGCAGTCTCCCGCGCACTTGACCCGCTTCTCGACGAAGCTGACCCGATCAGTCAGAGCTATGTCCTCGAAGTCTGGTCGGCAGGCTATGACCGCGACCTCGTCCGTGATTTTCACTTCACTTCCTCGATTGGAATGAAGGTGACCATCGGCCTTTTTACCGCTGATGAAAACGGCGAAAAGGAACCTGTCCGGACGCTGAAAAGCTATGACGGAAAGACGATCGTCTGCACCGACGAAAGCGGAAATGAGTACACATACACCCTCTCGGAACTGCGTTTTGTCAGACGCAAGGACGAGGTAAACTTCTCAAAAAATTACGGAGAATAATCTCTCCAAAAAGACGGAAAGGAATGGTTTAAGAAAAATGAATAACGAGTTCTTCGAAGCACTTCAGATGCTGGAAAGAGAAAAAGGCATCAAGGCCGATTATCTGGTTGAAAAGATCACTAATGCAATCGTTATCGCCGTCAAAAAAGATTATGAGGTCGCCGACAACGTAACCGTCGTTATCGACCCCGAAAACGGTCGGTTCAGCGTATCCATCACCAAAATGGTCGTTGACATCGTTGAAGTCCCCGAAACCGAGATCCTGCTCGATGAAGCGCTCGCCTATGACCCCAAAGCCAAGGTCGGCTTCCCTTGCGTCATGCATCTTGACACCAAGAAATTCGGGCGCATCGCCGCTCAGACCGCCAAGCACGTCATCCGTCAGGGCATCCGCGAAGCGGAACGCAGCCAGATGATGGAGCAGTTCCAGGAAAAGGTATGTGAGATCGTCACAGCCGTTGTCCAGAAAGTGGAGCCGAACACTGGAAACGTTACCGTTGAGATCGATCATAACGAATTCCTTCTCTTCAAAAACGATCAGCTCCCCAGCGATGATCTGCATGAAGGCGATCGGATCAAGGTCTATGTCGTCGATGTCGTCAACCTCGACAAGCGCTGCTCGCTGAAGATTTCCCGTACCCACAAGGATCTTGTCAAACGGCTGTTTGAACTGGAAGTCCCTGAGATCTATGACGGCACCATTGAAGTCAAATCGATTTCCCGTGAAGCCGGTTCCCGTACCAAGATCGCCGTTATCAGCAAAAACCCCGACGTCGATCCGATCGGCGCCTGCATCGGCCCCAAGGGCAGCCGTATCTCCTCGATCATTGAGGAACTTCACGGCGAAAAGATCGACATCGTCCGTTATTCCGATGACGACGCGACCTTTATCAAGGAAGCGCTCTCCCCCGCGACCGTTCTCGATGTGCAGATCCTTCCCGGTGATGAGAAAGCCTGCCGTGTAACCGTTCCGGATAACCAGCTTTCTCTCGCGATCGGCAACAAGGGTCAGAACGCAAAGCTCGCCGCCAAGCTGACCGGATACAAGATCGATATCCGCTCGGAAAACGAAGCGCTTGAAGAAGAAAAAGAAGCGACCGATGAGAACGAAGAACTGTTTTCTGAGGACGCTCCTGCTGCCGAAGATGCGTCCGCTCTCCTCCTTGACGAAGAAGAGCCTTCTGCGGAAGCGGCAAACGAGACTGAGGACATGGATATATGAAAAAAATTCCCCTGCGGATGTGCACCGGCTGCGGCGAAATGAAGCCGAAAAAAGAGCTGGTTCGGGTCGTCCGTTCGGCTGAGGGAGAAATTTCTCTTGACCTGACCGGACGTAAATCCGGGCGCGGAGCCTATGTTTGCCCCAACCTCGACTGCCTGAAAAAGGCGCGCAAGACCCGCCGGATCGAACGGAGTCTTGACTGCAAAATTCCCGATGAGCTGTACGACGCAATGGAAAGGGAGATGGAAAGCCATGAGTGACCGGTTTTATTCGACTCTCTCGCTTTGTATGCGTGCCGGAAAACTCACCTTCGGGATCGATACGGTGACCGAAGCGGTCAAAGACGGAAAGGTTTTTCTCCTGCTCACCGCCTGCGACTCGTCTGAAAAGACCGTCAAGGAAGTCCGCTTCCTCGCGGAAAAGCACGATATTCCCTTCCTCCCGCTTGACCGCACCAAGCAGCAGCTCCGTGCGACTATCGGCAAGCTGACCGGCGTTCTCGGCATCACCGACGCAGGACTTGCCGCATCTCTTATCAAAGCGGAATCGTCATCCGACGCGTAAAGCGCCGCGCATCAAGCACCCATGATCTTACAGCCGTCAGGAGCTTTCCTGTCTTCGATTTGTAAACACTTGAACCGATCTGTTTCTCTCAAAAGGAGACCGGATCAGAAAGGCATGGTACTATGACGGGTAAAAAATATAAACTGAACGATATTGCCAAAGATTTGAATGTGCCGGCAAAAGAAGTTGCTTCTTTCCTCGCCGGACATTTCGGCGGAGAACCGAAAAAATCGGGAGCTGCTCTGACCGAAAGCGAAGCGAATGTGGTATTTGAACATTATACTTCTCTTCATCAGGTAGACAGCTTCAATCCTTACTTTGCGACCCGCGACGAAAAGCCGGAAGAGCCTAAATCTTCTCCGGTCGATAAGGCAAAAGCCGCACTGAAAGGCGTCGCTGAAAAGCTGAAACCGGCGGCAAAGCCCGCAAAGAAAGCGGAAAAGGCCGAGGAAAGCAATCCTGAAGCGGCTCAAAAGGCGGAAGAAAAGCCGGCCAGAGCGGCAAAGAGCGTGCCGATAAAAGAAAGCCCTGTGGAAGCCGCACCTTCTGAAAATGCAAAGCCCGAAACCAAAAAAGAAACGGTAAAAGAACCTGCTCCGGAAAAAGTGGCTGAGCCGGCATCCTCTGAACAGACGCCTTCGGAACCGGCACCCGCTCCCGAAACAAAAGAAACTGAAGAAAAGGTCGTTGAAAAAGTGGCAGATAAACCTGAAAAGATAGAAGCGCGCAGACCTGCGCCCGAACAGAATAATAACTCCCGCCGCCCGGCCGGAAACGGTGAGCGCCGGTTTAATGACAATCGCGCGCCCAGAACCGGCGATCGCGATACCCGCAATAACGACAACCGCCGTGGAGATCGTCCCGCGCGCGGAGACCGCGGCGGCTTTGGAAGCCGTCCCGGCGCAAACGGCAGCAGCAATTTCCGCACCCAGAACGGTAACAATAACGCCCGCCCGGTAAACAACAATAAGCCTTCGCGTCCGGCTTCCACCCCTGCTCCGGCTGCTCCGGTGGAACCTGTCGAGAAAGAGCGCACCGTGCGTCACGTCGATACCAAGACCTCTGACATCAACCTCGACAAATACAACGAGCATTATGAGGAGATCGCTCCCGAAAAGGCTGTCCGCAAGGGCGATTCCCAGCAGAAAAAGCAGAAACTCAAACAGAGATCCCAGCAGCAGAAGAAAGGCCGCTTTGCCGGAAACAAGAGAGAGACCGAAGCCGAAAAACTCCAGCGTCTGGCTCTTGAGAAAGCCCGCAAGCAGCAGCTCAAGGTCATGATTCCCGATGAGATCACCGTTTCCGAACTGGCTTCCCGTCTGAAAGCGACCGTCTCCGAAGTCATCAAAAAGCTGATGATGATGGGCGTTATGGCAGCGCAGCACGAAGTGATCGACTACGATACCGCGGCTCTTGTCGCGATGGAAATGGGCGCAAAGGTTGAGAAGGAAGTTGTCGTTACGATTGAGGAACAGCTGATCCACGACGAAACCGACAGTGCCGAAGATCTTCAGCCCCGCTGCCCCGTCGTCGTTGTCATGGGTCACGTTGACCACGGCAAGACCTCGATCCTCGACCGCATCCGCCACACCCATGTCACCGCGGGCGAAGCGGGCGGCATCACCCAGGCGATCGGCGCGTATCAGGTCTCTGTCAACGGTTCCCCGATCACCTTCCTCGACACCCCCGGCCACGAAGCGTTTACCGCCATGCGTGCCAGAGGCGCGGCTGTCACCGATATCGCTGTTCTGGTCGTTGCAGCCGATGACGGCATCATGCCCCAGACGGTCGAAGCAATCAACCATGCCAAGGCCGCAAACGTTCAGATCATCGTCGCGATCAACAAGATGGATAAACCTCATGCCGATCCCGAACGGGTCAAGCAGGAGCTGACCGAATACGGCCTCGTTCCTGAAGAATGGGGCGGCGACATCATCTGTGTTCCCGTCTCGGCGCTGACCGGCGAAGGCATCAACGACCTGCTCGAAAATATCCTGCTGGTTGCCGATGTTATGGAACTGAAAGCCAACCCCAACCGCCTTGCGAAGGGCGCGGTCATCGAAGCACGTCTGGATAAGGGACGCGGTCCTGTCGCTACCCTGCTCGTTCAGAACGGTACCCTCCACACCGGAGACATCATCATCGCAGGCACATCTGTCGGACGCGTCCGCCAGATGCTCAACGACAAGGGACAGACCGTTTCCGAAGCAGGGCCCTCGGTTCCTGTCGAGATCACCGGTATGGCGGAAGTTCCCGCGGCCGGCGACATCTTCAACGCTGTTGAAAACGAACGTCTGGCTCGTGAACTGGTTGAGCAGAGACGTCAGGAACAGAAGGAAGAGCAGTGGGGCTCTGCCAAGAAAGTCACCCTTGATAACCTCTTCAGCCAGATCGCCGAAGGCGAAAGAAAAGAGCTGGATATCGTTGTCAAGGCCGACGTTCAGGGTTCTGCCGAAGCCGTCAAACAGTCGCTTGAAAAACTCTCGACCGATGAAGTCCGCGTTAAGGTCATCCATGCGGGCGTAGGCGCGATCAGCAAGTCCGACGTCATGCTGGCCAATGCTTCCGGCGCGATCATCATTGGCTTCAACGTCCGTCCTGACCCTGTCGCAAAGGCTGATGCTGAAGCGCAGGAGGTCGAAATGCGGATGTACCGGATCATCTATGATGCGATCGACGACGTAAAAGACGCAATGAAGGGTATGCTTGCCCCGAAGGTGCGCGAAGTCGAGCTTGGCCGCGCCGAAGTCCGTCAGACCTATAAGATCAGCAACGTCGGTACGGTTGCGGGCTGCTATGTTCTTTCCGGTAAGATCGTCCGCGACGCACAGATCCGTGTCGTTCGCGACGGTATCGTTATTGCCGAGGATCAGATCGATTCGCTCAAGCGCTTTAAGAACGACGCGAAGGAAGTCGCTGAGGGCTATGAGTGCGGCGTAACGCTTGCAAAATTCTCTGACATCAAGGAAGGCGACATTTTCGAAGCCTTCAAGATGGAAGAATACCGCGAGGACTAAGGATACAGAATATCAGGGGGCAGTGGAGGTCATCTTCCCTGTCCCCTGTCTGGCTATCCAAAATAAAATTAACTTTTTCTTGCATTTTTCTGATATTGTCAGGCTTCTATAACCATTTTATCTATCCCTCCACAGAAAGGAGTTATCATATGGCTAATTACCGCATGGGCCGGCTCAATGAAGACATCAAGCGGGAGCTTTCTGCCCTGCTGCGTGAACTCAAAGATCCGCGCATTTCCAAAATGACCAGCATTCTCCGCTGCGAAGTTTCCCCCGACGGAAGTCACTGCAAAGTCAACGTCAGCACCCTCGAGGGCGAAAGCGTTACCCGCGAGACCTGCAAGGGACTGACCTCGGCAAGCGGATTCCTGCGCGGTGAGATCGGAAACCGTCTGCACCTGCGCAAGTGCCCGGAACTGCATTTCGTTGCCGACAACTCGATCGAATACAGCGCACACATCAACGAACTGCTGCATAAAATTGCCGCAAAAAGACCCGCCAAAACCGATGGAGACGGAGAGGACTCCGCCGAATAAAGAAAGGAGAGCAGGATGCTGACTTTGCAACAAACTGCACAGGAACTTCTCTCGTTTGAAGACGTACTGATCCTGTGCCATCGGAATCCTGACGGAGATACCCTCGGATCCGGCTATGCGCTCTGCCGCGCTTATCTCGAACACGGCGTTCGAGCACGTGTTTTTTGCAGCGATGAAGTTCCGGAAAAATTTCACTATCTTTCGGACTGCATTCCGCAAACAGAGTTTACCCCCCGGCATATTCTCTCGGTCGATGTTGCCGATCCCGGCCTTTTGGGCGAAAAAGCGCTGAATCTAGTCGCTTCTCTCCATCCGGTCGAACTTTCCATTGACCACCATCCAACCCACCGCCAGTTCGCGGATGAAATATATGTCGAGGCAAACAGCGCATCCTGCTGTGAGATCATTCGGGTGCTGCTTGAAGAGATGGGCTGGGAGGTCACTCCTTCGATCGCCAGCTGTCTTTACACCGGCATTGCGACCGATACCGGCTGCTTTAAGTTTTCCAACACCTCTCCCCGCACCCATCGGATCGCGGCGGAGATGATCGAAAAAGGCGCCGATTATATTCCCATCAATAAGGTCATGTTCGATACCCTCACCTTCCCGGAGCTGGCGCTTGAACGGTTGGCGCTGGAAAAAATGTGGATGTCTGAAGACGGATCGATCGCCGTTATGACCATCACCACTGATATGCTGCATAAAACCAGCGTCTCCGAGAGCGAACTTGACCGGATCACCTCCTTTACCCGGAAGATCAAAGGCGTTGAGATCGGCATTACCATCAAACAGCGCGGGCCGGAGGACTTTAAGGTGTCCGTCCGCACCGGTGAAAGCCGTTCGGCAGCGGACATCTGCGCGGTCTTTGGCGGCGGCGGCCATGCGAGAGCGGCCGGGTGTCAGTTTAACGAAGCCGATCCCGTTCATATCCGTGAGCAGCTTCTTCAGGCAGTCCGCGATACCGACCCGGAGGTCTGCCATGGCTGACGCAAAGGCATTAAACGGTGTGCTCTGCATCAACAAGCCTCAGGAGTTTACCTCCTTTGACGTTGTTGCCAAGCTGCGCGGCATCACCCATACCCGGAAGATCGGACACGCCGGAACGCTCGATCCGATGGCGACCGGGCTTCTGCCGGTCTTTTTCGGAACAGCGACCAAAGCCTGCGATATCCTTCCGATCGGGGACAAACGGTATCTTGCCCAGTTTACCCTCGGCGTCACCAGCGATACCGAGGACATTTGGGGAACGTGCGAAAAGACAGGCGCTGCCCTTCCGGACAGAGAAGCGGTCGAAGCCGTACTTCCCCGTTTCCGAGGCGAAATCATGCAGGTTCCGCCCATGTACTCGGCACTTTCGATCGGCGGACAAAAGCTGTATGACTTGGCCCGAAAAGGGATTGTCGTTGAACGGACGCCTCGTCCGATCACGATCCATGAGCTGACACTGATCGACTACGATGAAAAAAGCGGTGTAGGCTCACTCGATGTAAGCTGTTCAAAAGGCACCTATATCCGGACGCTGGCCGCCGACATCGGCGCGGCTCTCGGCACCGGCGCAGTCATGTCCTCCCTCTGCCGAACTGAAGCGGCAGGGTTTACGCTGTCGGACGCGGTCGATTTTGATACCGTTTTCCTTTGGATGGAGAAAGGTGTGCTCAGTCAGAAGCTTCTGTCCCCTGAGCGGCTTTTCGCGCCCTATCCGGCACTGACGCTGAACGAAGCGCAGACAAGGATGTTCCTAAACGGAGTGAGGATGGACTTGAAGCGGATCAAAGGAAGCGGAGCGCTGGACACCGGAACTCCGTGGCGGATCTTCGGCTTTGACGGCGAGTTTCTGGGGATTGGACAGGCTTTTCCCGCCGAGGGAGAGCTTAGACTCGTGAAGTTTTTCAGGGAAAGGGGATAAGCGTTTTGATTCTTTATGACAAAATTCTCCCCTCCTCCGATCTCCCGGATACGGCGGTTGCTCTTGGTCTTTTCGACGGCGTCCACCGCGGTCATCAGGCCGTAATTCAGGGTGCAGTCGATTCCGATTTTCTCCCGGGCGTATTCAGTTTCCGTTTTGACCGACACGCCGTTATCACCAAAAAGCAGTACGGACGGATTCTATCCCCCGAACTGAAAAGAGAGCGGCTTTTGAAGATGGGCGTTCGGTTTATGCTGGAGCCGCCCTTTTCTTCGATCATGACGATGCAGCCGGAAGCGTTTATTCACGGCGTACTTTTCAACTTCTGCCACGCGAAAGCGCTTTTCTGCGGCGAGGATTTCCGATTCGGGAAAAACGCAGAAGGCGATGTGGCGCTTCTGGAAAAATGCTGCCGGGAAGAAGGCGTCCGCCTTACGATCGTTCCGCCCGTTCTCGAAGGAGGAATGCCGGTAAGTTCGACCCGCATCCGCTCGGCGCTCCGCGAAGGAGACGTTGCCCTTGCCAACCGGCTTCTCGGATTTCCTTACATGACTTCGGGCGAGGTGGTTCACGGACGCCACCTCGGCGCCAAGCTCGGGTTTCCGACCATCAACCAGCTGTTCTCCCCTGATGATCTGATTCCCCGGTTCGGCGTTTACGCAACACTCGTTACCATTGACGGGAAAAAATATGTCGGTGCGACCGATATCGGCGTTAAACCGACGGTCGGCGAAGGGTATGCGCCTGCCGCCGAGACCTATATTCTCGACTTTAATGGCGATCTGTATGGAAGAAAACTTACTCTGTCCTATCACGCGTTCCTGCGGGGAGAGAAAAAGTTTGCTTCTCTGGAAGAACTGACCGCGACTGTGCTTGACAACGCCGAAACGGCGCGCGAACTTCTGGCCGATCTTATCTGATTTACCGGACTTCAAGGACTTCAGGGACTTCAAGGACTTCAAACCGAAAGGAAGTACGTATGTATAAACTGATCACGATGCAGGGCCGCGCACGCCGCGGTACCTTTACAACCGTCCACGGCAAAATCGAAATGCCCGCGTTCATGAACGTCGGCACTTCCGCAGCCATCAAAGGCGGCATTTCTTCCTATGACCTGAAAGATCTGCACTGCCAGGTCGAACTGTGCAACACCTATCACCTCCACGTTCGTCCGGGCGACGATCTGATCTACCGGATGGGCGGCCTGCATAAGTTCATGGGCTGGGATGGGCCGATTCTGACCGATTCAGGCGGATTTCAGGTCTTTTCACTCGCCACCCTGCGCAAGATCAAGGAAGAGGGCGTAACCTTCGCTTCCCATATCGACGGGCGGAAAATCTTCATGAGCCCGGAAAATTCGATGCAGATCCAGTCACACTTAGGCTCTACGATCGCAATGGCGTTTGACGAGTGTGTCGAGAATCCGTCCACCCACGAGTATTCCAAAGCTTCCTGCGACCGGACAGTCCGCTGGCTCAAGCGCTGCAAAGCGGAAATCGACCGGCTCAATTCCCTCCCCGAAACGATCAACCCTCACCAGATGCTTTTCGGCATCAATCAGGGATGTATCTACGAAGATCTGAGAGTTGAGCATATGAAAGAGATCGCCAAGCTCGATCTGGACGGTTACGCGATCGGCGGACTGGCTGTCGGTGAAAAGACAGAGGATATGTACCGGATCATCGATGTTGTGACTCCTTATATGCCGGATGACCGGCCGCGCTATCTGATGGGCGTCGGCACCCCCGGCAACATCATCGAAGCGGTCGCGCGGGGCGTCGATCTGTTTGACTGCGTCATGCCCTCCCGAAACGCCCGCCACGGTCACCTCAACACCTGGCATGGCATCCGCAACATCATGAACGCAAAGTACGCGGAGGATGCAGACCCGATCGATGAAGAATGCCAGTGCCCGACCTGCCGTCGGCATTCGATGTCTTATCTGCGGCATTTGTTCAAATCCAATGAAATGCTTGCCATGCGTCTGGCGGTCATGCACAATCTTTATTTCTACAACACCCTGATGGAACGGATCCGCGCTGCCCTTGAGGACGGTACTTTCGACCAGTTCCGTGAAAAATACTCGGTTCTGCTCGATACCCGGATCTGATTTTTGATGGTTTCCATGTCCCGCTCTTGACAAAAAGTGCGGGACATGGTATGATGAACTTATTGCGGGCGTGGTGGAATGGCAGACACGTTGGTCTTAGGAGCCAATGCTTCGGCGTGCGGGTTCAAGTCCCGCCGCCCGCACCAGATTCGCCCGATGGTTTTGATATGAAACCATCGGGCTTTTTGTTTGAAAAACAGAACGAGCGGAATTTATAGAGGTAACGAAAATGGATCTATCCCTTTTCTCCCATGATTATACCGTACGCCGTCTGGGCAAAGCAGACGTTGCAGATGTCTATTCACTGTGCAGCAAAAACAGCTTGTATTACCAATACTGCCCGCCCTTTGTGTCCGAACAGAGTATTCTGGACGATATGAAAGCCTTGCCGCCGAATAAAGAAATGTGCGACAAGTATTATATAGGGTATTACAAAGGAAAAGAACTGATTGCTGTCATGGATTTTATTATGGCATATCCTGATGAAAGAACTGGTTTTATCGGATTTTTTATGACAGCGGCATCGGTTCAGAATACCGGAATCGGAAGCAGTATAATCGAAGATTTATGCCATTATCTGGCTGAAATAGGACTTTCATACGTCCGACTTGGCTGGGTCAAGGGCAATCCGCAAGCAGAACATTTTTGGCGTAAAAACCTCTTTAAGGAAACAGGAACTACGCATGATACAAATCACTGTACGGTCGTTGCGGCTCAACGGACTTTATAAATAACATTGATCTCTATAAAATAATCCCCGCCCGCTCCTCCGGAATTTCGGAAGAACGGACGGGGATTTCTTTTTTCAAGAACGATTTCTCATTCGTCATTCTTATGGGCACGGCGGGCGGGGCGCTTCCCTTCGGGGAGCTTCTCTTCCGGCATCGTCTGCCCAAGACTTTCCGCCATCCGTTCGGTCAGATAAAGCGGAAACGGCGGCTCGGCCAATGGTTTCGCCGCAAGCGCAACTAAAAGCAGCGGATTATCATCACCGGCTGTCCGATTGGAACTTAAATGTCCGCACCGGCGGCAGCGGTGGATGATTGCCCACTCTCCTCCCTTCCGAACCCAGATCCCGATCGGATCCATGATCCCGCCGCAGTCGGACGCGCGGTCGCCGGGCGTCTCGTCAAGGTGAAGGCTGGAAAGGCAGTGGGGGCAGTGGTTTCGGTGCTGCGTACCGCCGCCCTCGGGATTGACAGGATAGCCGCAGACGCGGCAGGTAAACGGTTTTTCAATACGAGTCTTCTCGTGAACTACTTTTTTCAATGGGATTCCTCCTGAAAGAGCAAAAATGATCGTCTGACCAGAAAATCTTTCACGCGAGGGTTCCCGCACGGTACCCTTTTTCTGAAAATGAGCATAAAAATACAGGGAGATAAGCCTCCGAAAGACCTGTCTCCCCGTATCGGAAATCAATATCATCGAAAGGAATACCGTTTGGCTTTCGGCAGGACAAATAAACGCAGAAAACTGCGCAAAAATCCATTCAAAAGCACCTGTTCAGTTTTAAGCCGGGAACACCTCATGGTTTCTCTGCGACATAAATACAGCTCCTTTCTTTTCGCTTATCAAAAGCGGATTACAAAGCGAGTATAGCAAATTACTCTTTCCCTGTCAAGTGTTTTCACAAAAAATCTTTTCTCCTATCTTTCGTATGGATTTCCTTCTGCCCCGAACAATCACTCTTATTCGGGGCAAGCAATTTCACATACTTTTCAGATAAGCGTCAGATAAAAAGCAGCGAAATTCACAATGAGTTAACCGTTTTTTCATTCAGATATGGTATACTGAAAAAACAAATGAGTGAACTGCGGGGATTCCCGCTTATTTAGAAAGGATTCATACCATGGATAGCTTAGGAATCAGCAAATTGGATCTGAAACGGCAAAACCGGATGCAGATTCTGCGCCAGCTGCGCAATTACGGCCCGGTTTCCCGTATCGATATTGCTCATACGCTCCACATCACCAAAGCGGCTGTTACCATCATCACCAACGAAATGATCCGGGAAGGGATCCTCTGTGAGCTGGGAGAGCAGGCATCGGAAAACGGAAAAATCTCGCGCGGACGAAAAAAGATCCTGCTTGATATTCAACCGTCCTGGAAGCTGGTCGTCGGAATCGCGATCCGAAGCAACTGGCTTGATGTCGGGCTTTCGACCCTTCACGGGGCAACGGTCGAGCATCATTCCGTTCCGATTGATCCGGATGTTTCCTTTGAAGAGATCGTGACTCAAATCAGCCAGATCTATCGCGATATCATCTATAAAAATGCAGTCAAGCCGGAAATGCTTCTCGGTACCGGCGTTTCGATCGATCTTTCCCATTTTGAGACCTGCGGCGTCCGGAGGGAAAAATCCGGCTATGTCAGCGAGCTTCTGGTCACCCGGCTGGAGGAGATCGGCTGCGGACCGGTCGTCTGTGTAGAACTGACCGAAGGAATTGCGATCGCCGAATCCGACTTCCCGAGAACATTTCCGAGTCTTTTTAACTTTGCTGTCCTTCAGATGGGCGGACGTTTTACCGGCTGCGTAAGCATTCAACAGGACATTTGTTACGGGGCGCACGGAAGATGCTGCGACTTCGGAAGCATTTCCCTCGGAAGCGGTTCCACCAAAGCTCCTGCACGGGCGCGTCTTTCCAGAAAAGCGATCGGCGAGCAGCTTCGGGCGCTTCGCACCCAGCGGCTCTCCCCCGCCCTCAACACTCAGAGCATGGACAATCCTCCGCGGGCGGAATGGATCTTCTGCCGGAGCGGATTCTCTCCCGAAGACGCCGCTGTCCGGCAGTATTTTGACCGGATCAAAGAGGACTATATCAGTCTTTTGCAGATGGCAGTCGCTCTCTACGATCCGGAGCAGTTGATTATTTATCCGGACGGAAGCGTTATGGAAGCGCTCAGTCAGGCAATCGCGGTCATCAACGCTCAATACGGCGCTGAAGTGGTTCGGCTTTCGCGCTTTGACGAAACCAATCTCTATCTGACCGGCGCGGCCGCTGCCGTCCGGCAGTTTTTTACGACCCGCGGCGGAATGACCGAGACAAAAGGAGAATTTCCCGAAGAATCTGCCAAGTAGAAAATTCCGCCGATATTTTCAGAAATATCTACTATAAAATCCGCCGAAAGAATTTACTTTTGGCGGATTTTATGGTATACTAGAAAGTAGAGAGACCTTTTTATCTCACAAAGGAACTATACTTATGAAACTAAATAAATATATTTTTTCGGACGAATGGAAAAAGCTGACGCTTGGCGGCGGAATTGTCGGCCTGATTTATCTGCTGATTGCGATACCGACCGGGCTTTCCGGCTTGGTCAATCGAGCGCTTTTCCCGCCTGTCGGTTCTCTTTGCGGCGTTCTTTTCGGATGCGCAGTGCTTTTTCTGAACACCCTGTTACTCGAGTGGACGGTCAAATCCGTTCCCCGGCGCGGCGTAAAGCTCTATACGCTGAGCTATCTGGCTCGGTACCTGATGAAGGGAGCCGCACTTTTCGTGGGTTTTGCTTGGCTCGACCCATTTGCGGTTTTTGCCGTTCTTTTTTCCCCGAAGATCACCTATCTTTTCTGCGCGCTTACAGAGAAAAAAGATCATGTGGTTTATTAGACAAGGACGGAAAATTGTCCGGTGACAGACCGGATTTTTCGTGCTATACTTTTTCTGCAAGGCAAGGGAGGCTTCCCTGGCGGAAGTTTTTCTTTATATAATAATCGGGATATTACATAATCTTATTTTCCGGTTGCCTGACCCCGTTTTGGGGCATTTTTTACAAAGGAGGTGATTCTGATTGGAAGGACCCAGAATCTACTTTACGATTCCGGTCTTTGGCGGTATCAATATCAACGAAACGGAAGTCAATCTCGTGATTGTCACGCTGCTTTTGCTGATCGCCAGTCTTGTGCTGACCCATAAGCTGGAAAAGATTCCCCGCAAAAAGACCCAGATCCTGGCGGAAAAAATCGTTATAACCATCGATAATCTCGTCGAGCAGACGATGGGGCGGCGCTATGCAAACTTTGCGCCTTTTATCATGACGATTTTTGCCTCCTCTATTTTCGGAAGCCTGATCGGAGTGGTCGGTCTGCGCTCAACCACGCAGGATTTCAACACAACGCTTGCATGGTCGCTGGCAACGGCGTTCTTCATCCACTACATCGGATTCAAGTACAGCGGTTTTCTCGGCTATCTCAAGAGTTTTGCCGAACCGGTCGCTTTTCTGACTCCGATCAACCTGATCGGCATCGTCACAACGCCTATGTCGATGTCGCTTCGTCATTTCGGAAACGTACTGGGCGGAAGTATCATCATGTCGCTGATCTATACGGCTCTCGGCTCGCTCAGCGCAATGATTCATCTCCCGATTCCGATTCTCGAAGCCGGTATCCCGGCGATTCTCTCGCTCTATTTCGACCTTTTCAGCGGCTGTATGCAAGCGTTTATCTTTACGATGCTGACCATGGTCTATATCTCAAACACCGGTCCTTCGGATGACATCCCCGCCTGATCGACAGGCAGTATAGGACTTTTCACAACAGGGACACAGGTGTGTTCCCGCTTTACGAAAGGAATGGTAACATTATGAACGGTATTGACAGCACGACTCTGATCAAAGCTGCTTCCGCAATCGGCGCAGGTCTTGCCATGATCGCAGGTATCGGCCCCGGTATCGGCGAAGGTTATGCCGCAGGTAAGGCCGTCGAGGCCGTCGCAAGACAGCCTGAGAGCCAGGGCACCGTCACCAAAACGCTTCTGATCGGCTGTGCACTTGCCGAGACGACCGGTATTTACGGCCTGTTCATCGGCCTTGCGCTCCTCTTCTTCAATCCCCTGCTTTGATTTTGCAGTCGATCCCACCGCTTAAAAGAAAGGTACGGTTTAATAACAAATGACCGAATCGATTTTCAGTATAAACGGCTGGCAGCTGCTCTTCACTCTGGTCAACCTTGTGATCGACTATTTTATCCTCAAGAAATTCCTCTACCAGCCGGTCAAGAAAATGTTCGCCGCCCGTCAGGCTGAGGTGGAAAACACCTACAAAAAAGCGGATGAAGCAAATTCCGCCGCAAACAGCCTGAAAGCTACCTACGAACAGAAAATGTCCGTCGCCAAAGAGGAAGCCGATGAAATCGTGCGCAGTGCAACCGGACGCGCACAGATCCGTTCCGACGCGATGATCGCCGAGGCAAAACAGAATGCCGCCGATATTATCCGCCGCGCGGACGAGACTGCCGCAGCCGAGAAAAAGCAGGCGCTTAACGAGGTCAAGGATCAGATCGCCGATCTCGCCGTTCAGGCCGCCGAAACCGTCATCTCCAAAGAGATCGACGCCGGTGCGCATCGGAAGATGATCGATGACTTTATAGAGGGCATGGGTGAAGAAACATGGCAGAACTGATCCAGAAGGTATACGCCGAAGCACTTTTCGATGCGGCGTGTGAGGACGGAACTCTGGAAGAGACCCGTTCCCAGCTTGATACCCTTTCCGGGATCTTTAACCAAACGCCGGTCTTTCTCACTCTTCTCTCCTCCCCCGCCGTAACCGACGCAGAAAAGGAAGAGATGCTCTCTTCCACCCTCGAGGGAAGGGTCGAACCGATTCTCTATAATTTCATGCGGATCCTCGCCCAGAAACAGCGTGCTTCCTATTTCCCCAAAATTGCCGAATGCTTTACCTCTCTTTACCGGGACTACCACGGGATTCTTCCCGTTGCCGCGATAACGGCGGTGCCGATGGACGCGTCCCAGAAGGAAAAGCTCACGGCACGGCTCTCCCGCATGACCGGGAAAAAGGTGCTTTTGGAATGCCGAATCGATCCCAGTCTGATCGGCGGAGTTCTGCTCCGCTACGACGGACACGAGCTGGACGGAACCGTCCGGCAGCAGCTGGATTCGCTGCACGAAAAGCTGTCACACATTGTACTTTAATTTACAATCATCATTTCAGTCCAATCAGTTAGGAGGGTTCAAACCCACATGGAATTGCGCCCCGAAGAAATAACCCAGCTGATCAAGACCCAGATCCAGAACTTTGATTCCAAGGCCAAAATGACCGATACCGGTACCGTCGTTACTGTCGGCGACGGCATCGCGCGCGTTTACGGCTTACAGGATTGTATGGCGAACGAACTTCTTCTCTTCCCCGGCGATGTCTACGGCATGGCCTTAAACCTTGAGGAAGAGTTCGTCGGCGCTGTACTTTTAGGCTCGGATACGGGCATCAGAGAGGGCGACACCGTTCGCCGCACAGGGACAATCGTTTCGGTACCTGTCGGTGAAGCGCTCTTAGGCCGCGTTGTCAACCCCCTTGGTCAGCCTATTGATGGCAAAGGCGCCATCCTTACCAATGAGACCCGTCCGATCGAGTCTCCTGCTCCCGGCATTATCGAACGCAAAAAGGTTCACATTCCGCTTCAGACCGGCATCAAGGCAATCGACTCGATGATCCCGATCGGCAGAGGCCAGCGTGAGCTGATTATCGGCGACCGCCAGACCGGCAAGACCGCGATCGCGCTCGATACGATCATCAACCAGCGCGGCAAAAACGTCATCTGTATCTATGTCGCGATCGGCCAGAAGCGTTCGACCGTTGCAAACGTTGTCGAAACGCTGACCGAAAATGGTGCGATGGATTACACGATCGTCGTTTCGGCGACCGCATCGGAGCTTGCTCCGATTCAGTATATCGCTCCCTACGCCGGATGCGCGATGGGCGAATACTTTATGTACAAAGGAAAAGACGTTTTGTGCGTATACGACGACCTGTCCAAGCACGCAGTCGCTTACCGCGCACTCTCGCTTCTGCTCAAACGCCCCCCGGGACGCGAGGCTTATCCCGGCGACGTCTTTTATCTTCATTCCCGTCTTCTCGAACGTGCGGCCAGCCTTTCTCCGGAACTGGGCGGCGGTACGCTGACGGCTCTTCCGATCATCGAGACGCAGGCGGGCGACGTTTCGGCGTATATCCCGACCAACGTCATTTCGATCACCGACGGACAGATCTTCCTCGAGACCGAGCTTTTCAACTCGGGCATCCGTCCTGCTGTCAACCCCGGCATCTCGGTATCCCGTGTCGGCGGCGACGCGCAGGTTAAGGCGATGAAGAAGGTATCCGGTACGCTGAAACTGGCATATTCCCAGTACCGCGAGCTTCAGAGCTTCGCTCAGTTCGGTTCCGACCTTGACCGCGATACCCGCGAACGTCTGGAACAGGGCGCGCGAATTGTTGAAGTCCTCAAGCAGAACCAGAACTCGCCCGTTTCGGTCGAAAATCAGGTTATCATTATCTATGCCGTTATCCACGACATCCTCTCCCCTGTCCCGGTCGGACGGATCCGCGAATTTGAGAGCGAGCTTTTCGCCTACATGGATTCGACCCATCCGGAAATCGGCGCGGAGATCCGTGATACCGGCGTTCTCAGCGACGAATCAACCGAAGCGCTGAGCGGAATCCTCAAAGACTTCGCCGCCGGATTTGTCAATGAATAAGGCGGAAAAGGAGGTATCCCCATGGGCGCTTCGATGAAGGGCATCAAGACCCGTATCAAATCGGTCGAAAGCACGATGCAGATCACCAAGGCGATGGAGCTGGTTTCCTCTTCCAAGCTGCGCAAAGCCAAAGAGCACGCAGAAAGCGCAAGGCCGTTTTTCAACATCCTGTATGAAACGATGAGCGACCTTGAGAGCGAACTGGACGGTAGTGAATCCATCTATACCGCACCGCCCGAAAATCTCCCGACCCTTTATATTGTGATCGCCGGCGACCGAGGACTCGCAGGCGGCTATAACGCCAACGTCTTCCGGCTTTTAGCCGAGCAGGAAGATTATAGCGGCGCGCAGCTGATCCTGATCGGGAAAAAGGCGATCGAGCGCTATCACCACAAACCGGAAGTAACGGTCGTCGCTCAGTACCCGGAGCTTGCCGAGGATTTGAAGGTGTCAAAGGTTAATGAGATCACATCGACCGTCCTTTCCCTCTTCAAAAACCGGAAGATCGGCCGGGTCAAAATCCTTTTCACTCAGTTTGTTACCGCACTGACGCAGGAAGCGACGCTCCTGGACATTCTCCCGCTTACCCTCCATCCGGAAAAGAAGGCGGGTATGCAGGCGATGAACTATGATCCCAGTCCCAGCGCTGTCTTTTCCTCGATCATTCCCCAGTACGTTACCGGCATGATCTACGGAGCCGTTACCGAAAGCTATGCTTCCGAGCAGGGCGCGCGGAGAACGGCGATGGAGTCGGCAACCGGAAATGCGGAAGAGATGATTAAGGGACTTTCGCTCAGTTACAACCGCGCACGTCAGGCTGCGATCACGCAGGAACTGACCGAAATCGTTTCGGGCGCAAATGCTGCCCAGTAAACGCATCTGAAAATAAAAAACAGGTATGAAAGGAGATATTCATGCCAGAACAAAATATCGGCAAGGTCGTCCAGATCATCGGACCTGTCCTCGACATCCGGTTTCCGGCCGACCACCTGCCCAACCTTCTGAATGCGATCCACATCCAGACGGAAAGCGGAACGCTGGTAGCTGAGGTTTCTCAGCACATCGGCGGCGACACCGTCCGGTGTATCGCAATGAGCTCGACCGACGGTCTCCGCCGCGGGGTCGATGCTCTCGACACCGGCTCCCCGATCACCGTTCCGGTCGGCCACGAAACGCTCGGACGGATCTTCAACCTTCTCGGCGAACCGGTTGACAACAAGCCTGCTCCCAAAACGGAAAAGCGGCTTCCAATTCACCGCAGCGCACCTTCTTTTGAGGAACAGGTCTCGTCCAGCGAGATTCTCGAAACCGGCATCAAGGTCATCGACCTGATCGCGCCCTATCAGAAGGGCGGTAAGATCGGTCTGTTCGGCGGCGCGGGCGTTGGTAAGACGGTTCTGATCATGGAGCTGATCAACAACATTGCTACCCAGCACGGCGGCATTTCTGTCTTTACCGGTGTCGGCGAACGTACCCGTGAAGGCAATGACCTTTACAACGAAATGATCGAATCGGGCGTCATCAACAAGACGGCGCTTGTTTACGGTCAGATGAACGAACCGCCCGGAGCGAGAATGAGAGTCGGTCTTTCGGGACTGACGATGGCGGAATACTTCCGTGATGAGGAAAACCAGGACGTTCTTCTCTTTATCGACAACATCTTCCGTTTCACCCAAGCCGGTTCTGAAGTTTCGGCGCTTCTTGGCCGTATGCCTTCGGCGGTCGGCTATCAGCCTACCCTCGCGACCGAGATGGGCGCTTTGCAGGAACGGATCACCTCGACCAAGAAAGGCTCTATCACCTCGGTTCAGGCAGTTTAT
>JALEHK010000024.1 GCA_022770625.1 Oscillospiraceae bacterium | reverse complement strand
CAGCCGTGAATATCGGAAATAACATAGATCATTTTACCCAAACCTTTCCTCTTGCGCGGAAAATCGTCCCGAATGAAGTCTTTTCGGACATTTTCACGTTTGTTGTCATTGATATTAGTGTAACACATTTAGCCCTCAGTCTCAATAGCAAAATGAAAAAATCTCCAAAAATACAAAAGTTTACTGGATTTATATGGGCAGGATTTTCAAAATATGCGCAAGGAGACAGGAAACGTTTTTTGCCGGAAAATAACCGCCTGCTTCCCTCTCCACTCCTCGTTTCGTCATTTTTATCATTTTTAGAAGAATTTTTCAGTTTCAACTATGCTGTTTTGACAAGTATAAGTTCGATATGTTGGTTACTTTTAACGTTGAAGTTGTTTTATTTATATGCTATACTGAGATTGTGAGATGTTACACCTTCGATTTGGGAAAGGAGTACCAAAATGAAAAAAAGATGTAAACAAATCCCTGCTGGCCTGTATCACAAGTTTTCTCCTACTATTCGGTTGTGTGTTTATTGATGGAGATACGGTTTGTGCCGGTGACACAGAAAACTATACTATTTTAGCTTCTACGGAAGCTCGTTACCTTAACGATGACGTCAAGGCGCTTATTTTAAAGAGTACAGATTTAAAGGATCGCGATATAGTTTCCTTAGTGCAAACAAATACTTCTGCTCGCAATTCTTCTGTTTCTGAACTGCAAATTTCGCGCGTAACACCTGACCACACTGAACTCACATCGGTTGCGGCTTATGATATTGACAACACCGGAACTTTAACACAGGTTAATGTTCCATTCTCAGTTACATCTGCACGAAATTCTTTAACAGGTATTGTTACTGACTATCAAAGCAAGTATAAAATTACAATGAGCACCACTGTATACTATTCTGTAAATGGCAGTCTATCTGATCTGTTCATTCGTCCTTATCAGACGAAGTTTTCCTATTCATATGTTAGCGGTGCGACCACAACAATTGATTTCCAGAAACTGATTTTTTCTTTCCGTGCGGTGGGTGATTTCTATTATGGCTCAACATTCCAATCTGATGATTATACATTCAGGATTTCGGCTACATGGACGAATCTTGTCGCTGGACGGTCATATTATGCGGCTGGAGAAATGCCGAATGGATATTATCTAAAAGTGAATAACAGTTCCTATCATGGTTGTTTCTCAGCAGATTACAAAACTACCATCAATGGCTCTGAAGACTACATAAATCGTCCTATTCCGTAAAACAAATCTGTATTTTTAGGTCGTATGGCTGTCGGAAGGAGGATTCCATGAAAAAAATGATGATGGGGATTGTCCTGTGCGGTGTTCTGATTCTGTGCGGATGCGGGAAAAAGGTGCCGGCGGTTTTGCTGACCGAGGCCTCCTGCGGACAGGTCGTAACGGATGGGCTTGGTCTTTCGGAAAAGGAGTTTTTCAGGATTTTTTCTGCGGAAGATCGTGAAAACTGGACAAAAAAAGAAGGAGAGGAAGCCAAAACCTTCGATTCTCCAAGTCCGGTAAGCTATATTCAGTACGAAATACCGGACGGCGGGGCGATCGCCGGGGAAGAAAGCAGCATGACGCTCCGGTTTTATCAGAAGGGACTGGGCACGGTTTCATGGAGCGGAAGCCGGAGCGGAATGGACGGCGAGGAGATGTACACGGCGATCGACGGGCTTTACCGAGAGTTAAAGGAAGCGTTCGGGGAAGCGGACGATCCGAGTTGGGAGGAGTGGACAGACGCCGACAGTTTTGGAGCGGCGATGGAGGAAAAAGCGTCGCAGAATCCCGGGCAGGATTTTATCTGGACGGCGAACCGCTGGGTGACTGCGAGCAGAATCAACGACGATCCGTATGACCAGTACGTTTCCCTTACGCTGATGTTCAACTGGCCGGCCACTGGAAAGGCCACCGGAAAGGCGAACGGAAACGCCGAACTGCAGTGGACAGTCAGCGCGGTGCGGGATGCGTCCTGAGCGCGGTTTTGCCGAAAGGAATCGTGAACAATTCATAAAAGCACTTGCCATTTTTCTTCAAAAATGGTATGATAGAAATACAGCGAATAGAGTAAAAAGCTCTTTGTGCTCGAAAATATCTAGAAAAGGAATGATTCCCATGAAACAGAAAGCAGTCGTATTCGATCTGGACGGCGTTATCTGCTTTACCGACAAGTATCATTATCAGGCATGGAAGGCTCTGGCCGACGAGCTGGGCATTTATTTTGACGAAGAGATCAACAACCGTCTGCGCGGCGTTTCCCGCATGGCGTCCTTTGAGATCATTCTCGAGCGTTACCACGGCGAACCTCTGACCCCCGAGCAGAAGGAAGAGTGCTGCACCAAGAAGAACACGATCTACCGCGAGCTTCTTAAAAATATGTCCCCTGCCGACCTCTCCAAGGAAGTCAAGGACACCCTCGATGCGCTCCGTGCAAGAGGTATCAAGCTGGCGATCGGTTCTTCCTCCAAGAACACTCCGTTCATCCTCGGTCAGCTCGGTCTGGGCGATTATTTTGACGCCGCTTCCGACGGCAACAACATCACTCATTCCAAACCCAACCCCGAAGTTTTCCTGAAAGCGGCCGAATTCCTCGGCATGGATCCCAAGGACTGCCTCGTTGTTGAGGACGCGGAAGCAGGTCTGGACGCTGCGATTGCAGGCGGCATGGAGTGCGCGGCGATCGGCGAAGCAACCAAGTGCGGAAAAGGCACCTATAACCTGACGACCTTCTCGGATCTCTTAAAGATCTAAGTTGAATAAAGGCTCGCCCCCGGTATTGATATGGTATCGGGGGCGTTTTTTGTAGGCGCTCTCTCATAGAACCAAATGATAAGGTTTAGGTCAAGCCTTTTTAAAGGATTGTGGGTGTCGAGAGGGCAAAGCCCTCCGCTTGCACGGGGAACCGATGCGGAACCTTGTTCACGGTTTTATAAACGTTCCAGTTTACATTGTCTTGCGCAGCAAGACCCAAAATGTCGTCCAAAATGCTGAACCTGCTGATTTCTTTGAAATCGGCAGGTTCAGTTTTCTTTTGATTATTTTTTGGGTCGCCTAGCGGCGACAATTGAAACCGGAACGCTTCGACTGGTAAGCCGAAACTCCATGTTTTTCCTTTGCGCAGAGCAAAATTCAAAAAGGGTTGAAAGATTCATAAATTTATCCTATACTTATAATTAGAGAGAGAAAATACGTTTGGCAAAATCGGAGGTAAAACCATGACCGTTTGGCAGATCCTTGCGCACAAAAAAATCGATCTTTCCCCACTCGGCCTTTATGTCCAAAATAAAGCCCGGTATTTCTGTACGCCGGTCGGTTCAAAGGTGATCGCCCATACCGGCGTTGACGGGAGCCATTATGTTCAGCTGAAGGGAACCGTCTATCTGGTTGAGCCAATGGAAACCCCCGGAAATTTTATCCGCCCGGTCGCAAAAAGCGAAGAGGATTTTCTGCGGCTTTTGATGGCCTGCGGCGGCGAATGGCTGATCGGAGCGGCAAAAAGCCTTCGCCGGAAAGAGTTTGAGCAGTTTCGGACGTCCGAACTGGAAAAAGACGAAAACAAAGCCACGCTCGACGCGCTCGGACGCGCCCTTTCGCTTACGCCGATCGATGATCCGTTTACCTATCTGATGGCGATGAGGCGGGACTTTGACCCCGCGTCCATCCATTTTCCGAAAGAATACCATCAGTTCGTCGCCGCTCCCGAAGTTCCCGCGCAGGAATGGGCGGTATATTTCCGGGAAGGCTCCTCCGGAAAACCGGGGAAAGAGATCCCGCTGAACATCCGTTTTTCATGGCAGGATCGGGAGTGGCGTCTTCTCTCCGCCTATCTTTGCGGCAAAGGGATCGTTCTTGACCTGGCGGTTCGGGCAAACGAGGAGCAGTACCGGACGTTTCTTGAAAAACATCGCGAACTGCTTGAAGTGTACGGCGAAAGTGAGGAATACGAAATGCTCCGGGAGATGAAGCTGGAAGCGTTTCAGCCGCTCATCATGAACGCGGACGCCGTACTTTCGCTGAACGGGATCCCGCTTTCCTCCTCCGGTGGCATCGGAACCGGCTACTACCCGAAAAGCTGGAGCGCGGAAGAGCAAGCCCCTTCTAAAGAGCAAGCTCTTCCTGTAGAACAGGCCGCCCTTTCGGAGGACGGTGAATATCCGGACGAGATTGACCAGCTTCCGGCATTTGTCCGGCACTATCAGTTAGACGAAACCTACGGATGGGGCTTAATCCGGCGGTCGTTTTTAGCGCCGCGCCGCAAAACCGGAGCCTTTACCCTTACCCTTTCGCCGGAAACGGCTTCCCTTCCGGCCGATCCGATTCAGATTCACGCGGCGGGAGAGCGCTTTTCTCTGAAAAATCCGTTCGACGGGAAAGAGTATCAGCTTACGATCAAAAATTTTACGCCGGACGAAAAAATTGAGATTCCGCCGCAAAACGGGATGATTTTCCCGACTCATGCGGCATCGGCCGGCTTTTCAATCCAACCGGAAACGGACTTTTTCCTCGCTCCGATGGGACCCGGAGATCAGCCCCGGATGGAGGCGGACACGCCCGCCTGTTTCGGGATGACGACGGCCGCTTCGATCGGGATCATCGGCGGCGCGGACGGGCCGACAGCGGTTTTTGTCTCCGGAAAGAGCGAAAAAGACGCCCGGACAGAGGAATTGGTTCAGAACACCTTTTCAAACCTCACCTTTGAACCGGCAGACCCTGAAAAAATACACTGGCTTCCGGTTTTTCATGAGAAGCTGTTTGACGACATATCGATTGAATTTTCGATCGAATAAATAAAAAAAGGACAGGGAGATTGATTACATGACCAGAAAACTCTACTATGAGGATCCGTATATGACTGAATTTACCGCACAGGTACTCGAGGTGCGGGAAGAAAAGGGAAAGTTTCTTGTTCGGCTGGACGCGACCGCTTTTTATCCGGAGGGCGGCGGACAGCCCTATGACACCGGAACGCTCAGCGGAGAAAAGGTGCTTGAGGTGCACGAACGTGACGGCGAGATCTGGCATACCCTTTCCGCACCGCTGAAAGAAGGGCGCTCGGCCGACGGAAGCATCAACTGGCCGCGGCGGTTCGATCTGATGCAGCAGCACTCGGGCGAGCATATCCTGAGCGGTATCCTGCACGAGATGACCGGATGCGATAACGTCGGATTTCATCTGAGCACGGACAACATCTATGTCGATTTCGACAAGCCGATCGAGTGGGAGACGCTTCTTTCGGCGGAAAGCCGCGCCAACCGGTACATCTGGGAAAACCATCCGGTCGAGATCTCCTTCCCCTCGCCGGAAGAGTTGGCAAGCCTTTCTTACCGGAGCAAAAAGGCGCTCAGCGGAGAGGTCCGGATCGTCGCGTTTCCGGGCGCGGACGTATGTGCCTGCTGCGGAACCCATGTTGCCTTTTCAGGTGAGATCGGGCAGATCCGCGTCCTGACCGTCCAGAACTGGAAAGGCGGCGTGCGGGTCGAAATGGCCTGCGGCAGCCGGGCGCTTTCGGTCTCGCGTTCCTGGATGAACCAAACGCTTTCGATCGCACGCGCCCTTTCGGTCAAGCCGGAGAACGCCTTTGCCGCCGTGCAGAAGCTCTCGGAGGAACTTGCCGCCAAAAAGGGAGAGCTTTCGGCGCTTAAAGAAGCTGCGTTTTCCAAAACCGCAGCAGAGTATGCCGGAAAAGGAAACGTCCTTCTTTTTGAGGACGGACTTTCACCGGATGAGGTACGAAAGCTCGCGGGGATGATTGCGGAAAATTGCGGCGGAAGAGCGGCTGTCTTTTCCGGAAACGAACCCGATGGATACAAATACGCGCTTTCCGTGACGGACGGCGACCTGCGCCCGCTCACCAAAGAATTAAACGCCGCCCTTTTCGGACGCGGCGGCGGAAAGCCGAACTTTACCCAAGGCTCGGTCTCTGCATCCCGGACAGAAATTGAAAGCTTTTTTGAGGAGAAATAAAATGAGAAATAAGCTGACCGCACCCGAAATGCTCACCTTTCCCGAAAACATCCGCACCGTCTTTTTCGATCTCGACGGAACGCTGCTCGATTCGATGGGCGTTTGGACGCAGATCGATATCGATTTTCTCGGCAAACGGAACCTTCCGATGCCGGAGGATTACCTCGAAGCAATCGTTCCGCTCGGCTTCCGCGCCACGGCGGAATACACCATCCGGCGGTTTCAGTTAAGCGAAACACCGGAAGCGCTGATGGGGGAATGGCACGAGATGGCGGTCGATGCCTATACCCATCATGTTCCGCTGAAAAAAGGAGCGCTCCCGCTCCTGAACCGGATGAAGGAAAAGGGGTACCGGCTGGCGGTCGCGAGCGCTTCCTCCAAAGAACTGGTGATGCCCTGCCTGAAAAGGAACGGAATCCTCGAGTTTTTTGACCAGATTCTAACCGTCTCGGAGGACGGGTACGGGAAAAACGAACCGGCGTTCTGGAGCGAAGCGGCAGAAAAACTCGGAACAGAGCCTGCTGACTGCCTGCTTTTTGACGATGCGGCGGCGGCGCTTCTGGCTGCGGGAAAAGCAGGCATGACAACGGTCGGGGTCTTTGACCGGCACACGCCGGGACAGGATGCGGTCTGTTCGGCCGGAGACTTTTACACCAGTCTAGACTGAAGGAGAAAAAATGCGGTACAAATGGCTCGAGGAATATCTTCTCGAAAAGCCCGGCATAACGAAGGATTTCAAAGCCGAATGGAACTGGGAGCGGTTTTTACTGGACGGGAAGATGGTCGCGGCGATCTGTCTGGGCGATGATGGAAAGGCCGTCTATATTACGGTCAAGTTGGAGCCGCTGCACGGAGAACTGCTGAGAAAAGAGTATGGAGATGTGATTCCGGGCTACTACATGAATAAACTGCACTGGAACTCCGTCAGACCCGATGGGGCGGTTCCTGACGGGGTTTTAAAAGAGATGCTGGACGAGTCCTACCGGCTGATCCTTCACAGCCTTTCCAAAAAACGACAGCGGGAGCTTTATCCTGAAATCTTCCCGAAAAAAGGAGAAAGAGAATGAAAAAACAACTTGCGCCCGGCGCGCTTTTAGCCCCCGTTCCGGTGGTGCTTATTTCCTGTGGGACGGTCGAAAAGCCGAACGTCTTTACCGTCGCGTGGGCGGGAACCGTCTGCACCCACCCGCCGATGATCTCGATTTCGGTGCGGCCGGGTCGATTTTCCTATCCGCTTATCAAGGAGTCGGGAGAATTCGTTTTAAACCTTCCCTCCGCGTCGATGGCGCGCGCGGTCGATCTCTGCGGCGTCAAATCGGGGCGGGAGGTCGATAAGTTTGCCCTCTGCGGACTTACGGCTGTTCCGGCCGCGGGGGTAAACGCCCCGGCGGTTGAGGAATGTCCGGTTCGATTTTCCTGCAAGGTCAAAAGCGTGACGCCGCTCGGCACCCACGATCTCTTTCTCGCGGAAATCGTCTCGATCGAAGCGGACGAAGCGCTTTTTGAGGAGAACGGGAGACTTGCGCTTGAAAAAGCAGACCTCCTCGCCTATTCTCACGGCGAATACTATACCCTCGGGAAAAAGGTCGGATCGTTCGGATTTTCCGTGCGGAAGAAAAAGAAACGGAGAAAAGGATGAAACAGTCGCAGACAACCATTCAGGTTCGGTACGCCGAGACCGATCAGATGGGGATCGCCCATCATTCCAATTACGCCGTCTGGTTTGAACAGGCGCGCACCGAGCTGACCGCCGGGATCGGGATGCACTACCGGGATCTCGAAGCGATGGGACTGATGCTCCCGCTGACCGATCTTTCCTGCCATTACCGGCTTCCGGCGCTTTATGAGGATACCCTCGTCATTCAGACGGGCATTACTTTTCTTTCTGCCGCCCGCGTGACCTTCGGGTACCGGGTGATGAAGGGAGAGACGGTCATCTGCACCGGCGAAACGCGGCACGCTTTTGTCGGGCGGGATATGCGCCCGGTCAACCTCAAAAAGCGGTTTCCGGAGGTATTCAGGACGCTCTCGGAATTTTTGCCGGAAGAAGAAAATAAGGAGGAATAAACGATGAAACTTCTTCATGCCCTTCCCGCCGACGACGGCTTTTCGATGCCGGCGGAGTTTTCTCCCCACAGGGGCTGTATTCTGATCTGGCCGGAGCGAAAGGATTCATGGGCCGGGGGCGGATATGCCGCACGGAAAGCCTTTACGGAGGTCATCACCGCTATCGCACGTTCGGAAAAAGTCACCGTTCTCGCTTCTTTTGAGCAGTACGAAAATGCGCGCGCTTCCCTTCCGCCGAAAATCCGGGTGGTCGAGATGTCCACCGACGACGCGTGGGCGCGGGATATTACGCCGACCTTTGTCAAAAATAAAGAGGGCGTTCTCAGAGGGATCGACTGGGGCTTCAACGCCTGGGGCGGACTGGTGGACGGGCTTTATTTCCCGTGGGATCGGGACAATAAGGCGGCAAGGAAGATCTGTGATCTGATGGAGATCGACTGCTATGACCAGCGTTCGTTTATCCTTGAAGGCGGCTCTATCCACTCGGACGGAGAAGGAACGCTTATGGTCACCGAAAGCTGTCTCTTATCGGGCGGAAGGAACCCGAAGATGAGTAAGGAAGAAATCACCGAACATCTCTGTAAAACACTCGGCGTCAAAAAGGTGCTCTGGCTCCCCTATGGCATCTATCAGGACGAGACCAACGAACACGTGGACAACATCTGTGCGTTCACCTCTCCCGGAGAGGTCGTGCTTGGATGGACGGACGATGAAAGCGACCCGCAGTATCCGATGAGCCGGGCTGATCTCGAGTATCTAAGTCATGAAACGGACGCCAAAGGCCGTCCGATCAAGGTGCACAAGCTCCCGCTCCCCTCTCCGATCTATGTGACGGAAGAGGACTGCGCGGCGCTCGATCCGATGGACGGAGAGCCGACCCGCGTTCCCGGCGACCGGCTCGCGGCCAGCTATGTCAACTTCTATATCGCAAACGGGGCGATCGTCATGCCGGCGTTCGGCGATAAAAACGACCAGAAAGCCGCCGAGATTTTACAGACGCTTTTCCCGACGAGAGAGATCGTTCCGATCTACGCGCGGGATATTCTGGTCGGGGGCGGAAACATCCACTGCATCACCGGACAGGTGCCGGAGTAAACAAAATATATAAAAGCTCTAGGCATTTTCAAAAAAATATATTGATATTTTTGGAGATATGCCATATAATGTAAATGGAAATAATAAATATGGAGGCTGATTCCCATGAAATGATTTCCTCTTTTACTTTGCAAGGAAAACACGATTTCGTAACCCTGAACGCCCCGGACAGAAACATCCTGTCCGGGAATTTTGTGACTCAAAAAAGAACAAATTTTCACTCCGTGATTGACGAAAAAGGGGCAATCGTGTTATACTGAAATCATAGAGGATTCTTTCGGGAAAGGGCGTGATTTCATGAGCTTTGTTCATCTGCATCTGCACAGCGAGTACAGCCTTCTGGACGGGGCCTGCCGTCTGGCGGAAATTCCCGCACGGGCGCAGGCGCTCGGTCAGGACGCGGTCGCGATCACCGATCACGGGGTTATGTACGGCGTGGTCGAGCTTTACAAACTCTGCAAAAAGGCGGGGGTCAAGCTGATTGTCGGGTGTGAGGTGTATGTCGCGCCCCGCTCCCGCTTCCAGAAGGAATATAAGATCGATTCCTCGCCCTATCATCTGGTGCTGCTTTGCAAAAACGAGACCGGCTATAAAAACCTCATCAAGATAGTTTCGCTTTCCTCGATCGAAGGGTTTTATTCCAAGCCGCGCGCCGACATGGAGCTGCTCGAAAAGTATCACGAAGGGCTGATCGCGCTCTCGGCCTGTCTCGCGGGAGAGATTCCGAGACGGCTTTTGATGAGCGATTATGACGGGGCAAAAAAGACCGCGCTCCGGTACCTGGACATCTTCGGGGAAGGAAACTTCTATCTCGAGGTGCAGGATCACGGCCTTCCGCAGCAGCAGAAGATCCTCCCACAGCTGCGCAGGCTTTCTGACGAGACGGGAATCCCGCTTGCCGCGACCAACGACTGTCACTATCTGAGAAAAGAGGACGCGGATATGCAGCGGGTGCTGCTTGCCATCCAGACGGGGAAAACCGTCGGTGAGGAAAACGGCCTTTCCTTCCCGACCGACGAGTTTTACTTAAAGTCGGAGGATGAGATGCGCCAGGCACTCCCCGACTTTTCCGATGCGATCGACAACACTGCGCGGATCGCGGAAAAGTGCAAGGTCGAGTTCGAGTTCGGGCGCACTCAGCTTCCCGCCTTTACGCCGCCGGACGGGCGGAACAATCTCGAATACTTCCGCGACCTCGCGATGCGGGGACTGAAAAAGCGGTACAAAACGGTCACCAAAGAGCTTTTGGAGCGGTGGGAGTATGAGATGGACGTTGTGACGCGGATGGGATATGTCAACTACTATCTGATCGTTTACGACTTCATCCGCTACGCCAAATCTCAGGGCATCCCGGTCGGCCCCGGAAGAGGAAGCGGCGCCGGAAGCCTTCTCGCCTACTGCATCGGGATCACCGGGATTGATCCGATGGCGTATGGGCTGATCTTTGAACGGTTCTTAAATCCCGAACGGGTCAGTATGCCCGATTTTGACGTGGATTTCTGCTATGTCCGCCGACAGGAGGTCATCGACTATGTGATCCGCAAATACGGCGCGGATCATGTCGCTCAGATCGTCACCTTCGGAACGCTTGCCGCCCGGGCGGCGGTGCGGGACGTCGGGCGGGCACTCGGAATGAGCTATTCCTCGGTCGATCGGGTGGCGAGACTGATTCCGCGCACCCTTCACATCTCGCTCGACCGGGCGATTGCCGAAGTCAAGGAGCTTCGGGAGATGGAGCAAAACGACCCGGAGGTGCACCGGCTTCTCGGGCTTTGCAGGCGGGTTGAGGGGATGCCGCGGCACGCATCGACCCATGCGGCAGGCGTTGTCATCACCGCAAATCCGGTAGACAGCTATGTTCCCCTTTCGGGCGCGGACGGAACGATCGTTACCCAGTATACGATGACGATCCTCGAAGAACTGGGGCTTTTGAAGATGGACTTTTTAGGACTTCGAAACCTTACGGTCATTCACGACTGTGAGGAGATGGTGCGGAAAAAGTACCCGGGCTTTGCGGTCGGAAAGATCCCACTGGACGACAAAGACGTTTACGATATGTTCAGCAGAGGCGATACCGACGGCGTTTTTCAGTTTGAATCGAGCGGAATGCGGCAGATGCTGGTGCAGATGAAGCCGCGTTCGATCGAAGACCTGACGGCGGCAACCTCGATCTATCGACCCGGCCCTTCCGCCTCGATCCCGACCTTTATCCACAACCGTGAACACCCGGAGGATATTCGTTTTCTCGACCCGAAACTGGAGCCGATCCTTTCTCCGACCGGCGGATGCCTTCTCTATCAGGAGCAGGTCATGCAGGTCTGCCGGGAGCTTGCGGGATACTCCTTCGGGCGCGCCGACCTTGTACGGAGGGCGATGGCCAAAAAGAAAGCGGACGTCATGGCGGCCGAACGGAAGATCTTTATTTACGGGAAGGACGACTCGGACGGAACGCCGGCCGTTCCGGGCGCTGTCCGAAACGGCGTTCCCGAAAAGACGGCCGACCGGATTTTCGACGAGATGGCGTCCTTTGCCGAATACGCCTTCAACAAATCTCATGCGGCCGCCTACTCGATCATCTCCTACCAGACCGCCTATCTCAAATGTCATTTCCCGCAGGAATATCTGGCGGCGCTTTTAAGTTCGGTCATCGGGTTTACAAGAAAGCTGTCGGAATACTTAACGACCTGCAAAAACGCGGGAATCCCGATCCTCCCGCCGGATGTGAATCAAAGCTTTTCCGGCTTTACCGCCGAAGGAAACAGCATCCGGATCGGACTGGAAGCGGTCAAAGGGCTTGGAACGCCGGTAATCAAAAGGCTGATTGAAGAACGGGAAGCAGGAGGAGCATACAAAAGCTTTTTTGATCTCTGCACCCGGCTTCAGGGGCGAGACTTCAACCGGCGGACAGTCGAAGGGCTGATCGGGGCGGGGGCACTGGACTGCTTCGGGCTTTCGAGAAGAGCGCTTGATTCTGCCGCCGACCGGATTATTGAAGCGGGGCAGCTGCGCGGGAAAAACGCCGCTTCGGGGCAGCTCAACCTCTTTTCCGCGATCGAGGTCGAAGAACCGGAACCAAAGATTGAACCGCTCAGTGAATATGAGCCGGGGGAAAAGCTGGCGCATGAATACGAAATGCTCGGCTTTTATCTCTCGGGGCATCCGCTCGAAAAATACCGGCCGATGATGAAAAATCTCGGCATCAATTCGGTCGCGGAAATTTTAAGCGCGGAGGAAAGTGGAAAGCCTGCCGATACCCATGTCCGGCTCCTCGGGCGAATCCTCTCCCGAAAGGTCATCAACACCCGTTCCGGAAAAGCGATGTGCTTTGTGCGGATCGAGGACATGACCGACCAGATTGAGCTGGTGGTTTTCCCGGAAACGTTCGGGGAAAACGCCTCGCTTTTACAGACGGAAAAGGTCATTGTGGCGGAGGGAAGCATCTCCCCGGAGGATGACAAGGATCCAAAGATCCTCGTCTCGCGGATATTTGACGCCGACCGTCTGCCACAGAAAAGCAAAACCTTAAACATTCGGGTCGCCGATGAAAACGACCCCAAAATTCCGCAGCTTCTTTCTCTCCTCTCCCATTTCCCGGGAAACGACGGCATCCGGTTTTACTTTTCCGGAAAGGGAAAGCTCGTCCGTCCGTCCGGGCTGCGCGGGGTTTCGATCAGCGGAGAACTGATCCGGAAAGCCGCCGAAATTGCCGGCGAAGAAAATGTCAACGTCCGATAAGAAAGGAAAATACGCCATGCGAAACGTAACCATTGCCGCCATCCAGATGTCCTGCAAGGGAACGCGGGAAGAAAACATCGAAAAAGCCGTCTCTTTTGTTCGGAAGGCCGCCGAAATGGGCGGACAGGTCATTCTGCTCCCCGAGCTTTTTGAGGGATGGTATTTCTGTCAGGAGAAAAACTATGCCCACTATTCGCTCGCCTATCCGCTCGAAGAGGATCCGGGCGTCAAACGGATGCAGGCGCTCGCGAAGGAGCTGAAGGTGGTTCTGCCGGTGAGCTTTTATGAAGCTGCCCGAAACACCACCTACAACTCGGTGGCGATGATCGATGCGGACGGAGAAATCCTCGGCGTTTATCGCAAGACGCATATTCCTGACGATCATTTTTATCAGGAAAAATTTTATTTCACGCCCGGAGACACCGGCTTCAAGGTGTTCGATACGGCATATGGGAAGGTCGGATGCGGAATCTGCTGGGATCAGTGGTTCCCGGAATCGGCGCGGTGCATGGCGATGATGGGGGCGGAGATGCTTCTTTATCCGACCGCAATCGGAAGCGAACCGATTCTTGACTGCGATTCGATGCCCCACTGGAGAAGATGTATGCAGGGGCACGCGGGCTGCAATCTGATGCCGCTCGCCGCTGCCAACCGGATCGGGACTGAATCGACCGTTCCCTCGGACGAAAACCAGCACCAGTCCTCCTCCCTCACCTTTTACGGCTCGTCGTTTATTGCCGATGAGACAGGGGCGCTTGTGGAAGAAGCGGGCCGCGAAGAGGAAACCGTTCTTCTGCACACCTTCGATCTTGATGCAGTACGGGAGATGCGGATGAGCTGGGGTGTTTTCCGCGACCGGCGGCCGGAAATGTACGGAGAAATCGTCAAATAAAAAAAGCCTGCCCGCTCTCCCATGGGAAAACGGACAGGCAGTTTTTGACTCTGGCAATCAGTTATTGGTGATGTCAACGCCGAAATATTTTTCGGAGATTTCGGAGAGAGTTCCGGCATCACGGAGTTCTTCGATCGCGCCGTTGATTGCTTCGCGAAGGGAAGCGGTCTCGTCACCCTTGCGCATCGGGATGCAGACGAGGGTCGGGTCATCGCTCAGTGCGGCGACCTTGAGGTTTGCATCGGGATGCGCCTTCATGTAGTCGTAGAAGGTGACCTCGTCGTTCAGGGTCGCATCGATCCGTCCCGCAAGCAGCAGTTCAAGCGTCTGGTTGAGGTCGTCAACGCCAGTGACGCTGGCACCGTAACTTTCGGCGATTGCCGCGTAAGTGCTCGAGATGGTATTGGCGGTGCTCTTTCCGGAAAGATCCTCAAAGCTGTTGATGTCGGTGTTGTCGCCCGAAACGATAATAGCTACGCGGGCATAAGCGTAAGGGTCGGAGAAGTCGTACTTCGCCGCACGTTCCTCAGTAACCTCAACGCCGTTTGCCATAATATCATAGCGTCCGGATTCGATACCGGCCAGCAGGCCGTCCCATTCGCCTTCGACAAAGTTTGCGCTTACGCCGATCTTATCCGCGATCGCTTTGGCGACCTCGATATCAAAGCCGACCAGTTCGTCATTCTCATCATGATAGGTCCAAGGCGCCCAAGTACCTTCGGTAGCGATGGTGATCTCGCCTTTTTCCTTGATCTGAGCAAGAAGATCGTTTTCATTCGTTTCAGCGTTCGTCTCGGTGCTGCTCTCGGATTCGGCAGTGCTTACCGCGCTGCTTTCCTCAGAAGAAGATGCAGTGGACGAGCCGGAGCTGCTTCCGCAGCCGGACAGGCCGAACGCGCCCAGAAGGGTCGCTGCCATTACGATCGAAAAAAGTTTCTTTTTCATATTCTCTATTCCTTCCTGTGTTTCTCTTTTATCGCTATGACGTCCACGATTCTACTTACGATTCGTGCCCGTCAAGATGCGCATGGCTGATGGTGCGGAGGAAAGCCTTGACCCGTTCCTCCTTCGGGTTTTCAAAAAAGGTGCGGCTCGGACCCTGCTCCAGAATCTTTCCCTGATCGAGAAAGATCGTTTTGGAAGAGACGGTGCGGGCAAAGTTCATTTCATGGGTCACGACCAGCATGGTCATTCCCTCGTCCGCCAGACGGCGCATGACCGTCAGCACCTCGCCGACCAGTTCAGGGTCAAGGGCGGAGGTCGGCTCATCAAAGTAGATGATCTCCGGATCGGTCGCAAGTGCGCGGGCAATGCCGACACGCTGCTGCTGACCGCCGGAAAGCTGGTTCGGGTAATAGTCGTACCGTTCGGAAAGCCCGACCTTATCCAGTGCCTTTTTTCCTTTTTCGATGGCCTCGGCCTTTGGAACTTTGCGGGCGATAATCAGCCCCTCGGTCACGTTTTCAAGCGCCGTTTTATTGAGGAAGAGGTTATAGTTCTGAAAGACAAAAGCGGTCTTTCTCCGGATTGCGGCGACCTCTTTTTTGGTGATCTTTCCGAGGTCGAAATGCTCTCCGTCGAACACCATCTCGCCGCTGTCTGCCTTTTCAAGGAAGTTCATACAGCGCAGGAGGGTCGTTTTTCCCGAACCGGACGCGCCGAGGATTGCGATAACGTCTCCCTTTTCAACGTCCAGATCAATTCCTTTCAGCACGTCAACGCCGCCGAAGGATTTTTTAATGTTCCGAATTGACAGCATAGCTTTCTCCTTTTACCGTTTGCCGTATTTGGACAGCCGTTTTTCGCCGACCGCCTGTAATCCGGTCAAAATGGTGGAAAAGATTAGGTAGATCACGCCGACTTCGAGGTAAAGCGCAAGCGGCTCGTAGGTGCGGGCGATAATCCGCTGGGTCGCCATCAGCATCTCCAGAACGGTGATGTTGGAGGCCAGCGAGGTATCCTTGACCAGACCGATCAGCGAGTTGGAAAGGGACGGGAACGCGGTGCGGAACGCCTGGGGAAGGATAATCCGGCGCATGATCTGCCAGTAGGACATTCCCACGCAGTAGCCCGCCTCCATCTGTCCGGACGAGACCGACTCGATCGCCGCACGCATCGTCTCGGCGTCATATGCGCCGATACTGATTGAAAAAACAAGCACCGCCGCCGGAAAGGGATTGATCAGGATCCCGAGATTCGGCAGACCATAAAACACTACATAAAGCTGCACCAGTAAAGGGGTTCCGCGAATAATCCAGATATAAAACCGCGACAGCTGTTTAAGTACGCGGATATTAGCGACCTGAATCATGGCGACAACAATCGCGATTACCATGCCGATTGCAAACGAGAGGATCGTCAGCGGGATCGTCATTGTCAGGCCGGGCAGCAAAATCTTCCAAAAGGAATCGGCCAGCAGCTGTAAAAGCCCTTCGCGCATCCTTATTGCCTCCTGTCTTAAAATGTTATTGACTCTATTATATAGGCTGGAGTGCGCTCCATGTCAAGGGAAAAATCCAAGAAACGGAATATTGCATAAAAATCATAGCGGAAAAGTATGAATAAATGTTTTTTATCATCCGGTCGTTCAGCCGAGGCGGGAGCGGAAATCCTCATAGCCGAATTCCTTCACCATTTGCAGACCCTTTTCCTTACTGTACAGGGCGAGCGCCGGAAGCGGCATCCCGTTGAAGGTGTTGTTCTTGACAAAAGAATAGATCGCCATATCGGTAAAGATC
The DNA here is from genome assembly GCA_022770625.1 of Oscillospiraceae bacterium. GTDB lineage: Bacteria > Bacillota > Clostridia > Oscillospirales > Ruminococcaceae > Faecivivens. The sequence goes on along the minus strand of JALEHK010000024.1, from coordinate 56,733 downwards.
AGCGTCTCCCCTCTTTCGAGCGGACGGTCAAAGGAATAGTCACCGATGATGTCCCCCGCCAGACAGGTCGGGCCGCCGAAGCGGTAGGTATATTTCTTTTCGCCGGGAAGGCCGCTTCCGATGATATGCGGGCGGTAGGGCATCTCCAGCACGTCCGGCATATGGCAGGCCGCCGAAACGTCCAGGATCCCGACCGTCATCCCATTCTCGACGGTATCGAGAAGGTGGCCGACCAGATAGCCCGCGTTCAGCGCAACCGCTTCGCCCGGCTCGAGAATGACCTCGACGCCGTATTTTTCGCGGATGCGGCGGACTTCCCGGATCAGCCGCTCGACGTCATAGCCCGGACGGGTGATGTGATGGCCGCCGCCGAAGTTGAGCCATTTCATCCGGGGAAGAAATTCAGAGAACTTCTCCTCAACTGCAGCAAGGGTTGCTGAAAGCGCGTCGGAGTCCTGTTCGCAGAGGGTATGGAAATGGAGTCCCTCGATCCCGTCTAAAAGCCCCGGGCGAAAGTTCTCGCGGGTAATCCCGAGCCGGGAGCCGGGTGCACAGGGGTCATAGATTTCATGTCCCTCCTGAGTCGAAAAGGCGGGATTGATCCGAAGGCCGCAGGAAATCTTACGGGGTGCGCGCTCGATCAGCGGACGAAAGCGCTGCCACTGAGAGAAGGAGTTGAAGAGAATATGATCGGCCAGTCCGGTGAGCGCCTCCAGTTCCCGTTCGGTGTAGGCGGGCTTATAGACGTGAACTTCTTTTCCGGGCATCTCCTCCGCGCCCAGACGGGCCTCATACAGGCCGGAGGCGGTCGTTCCGTCCAGGTATTCCCCGATCAGCGGATAGACCGCCGGCATCGAGAAAGCTTTCTGTGCCAGAAGGATCCGGCAACCGGCGCGTTCCCTGACATCACGCAGCAGGCGCAGATTTTCGGTCAGGCGGTCGATGTCGATCACATAGGCGGGGCTGTCGAGGGTATAAAGGGCTGCGGGCGGCAGCGTATCGTTCATGACGGGTTCTCCTTTCAGGTGTCAAAAGAGCCGCACCACCCAAAAAGCAGTGCGGCTTACCATTTACAAACGGAACGAAAAAATCAATCGACAAGGATGGGATCAAAATCTTCCTGCCAGGGGAGTCCCCACTGGTTCAGCGCTTCCATAAAGGGATCGGGATCAAATTCCTCGGCGGTATAGACGCCGGGCTTGTTCCACTTTCCGGTCAGCAGCATCATACCGCCGATCATAGCCGGAACGCCGGTCGTATAGCTGATGGCCTGAGAGCCGACCTCGCGGTAGCAGGCCTGATGGTCACAGATGTTATAGAGGTAATAGTGCTTCTCTTTTCCGTCCTTTTTGCCGGTGAAGATGCAGCCGATATTGGTCTTACCGACGGTACGGGGACCGAGCGACGCGGGATCGGGCAGCAGCGCTTTCAAAAACTGGATCGGAACGATCTGGTGTCCCTCAAATTCGATCGGGGTGGTCGAAAGCATACCGACATTTTCCAGACACTTCATATGGGTCAGGTAAGACTGGCCAAAGGTCATGAAGAAACGGATGCGCTGTGCTTCGGGGATATTTTTGGCGATCGATTCGATCTCCTCATGATGGAGAAGGTACATATCCTTCATGCCGATCTCTTTAAAGTCGTACTCGCGCTTGATTGCCATTGGAGGGATCTCGACCCAGTGGCCGTTCTCCCAGTAAGAGCCGGGCGCGGAGACCTCGCGGAGGTTGATCTCGGGGTTGAAGTTGGTGGCGAAGGGATAACCGTGGTCGCCGCCGTTGCAGTCAAGGATATCGATCGTATCGAACTGGTGCTTCTTGGCGTAGGCGCAGAAGACCTGTGTGACGCCGGGATCAAAGCCACTTCCGAGAAGGGCGGTCAGACCGGCTTCCTTAAACTTTTCCGTATACGCCCACTGCCATGAGTAGTCAAAATAGGCGGAGAAACCTTCTTCCTTGCAGCGCTTTTCGTAAATGGCTCTCCACTCGGGATCATCGGTGTCCTCCGGCTCGTAGTTGGCGGTATCCATATAATTGACGCCGCATTCCAAGCAGGCGTCCATGATCGCAAGATCCTGATACGGAAGGGCGATATTCATGACCAGATCGGGGTTATACTCCCGGATGAGAGCGCAGAGCGCGTCATGATCCATCGCATCGACCTGTGCGGTCGTGATGACGGTTTTAGTCTTTCCTTCAAGCTGTGCCTTGAGCGCATCGCAGCGGGATTTGGTACGGGAGGCAATGCAGATCTCGGTAAAGACTTCGCTGTTCTGGCAGCATTTGTGTACAACAACGCCTGCGACACCGCCGGCGCCGATGATTAAGGCTCTGGACATAATCGGTCATCCTTTCTGTTTATCGGAAATTTGTTTTCAAAATCATTTAATGGTTCAGGCTTTTTCATTCAGCAGTTCCTTTACATAGTTCGGAAGAGCGAACGCGCCTTTATGAAGAGCGGTATTATAATAGCGGGTCGGGATTCCGAGTGCGTTCCACGCCGCCTCGTCAAAGACAGTCGGATCGAGCGGAGTTTTTGCCGCAAGCCCGAACAGCCAGTGCCCCGAAGGATAGGTCGGGATATGCACCTGATAGACACTCGCCTGGGGGAAAACCGCGGAAAGCTGCCGGTGGGCGCGCTGCATCGCAAGAGCGTCCTCCCGGTAGTAGGGACTTTCATGCTGATTGACCAGAAGTCCGTTTTCAGTCAGGGCACCAAAGCAGTTTCCGTAAAACTCGCGGGTAAAAAGCCCCTCTCCCGGCCCGAACGGGTCGGTCGAATCAACGATGATAAGGTCATAAGCGTTTTTCTTCTGGCGGACAAAGCGGATCCCATCGGCAATATGAAGCTCCACGCGGATGTCATCCAGCTTTTCGGCCGTCTGGGGAAGATATTTGCGGCAGGCTTTAATAACATCCCGGTCGATCTCACACAGGTCGATCTGCTGAATACCGGGATACTGTAAAAGCTCCCGCACACAGCCGCCGTCTCCGCCGCCGATAACCAGCACCGTCCGGATATCCGGATGGAGCGCAAGGGCGGGATGGGTAATCATTTCATGATAGATAAATTCATCCTTTTCGGTCAGCATGACGCAGCCGTCCAGCACCAGCACCCGCCCAAACTGAGGGGTGTCGTAGATATCGATCTGCTGATACCGGCTTTTATGGGTATAAAGCTGCGCATCGACCCGAAAGGAAAAACGCGCGTCGTCGGAATAGTTTTCGGTAAACCAGAGTTCTTTTGTCTGCAACTTCCATCGATCCTTTCTTTTTCTAATGACGGACTCGTGACGGACTTGTGACGGAACACTCAGCGGACAACGTTGATCCGGCTGATCGCCATATCCTCGGTTCCGGTCATGAAGCAGCCCTTTTCCTTAGCGTAGGCGATATATTGCAGGATCTCTTCGGTGATCCGTTCGCCGGGGGCAAGGATCGGGATGCCCGGCGGATAACACATGACCGACTCGGTCGAGATCCGTCCGGCGCTTTCCATGATCGGGAGGGATTCCTTCTCGCTGTAAAACGCCTGCTGAGGCGTCATCGCGACTAAAGGATTGATATACTCGTGATCCAGCATCCCGCTCACATCGCCTGCGTGCAGTCGCTTGATCTCGGAAAGAGCGGAGATCAGCCGCTCGATCTCCAGATCCCGGTCGCCCGCCGTAACGATTGCGAGAAAGTTTCCGATATCGCCGAACTCGACCTGAATATCATACTCGTCCCGCAGAAGGTCATAAACCTCTACGCCGGCCAGCCCGACATCGCGGGTATGAACCGAGAGCTTGGTGCTGTCAAAGGCAAAGCAGCTTTCCCCATCGATGATCTCCCGTCCGAAGGCATAGTAGCCGCCGAGCGCGTTGATCTCCTCGCGGGCATAGTCGGCCTGTTCGATCGTTTTAGCGACCATCTCACGGCCGTTCAGGGCGAGATTACGGCGAGCCATATCCAGCGAACACATCAGCAGGTAGGAGCCGGACGTGGTCTGGGTAAGGTTGATGATCTGACGGACATAGCCCGGATTGACCCCTTCCCCGCAGAGAAGGAACGCCGACTGGGTAAAACTCCCGCCGGTCTTGTGCATCGAGCAGGCCGCCATATCCGCCCCCAGCTGCATTCCGCCGGGCGGAAGAGCGTCGCTGAAATAGAAGTGAGTGCCGTGGGCTTCATCGCACAGGACAAGCATCCCGTGTTCATGCGCGAGTGTTACGATCGACTCAAGATCGGAACATACGCCGTAGTAGGTCGGGTTGTTGACGAGGACGGCTTTGGCATCGGGATTTTCGAGGATCGCCTGTTTCACCCCTTCGACTGACATTCCAAGCGGAATACCGAGACGGCGGTTGACGCCGGGATCGACGTAAACCGGAACAGCGCCGCAGATAACAAGCGCATTAATCGCGCTTCGGTGGACGTTGCGGGGCATGATGATTTTCTCCCCCGTTTTTACCGCAGTCATGACCATCGCTTCGACGCAGGAACTCGCCCCGCCGACCATCAGAAAGGCGTGCGCGGCACCGAAAGCGTCGGCCGCCAGTTCCTCCGCTTCACGGATGACCGAAACGGGGTGACAGAGATTGTCCAGAGCCTTCATCGAATTCATATCCGAACGGATGCAGTCGCTCCCGAAGAAATCCCGGAGCGGCTTATTTCCCCGCCCGCCCTTATGTCCGGGCACGTCAAAATGAACCATGCCGGAATCGCGTACCTTTTTAATAGCATCGCATACCGGTACTTTTGTCTGATCTAATTTATACAACTCCTGCTTTTTGACCTCCGAACACCTTTATTCATAAATATTGCGGCCGCTGAAAATCTCGATCATTTCCCGCCGCAGAAGGTTTGTGATATCCAGTCTGGTCGCAGGCGGAAGCTCATAGACATCCTGATTGAACAGGTAGTTCTGAAGCTGGATATCCTTGATCAGCAGCCGGGTATGGAAAATATTGGACTGATATACATTGACATCGACCGCGTCATATCGGGTCAGCGTCTTTAGATCGATAAAATCCTGGATCGAAGTAATATCATGGTCGATAAAGTACTTCTTTCCGTGCACGTCGCGGGTAAAGCCGCGCACCCGGTAATCGATTGTGATGATATCTGAATCAAACGATCCGATCAGGTAATCCAGCACACTCAGCGGCGAGATCATCCCGCAGGTCGACACATCAATATCCACTCGGAAGGTCGAAACCGAATTATCGGGATGATGTTCAGGGAAAGTATGTACTGTCACGTGGCTCTTATCCAGATGCGCGTGCACCATTTTTCCCTGGTTGCAGGAGGGATCGATATCGACGCCCTCCAAATCCTTTTCCGCGATCAGGACGTTGACCGACGCGCCCTGCGGAGCGTAGTCCTGCTTGGAAATGTTTAAGATCTTTGCGCCGATCATCTCGGTCACGTCACAGAGGATCTTTGTCAAACGCTCGGAGTTATACTGCTCATCGATATAAGCAATATAGTCCGTCTGTTCCCGTTCCGTTTTCGCGTAACAGACATCGTAGATGTTAAAGCTAAGCGTTTTGGTGAGGTTATTAAACCCATACAGCGTCAGCTTCTTTTCCAAACCGTTCATCACAGCCTTTCAAGGTCTTGCATCCGGAAAAATACCGTAATACAGATACATATAAAATACTGCATTTTTTCAAAAAAAGCAATGGTTTTTCATGATTTTATAAGATTTTTTCAAAAAATCCGGATTTTCCTCGAGTAAATCTAACGTTTTCTCGATTAATCTCCTTTTTCCGCTTTTTATTCGATCATCCAAAAGTCAAAAAAGAAATTCCCGTAAGGGATAAAGCAAAGGATATTTTCCCCATTTTTGCGCTGAAATGCCAAAAAGCTCTCCCCACCGGTCGGCAGAGAGAGCTATGTAATTCTATAGGAGAGAAAAACCGATCAATCCTCGTCTTCAACAGGTGCATCGCTGTGCTTCAAAGCCTTCATATTTGCTTCCAGACGGCTTAAAAGATCGACAAGCGTATCGACTTCTTCGGAAGTAAATCCCTTTACTGTCTCTTTCGTCATTCCAATCATGATGTCTTCGGAACGCTGGGCAAGCGCACGACCCTTTTCAGTCAGAGAAACCAGATTATAACGGCTGTCCTTCTGATTGATTACGCGTTTAACGATGCCGCCTTTTTCCATACGGCGAAGAGAAACGCCGACCGAGGCGCGGCTTACACCGATTGCAGCAGCAATATCACACTGGCTCTGTTCATCTTGTTTGAGCAGAGCATGAAAAATCGGAGGCTGTCCGAAATGGATCCCTTCCCCCTTGAGCAGCTCATTGGAACAGGTACGGTTCAGCCCGGTGAGCGACCGCGAAAGTTCCAGAAGCTTTTCTTCGTTGCTCATAGTTTTCGCTCCTTTAATGGTATTATTCAGCAGAATGCATATGGTATCCTATCAGTAAGATCCCCCAGATACGAATCTATTTCTATTTTATGCTATTCGGAGAAAATTGTCAAGCTTTTTAGGAAAATTTTCACTTTTTAGAGCGCTGATCGGAAGAAATTTTTTCGTCCATATCATGGGGTTTGCCCTATAATCAAAACGATTCTTTGAAAAAGTTTTAGTTATTTGGCAGAAATACCCGTTTTTCATCCATCAAATCCGAGTTTTATTTGAACAGATCAATAAAATTTTCTGTAAAATTCGCACAGTTTTTTCAACAGCGGATTTTTTGTAAAATTAAAATTTTGCAAAATCGATTAGACGAAATTTCCCCGTTTCGGACGTCCGATCACTCCTGTCAATCGAGGATAATCAGCGCCATAAAGACCAGATCGGTATCTCCGGTATTGGCAAGGGCGTGACCGCATCCGGAAGGAGTGAAGGTTCTGTCGCCGGGGTGAACCGGACGGTGGGTGCCGTTATCGTTGTAGTCGCCTTCACCGGAGAGAATGTAGTAGGTTTCACTCTCGCCATGATGTTCATGATAACCAAGGGTACATCCGGGCTCGATCGTGACCTCAGCGTAGAGACCACATTTACCGTTCAGTTCTTTTTCACCAAGAACGTGTTTGATGATGACATGGCCTTCGCCACCGCACATTTTTTCGATTCTTTCGGTTTTCATAAAGCAACTTCCTTTCACTTCTAGCAGTCACATTTTAATACTGCCGATTCTTCCGGAAAGTTTCACAAATAGGTGAATATTCACCTTTTGCCCCTCTTTCCAATACCAATGATAGCACCATTTACATATTTGTCAAGGGCTTTTCTTCTATTTTTACATTTATTTCCATAAGGAAATTCTATTAAAAAAGATTGCTGACGAATTGTCCCAAAAGCAAAAGTATGCCCGTCTCTTTCCGGAGAAAGAAACGGGCATATTTTTAAGAAAGCGAAAGGTTTAGTTTGCGTGCTCAGCCATCCAAGCGTCGAGCTGAGACTGCTTTTCGTCCATAATCATCTGGAGGCCGCCGTCGTACAAAGCCTTGTTGAACTCGTCGATGGTTGCGTCGATATCAGAGGTTGCACCGAAAGCGATCGTCTTGAGGTACTGATCCGATGCAGCCGAGCAGGCAGCGACCTGGTCGGTAACAGCCGTAGAATCATAGGTGAAGCCGGCAGCGACCGATTTAATCGCTTCGTTGGTTGCTTCTTTATACTGATCCCAGATATCAACAGGGTTGCCTGTCCATGCATGACCGGCAGTCTGGTTGGGGTAGATCCAGCCGAAGTCATTGTGATAGCCGACGCTGGAGGAATCTACGCCGTCCGGATAGGTCGCCTGACCGTTTGCGTCTTCGACCCAGTCGGTACCCTCGATACCCCAGTTGATGAGGTCTTCAAATTCCTGGCTCGCGAATGCCCAGTTATAGAAAGCAGCAGCCTTCTCGGGGTTCTCGGAAGCGTTGGCAAGGCAGTACATCATGCTCGAGTAGCTGGAGGTGGTATAGTTGCCGACACCATTGAGCGGGATGACGCTTACGTCATAGCCGCACTGTGCGACCTTCTCAGCCGCGGTGTTGGGCTTGATGCCGACCATATAGCAGAACATATTGCCTGCCTTCAAAAGGGTCTCACCGGTATCCTGAGAGGTAGCGGCGTCAGAAGAATAGTAATGAGCGTCGGTCCATCTCTTTGCGACATGAGCCAGCTCTCTGAACTGATCAGATTCATACCAGTTGGTAACGGTCGTATCCTGACCATCGTTTGCCAGAACGCCGTAGCCGTCCAACAGCGCGTCGGTGAAGCTGCCGACATAGCTTGCAAAACCCTGCTGACCGGCGATAACGGTCATGTTGGGATATTTAGCCTGAACAGCGGCAAACAGCTCGTCCAGTTTATCGAGAGAAGAAGGATTGTGGGCGTCAACATCAGCGAAATCGTCAACGGTGTAGCCCAGCTCGTCCAGAATATCGGTACGGGCAACCAGACCGAAGGTATTCGCTCTCTCTTTGATAACGCCGATACCGGCCATGAAATCGCCGATATAGCCGTACTGCATCTCATCGCCGAGGTAAGCCTGAACGTCGGGAAGCTGATCGATGTAATCTGCCCAGTTCAGGATATAGCCTGCATTGATATAGGTCGGCAGGCTCGCGGGAGAGGTCGAGCAAAAGAGATCCAGAGGCTCGTTGGAAGCCAGCATCATCTGGGTGGTGGAAGCAAAGGTACCGAAGGTAACGGGGATGATATCCACGTTCATGTTGATCTCGGAAAGAGCGAGGTTGTTGACAGCAGAAGCGACTGCGTCATAGGAAGCGCCCTCGGTCTGGTTGAGCATCATGAAGTGAACGGTATAAGCGTCGCCGTCCATATCAACAGCGCTCTCGCCGCCTTCAGAAGAGCCGGTCTCGGAAGAACCGTTTTCGGAAGCGGAGGTGTTTGCGGAGCTGTCGGAAGAAGAGCCGCCGCAGGAAGCCATCGAAACAGCCATCATACCGGCTGCCATAACTGCACAAAGAATTCTCTTTTTCATTGGGATTGCCATCCTTTCGTTACATATAAATGCGGACATGCGCTTCTCCATCGCCGCGCATATCCTCTGAAAAAATATTTTTTCCGGGTTTTATTGTATCAGAGAGCCGGTCTTTTTACCATAAACTTTTCCGAGGATTTTTATTCTTTTTCATAGAATCTTGATTTTTCGGTATAAAAATGATATGATAAAAAATATTAAGAAAAAATGCTTATTTTGCCCGGTAAAGGAGGAAATGCGCTTGACGATCCTTTTAGTAGACGACGAACGGCAGGTCATCGACGGGATTCTGCACGGAGTCGATTTTTCAGGCATCGGTTTTACCGAAGTCCTGACCGCCCGAAGCGGTGAGGAAGCGCAGGAAATCATCCGCACCAAAAAGGTGGATATCCTTCTGACCGATATCGAAATGGCGGATCTTTCCGGGCTTCAGCTGCTTACATGGGTACGGGATCAAGGATACCCGATCCTTGCAATCTATTGCACCGCCTTCAGAAATTTTGACTATGCTAAAAAAGCGGTCGAACTTCACGCTTTTGATTATTTCCTGAAACCGGTGCGATATACCGAACTTACGAAAAAACTGGTCGATGCGGTCTCTTATCTCGGCTACCAGGCAACGAATCCGACGCCGAAGCCTTCTGCCGCTCCCGAACAGCCAAGCGGAAAACGGGTGCGGACAGCGATTCAGATGGTATGTCAGTACATCGATGAACATCTTTCGGAAGAGATCAGCCGCAGCAGTCTGGCGGCGCTGGTCTATATGAATCCCGACTATCTCGGAACGCTCTTCAAGGACGAAATGCACTGCTCCATCACGATGTACATTCAGCAAAAACGGCTCGATCAGGCCAAAAAGCTGCTACGCGAAACCGAGCTTCCGATCTACAAGATCGCAGAGATGGTCGGATACGATAATCTGTCATACTTTTCCAAGCTCTTCCGCCAGAAAATCGGCTGTCAGCCGGGAGAGTACCGTAAAGCGCCCTCTGCCGAAACCGTTCCGGCAGAATAAAACCGCAGACGCCCATAAAAAGGCGTCTCTTTTCTTTTTCCGATCAAAGCGAGGTTGAAAAAATTGAAGAAAATAAAGGCATCCCCTTCCCTGATCAAGATCCTGAAATTCACAATGGTTCTGATTATCCCAGTCGCGCTGATCGCGATGACCGTCTGTGTCTATACGCTCAGGCAGTCGCGAAACGACAGCTTTGAGCGGCAGGAAGCCATCATCTATGACCAGACTTCCCGGACAAGCGATACCCTGACCCAGATCAGCTACTATCTGAGCGATACGCTAGCTAACGATGAAAATATCCAGCAGCTTCAGCGAAATAATGTCAACTGTGCTCTGGATCCTTATCGGATCAACCAGGTCATGAAGGACTTTACGAATATGCGGGCGCTGGCCGACACGGGCTTTTCTTTCTATATCAGCGTTCCCGAACGCTCGCTCAAAAGCGTTTCCCGTTCAGCAAAAGACAGCTATATCGAAAGCAAGCTGGTCGAGACCTATATCGATGAGAATAAGAGCGCTTTTGTCTGGACGGGAGTACAGCGTTCCATTCAACAGATCGGAAAAAACACCTACTATATCTGTACCGTCCAGACCCGGGGCGTCTATCTCGCGGCGTGGATCGACATCAAAAATCTTTTCTCCTACATGGACTCGATCCTTCAGCCGGAAAAGGGATTCTATTTTCTGGTTGACAACGAAAACCGGCCGCTGACCGACCAGACGCGCTTTTATCAGAGCGGGATCAAGATCAACGGATCAAAAGTGCAGTCCTCGATCCGCAACGCCTTCTGCACCATTCATCCGATCGGCGGTTCTTTTCAAATCGTTTCTGTTGATGTTCCGAATCTCAATTACAACGATAGTTGGATCTACCTTCTCTGCGTGACGCTGCTGTGCGGGGTCACGATCATCTTCTGCGGATATATGATCTTCTATTTCCGGCATTATATTCAGGCGCCGCTTCTCTTTTTTCAGAATCATGTCAACGATTATCTGAAAGAGAGAAAGTTTTCCAAGCGGTACGGATTTGCCGAACTGGACGAGGTACAGAGCGCTTTCTCGGCACTTGAGCGGCAGGTCAACGATCTCAAGATCGACATTTATGAGGAAAAACTGCGGCGGACACGCACTGAATTGGAGTTCTTACAGAACCAGATAAAGCCGCACTTTTTTGTCAACTGCTTTAATATCATCATTGGGATGGCTGAATGGGAAAAGTTTGACCAGATCCAGGACTTCTGTATGCTGCTTTCTTCCTATGTCCGGTACACCCTCTGCGACGGATTCCAGACGGTCGATTTAAAGGAAGAACTTGCGCAGTGCCGGGATTTCCTCGAGATCCAGAATATCCGGTTTGATTCGGACGCGGTACTGACCGATCAGGAGGATCAGGAACTGCTGGAGTGTCAGATCCCGCCGCTGAGTCTGCTGTCCCTGATCGAAAACTCGGTCAAGTTCAATAAGTTTAAGGTTGAGCATCTCCGCCTCTCCGTTGACGTGAATAAAATTCCCGGCGGGCTGAACGGACTGCTCGTGATCGATTACTGGGACAGCGGCGTTGGAATGAGTCCGGAAGAATGCAGAAATATGCGCTGCGAAATCAACCATATCCGGGAAAGCGTTTTTTCCGATCAGGAAACAGTCACCTTTACCAATGAGCACATCGGGATCCAGAACGTTTACCGGCGGCTGCTCCTCCTTTATGGCGAACGAGCCAAGATGGAACTGTTAAACCAGCCGGGAAAAGGCTTCCATCTTCGGATCACCTTCCCTTGCAGCAGAAAAAGCGAGAACACAGATTCTTCCGGCGGAGAAGAGAATGAATGAAAAAACACCTGCTGATCCTTAAAAATCAGCAGGTGTTTGGTTTATAAAAGGGATCACAGAAGCGTCAGAGAAAGCTGTTTGGCAATCTTCTCCGCGTTTTCGGAAATGCTTCCCTCATCGCAGTTGATGATAAAGTCTGCGTATTTCTCATAAAGCGAAACCCGCTCGTTATAGAGATCTTCGACCGTCTTGTCTTTTGCGCCGCAGACGCCGCGGGTCGCAAGGTTTCCGAGCCGCTTCTTGACGTTTTCACAGGAAAGCTGAATATAAACAACCGCGCCCAGTTCTTTTAAGTGCGCCATCGCATCAGGGTAATAAACCGCGCTTCCGCCGGGAGCGATGACCGTCCGCTCGCAATCGATGCCGGAGAGGACTTCATCTTCGATCCGATAAAAAACGTCCAGTCCATCGAAATCAATGATTTCCTGAAGTCGTTTACCGGTTCTTTCCTGAATAAGAAGATCGCCGTCGATAAAGTCGTACCGAAGAGTCTTCGCCAAAACAACGCCGATGGTGCTCTTCCCGCACCCGGGCATACCGATCAAGATGATGTTCATATACAGGTTTCCTTTCTATTGCAGACTTTTTTTACTTACTGCAAGGGATCATTTTAAATTCTGACTTTTGCGCGGCGCATCACGGCAATCAGCACCGGAAGGAAAATCGAAAGCACGATCGTCTCCACCGGAATCTTAATCAGGTTGGCGGTCAGGCGCGGAACAATCAGGGCGTAAAAGCCCTTTCCGTACAGCATCGAATACCAGATCGTACCGAGCAGCGCGTTAACGATCATATTGATCAGCAGTTTCGCCGAAAGGACACGAGGAATGCTTACCTGTGCCTTATAGAGGAAAATGCCGTAGAACAGGCCGCCGAGCATCGCATTCAGGGTATATCCGAAAAAAAACGCGCCGTCCGGACGGATCAGATATTTCACAATATCTCCCGCTCCCGCCGCGAGCATTCCCGCAACCGGACCGTAAAAGCATCCGAGCATGGCCGAAACGATTGAACCGACTCCGATCTTGATCGGGCCGACGTAGAAGGAAAACTGATCGACGACAACGCCGAGCGCCAAGAGAAGCGCCATTCCGCACAGCGAACGATAACTTTTCAGTTCTCTGGCCGAACGGGAAAAGTTTTCCGACATTCCGGTAAAGACCTTCGGGTAACCGGTAAACGCCGATACCGTTTTCTCTTTGACCGCGCACACAATTTCTTTTACAGACATAAGCAGATTCCTCCTTTCCTATATTTGCTTCAATGAAATTAGGAGGAAGGATCTTCTCGCCTCGAAAATCCATTGCAGCGGGATGCGAAAAACAAACCGCAAGCTTTCGCTTTCGTCCTGTCGGCAACTCCCCGTCCCACAGGCACTTGGCGCTTGTTTTCCTACTCTGCATATGACGTATTTATTATATAGCGTTTTTTTTTCTCATGCAAGCGATTTTGTTATTTTCATTCTTTCATCTATAATTGCCTAAAAGCAGTATTTCTTTTTGTAACTATTGCTTCATGCATGCCTCGTGCATGCCTCGTGCATGCCTTGTACATAGAGAAAAAGCGCTTTATTAAAAAAAATCCGCAAAAATAAAAGCAGAAAGTCTTTTCGAAAAACCTTCTGCTGCTCATTTTTTACAGTTTTTCCCGTCCGGTGATCGAACAGGCGATTTCCCCCGCCAGCGTACAGCAGCGGGTGCAATTCTCCATCATCGACAAAAAAGCGACGCCCGGTTCATGACATTCATCACTGAGACGAAGAAAATATCCGTCTTTAAGGGCGGTTTCCTGCTCCTCTGCCGCTTCTTCCTGCTGCTGAAACGAACCAAGCTGGTCAAAACTCCTGCTTTCAAAAAGGTTCAGCGATTTCATCAGAAGCTGACCGGCGGTTTCGGCGTATTCCCTGAGCTGTCTTTCGCCTTCCTCCGAGAAACCTTCTCCGTCCATCTCGACCGCAAGCGACAGGATATCGCGGGCCGATGCGCCGACCCTTCGGATACAGGCAGTCACCCACTGAAGCTGACCGGCCTGCAAAAGTTCCGCCGAGGTAAGATCCAGCTTGAACAGTCCGGCAATCTCTTTCGCCGTACCTATCAGCGGCCGGGTAAATGTTTCTGGACGCCGCAAAAGCGCCCGTGCCTCTTTTTCATTCCCGGAAAAGAAGATCCCGACAGCTTCATGAAAAAGAGAGACGGTTTTTCTTCCGATCGCCGCAACCATCGCACGCTGCCGGTCGATCGCCTCTCCGGCTGAACATCCGTCCCATGACGGAGTATCCGCGCCTTTTTCCTCTTTTGCTGTCAACCGCTGTAAAAACACGGGAATAGCCATTCTTTTCCTCCCATCCCGGTCAAAAACAGACCGCCGGATGCAACCGCAGATTTTCTTTTTACTTTTTATTGTATCGGATTTTACTCAGTTTGTCAATCTTCCTCTATTTCGTATCGAAATAAAACCTGATCCGCACAAAAAACGTCCGGAAAGGGGTTCTCCTCTCCGGACGCTCAGAAGTACCTTGGTGCTCCCCTGGTATTCATAACGCTGCGGAGCAAAGCTCCGCGGACGCTACCGAGTTTTGCTACGCAAAACTCAATAATGTATGATTTGTAATTAACGCTGCGGAGCAAAGCTCCGCGGACGCTACCGAGTTTTGCTACGCAAAACTCAATAATGTATGATTTGCGGGTGCTTATTTAAGCAGGCTGTTGTCCTCGAAATAATTGATCTTCATTGAAGCTCGAACATCATGCAGCGTCTCGGCCGCTTTCTTCCGTGCGACTTCGCTTCCGGACTTGAGGATGTCGTACACATCCGGCAGACGGGATTCCCACATTTTGCGGCGTTCACGGATCGGGGCGAGTTCCGACTGAAGAACATTATTGAGGAACTTCTTGACCTTCATATCGCCCAGACCGCCGCGCTGATAATGTTCCTTCAGCTCGTCAAGATTCTGATAATCGGGAAGGAACTCAGCAAAATGCTCCGGGCGGCAGAAAGCGTCCAGATAGATAAAGACGGGGTTGCCCTCGACCTGACCGGGATCCTCGACACGGATGTGGTTGGGATCGGTGTACATCGACATGACCTTTTTCTTGATATCCTCCGGTTCTTCCGAAAGATAGATGCAGTTTCCGATCGACTTGCTCATCTTGGCCTTGCCATCGGTACCGGGAAGGCGGAGACAAGCTTTGTTGGAAGGAAGGACGATCTCGGGATCAACCAGCGTCTCGCCGTAGACCGAGTTGAACTTATGAACGATCTCCTTGCACTGTTCCAGCATCGGGAGCTGATCTTCACCGACCGGTACATGGGTCGCGCGGAAAGCAGTGATATCCGCAGCCTGGCTGATCGGATAGCAGAAGAAACCGACCGGGATCGAAGTCTCGAAGCCGCGCATCTGGATCTCCGATTTAACGGTAGGATTGCGCTGTACGCGGGAAACGGTGACCAGATTCATATAGTAGAAGGTCAGCTCGGTCAGTTCGGGAACCATCGACTGGATAAAGATGGTCGATTTATCGGGATCGATTCCGCAGGCCAGATAGTCGAGTGCGACCTGGAGGATATTCTGACGAACCTTTTCAGGATGCTCGGCGTTATCGGTCAGTGCCTGTGCATCAGCGACCATGATATAGATCTCATCGTAAAGACCGGAATTCTGAAGGCGGACACGTTCGGAAAGCGAGCCGACATAATGACCGACATGAAGCCGTCCGGTCGGGCGGTCACCGGTCAGAATAATTTTTTTAGCCATGGTGATATTCTATCCTTTCTCCTATATTCCGACAGCGCCGGAATATTTCGTGCGTTTTTTATATTATATACTTTTACCTGTCAATCGTCAATCATTTTTAGCGAAATCAAGGCAGGGAACTCATGGGTCTTTTCCCGTGCATGGGTGATTGCAAAAGCCGCTAACGCCACTATGATTATCAACCACGAAACGATTTCTTTCATATTGTCGCCTCCTAAATAGCAGAAAACGCAGAGCAAACCTGCACCATCAGGTTTTGCTCTGCGTCTAAGCATCTGGCATTTTGATTTCTTCGATTTTCCCATATTCCGGAGAGAAAACACAAAAGCGCACTCCGACCACTTGCCTTTTGAAAAAGGCATAAGAAAAAACCTGCAATCGACTTGATCACAGGCTTTTTCGATGGCGGAGATGGTGGGATTCGAACCCACGTGCCATTTTACTGACAAAACGATTTCGAGTCGTTCTCGTTACGACCACTTCGATACATCTCCATATGAAGCACCTCAGTTTCAAGGTGCTTATTCAATATACCACATAAAATCCGATTTGTCAAACCCTTTTTCCGTTTCCGTTGTATTGCATATTTTTATCAAATAAAAATAGATGAATTGCTGCATAAATTCTGATGCTTTTCGTATTTTGTTCTTTCTTTTCGGTTGAACGGCCAACCGCTTTGTGATATACTGAATGTAAGAAAAAAGCCGGAAGGAGGAAAAAAGATGAAAGAAAAACGGCGCTCAACCGGCCTTCTATCAGAAGAAAGCATCCGTCGGCTGCACGGAAAAGCCACTGAATCAACACGTTTTTCCGCCCGTTTGGAAAATAAAACACAGCTGCATCGCTTGGCCGAAACGACCGATTCCGATATTCCTCCTTTTTCAGGCAAAGAGTATCTACGCGGAGAGGTTCGGACGCTCTGGACCGAGGAAAAAGAAGCCCCGCTTTCCTCTTCTGAGGCAGATGAAAGCGGGCAGAAAAAGTCTGATCCGGAAGATCCTCGTTCTGAAACAGAAGAAACGCTTTCTGGCGAACCGCTTTCTAAAGAAACGCTTTCTAAAGAAAGCGGTCAAAAACAGTCTCCTCCGCCGGAGTACGACCCTCTCCTGACCTTTACCGATGGGGTCAACGGATTATCGCTGCGCAAAAACGGGTTTCTTGACTACTATCAGGCGGCACATCTGAATGGGCTTGACAGCCGTCAGATCCTTGAACTGATCCTTCAGTTTGCCGTTCCTTTCCGCAATACGGCCCCGCTCGCAGATGAACTGCTTAGCAGGTTCGGTTCCTTTTACGGGGTGCTGGGCGCAGGCGTCGATCAGCTGATGACGATAAAAGGAATGACGCGGGAAGCCAGCGTTTTGCTGGATATGTTTATCCGGGTCGCGCGGCTGGCGGTCGATGAACAGAACACCGGAAACGATCTGCTCAATACCGATGAGCGGGTCGCGCAGTATCTGATCAACAAGTTCTTCGGCCTGACCACCGAAACGATCATGATGCTTTGTTTGGACAATACCTGCCGACTGATCAACTGCACCGCGCTAGCGCAGGGAAGTTCCTGCGTTTCACGGATCTCGACCCGCCGGGTCTTTGAGATCGCGCTCGGCTGCAACGCCGCCAACGTGATCCTTGCCCACAACCACCCCGGCGGTATCGCCTATCCGTCTCAGGAGGATATACGGGCGACCGAACTGGTTTCAAAGCTCTTAAAAAGTCTCGACGTCGAGCTTCTGGATCACGTTATCCTCGCCGGAAAAGAGTGGTGCTCGATGGCGCGGATGGGATGTCTCGCCGTCCGCAGAGTGACGACGATCTGAATATTTTCCGCTGAATAACAACTGCTTACAGGAGGTCTTATATGCCTTATCCTGATCATTTTATCCTTCATTCTCCCTATCAGCCGACCGGAGACCAGCCCGCCGCGATCAAGAGTCTGGTGGACGGCGTTCGGGCGGGCGACCGTGAGCAGACGCTCCTCGGCGTCACCGGCTCCGGCAAGACCTTTACGATGGCCAACGTAATCGCGCAGATCAATAAGCCGACCCTCGTTCTTGCACACAACAAAACCCTCGCCTCCCAGCTCTGCACCGAGTTCCGGGAATTTTTCCCCGAAAACGCAGTCGAGTACTTTGTCTCCTATTATGATTATTATCAGCCGGAAGCGTATATCCCCGGTTCGGATACCTATATTGAAAAGGACTCCGCCATCAACGACGAGATCGATAAGCTCCGCCATTCGGCGACCTGTGCGCTTTCGGAGCGAAAGGACGTTATCATCGTCGCGAGCGTCTCCTGCATCTATTCTCTCGGCTCTCCGATCGACTATAAGAGTATGGTCATCTCGCTCAGGCAGGGAATGGAGATCGGGCGGGATCAGCTTCTTCACCGGCTGATTGAACTTCAGTACGACCGAAACGACATCTCCTTTACCCGCACCAAGTTCCGTGTGCGGGGCGATACGGTTGAGATCTTCCCGGCGGGAAGCGGCGATACCGCGATCCGGGTCGAGTTCTGGGGAGACGAGATCGACCGTTTAAGCGAGATCAACCCGCTCACCGGAGAAGTTCGGGCGGTTATTTCTCATGCCGCCATCTACCCCGCGACCCACTTCATCACCCCCAAAGACAAGCTCGTTCGGGCGATCGAGGATATCCAGACCGAAATGGAAGAGCGTATCCGAACCTTCAAAGCTGAAGGAAAGCTCCTTGAAGCGCAGAGAATCGAACAGCGCACCCGCTATGATATGGAAATGCTCGAGGAGATCGGATTCTGCAAAGGGATCGAAAACTATTCCCGTGTACTTGAAGGGCGCGCACCCGGTTCGACGCCCCATACCCTTCTTGATTATTTTGACAAGGACTTCCTTCTGTTCATCGACGAGTCCCACGTCACCGTTTCGCAGGTACGCGGAATGTACAACGGCGACCGGGGACGCAAGCAGGTGCTGATCGACTACGGCTTCCGGCTTCCATCGGCGCTCGACAACCGGCCGCTGAACTTTGACGAGTTCCAGGAAAAGCTGGATCAGATCATCTACGTTTCGGCGACACCCGGCCCCTATGAACGAGAGCACAGTGAAAATATTGCCGAACAGGTCATCCGCCCGACCGGTCTGCTCGATCCGGAGGTCATCGTCAAGCCGGTAGAAGGCCAGATCGACGATCTGGTGACTGAGATCAACGCCCGCGCCGCCAAAGGCGAACGGGTACTGGTGACGACCTTAACCAAAAAGATGGCGGAAGACCTGACCGAATACCTGAAAAACCTCTCAATCAAGGTTCGCTATATGCACCACGACATCGATACGATCGAACGCATGGAAATCGTCCGCGACCTTCGGCTCGGGAAATTCGACGTACTGGTCGGGATCAACCTCCTGCGCGAAGGTCTGGACATTCCCGAGGTCAGCCTTGTCGCGATCCTTGACGCCGATAAAGAAGGCTTCCTCCGCTCGGAAACTTCTCTGATCCAGACGATCGGACGCGCCGCCCGAAACGCGAACGGCGAGGTCATCATGTATGCTGATTCGGTCACCCCGTCGATGGAACGGGCGCTGGACGAAACCTACCGCCGCCGGAAGATCCAGATGGCCTACAACAAAGAGCACGGCATCACCCCCAAAACGATCGTCAAATCGGTGGCTGAGATCCTTGAGATTTCTTCCAAGGATACGATCGACAAGAAGGGCAGACGGCTTTCGGATATGGAAAAGCAGAAGCTGATCAAGGCCTATACCGCCGAAATGAAACAGGCGGCCAAGCTGCTTGAATTTGAACAGGCGGCGCTTCTCCGCGACAAGATCGCGAAGCTCAAAGAAGAGCTTGGCGAAAAATAATAGACAAAGGAGTTTTCCAACATGAACGAGGAACAGAAAATCTTTGACGGAAAGCTGTTCAGTCCCGGAGCGCCGGAACTGAAAGCAATCAAACTCCGCTCCCACAATCTTTGCAGCGAGTATAACCGGACGTTTGAGGACGAAACCGAAAAGCGGAATCAGCTGGTTCATGAGATCTTTGCCGAATTCGGTGAAGGGAGTTTTGTGCAGGGACCGATGCAGATTCACTATGGCCGCCATACGAAAATCGGACATCACGTTTTCTTAAACTTCAACCTGATGATTCAGGACGACGCACCGGTCACCATCGGTAACCACTGCGACTTCGGTCCCGGGCTGACGATCGTTACCCCTGTCCATCCGCTCGTTGCCAAAGAGCGCCGCGCCCTTTACGACCCTGACGGAACCGCCAGACGTCTCTGCTGGGCGAAGCCGGTTGTAATCGGAGACAACTGTTGGTTCGGCGCCAACGTCACCGTCTGCCCCGGCGTAACAATCGGAGAGGGCTGTGTCATCGGCGCGGGAAGCGTCGTTACAAGAGATATTCCGGCAAACAGCTTTGCCGCCGGCGTTCCCGCCCGTGTCATCCGCCCGATCACCGAAGCCGACAGCTTAAAAAACAATCCCGGGCTTTTAGGCGACTATCTCTGTGAGCCGCCCTGTGAAAAATAATCCATAAGAAAACGTGCCTGTTCTTCTTTTGCGGAAGAGCGGGCACGTTTTTTGATGTTCAGTTTTCCTGGTTATTCGGTGGCTGTCCGGGTCAGGTTCTTCATCCAGTCGAACCGGTTGATCTTGACAACAGCAACAAAGCACTTGAGGATCTGGTCGCACTTTAAGCAGGCGAAGACAACCCACGGAGCGGCTCCGAGATAGGAAGCAATGATCGCCGAGGGAAGAACGACCAGAAAGACAAAGATTGTATCGTTTTTGAAAACGAAGGAAATATCGCCGCCCGATTTGACAAGGCCGAACAGTCCGGCCGCCTGATAGCAGGTGCCGATAATCGTGACCGAGAGAACGGTGATGAACTGACGGGAATAAAGGGCAGCTTCAGAGGTGATGCCGGTATAGAGCGAGATAAACGGATTCTTCAGCAGCGCAACAATCCCGCCGGTCACAAGCCCGAGCGAGAAGAAAAGAATCTGAACCGTATAGGCGTACTCCTTCATCTTTTCGGTCTGACCCGCGCCGACCGTCTTGCCGGTGATGATGCCGACTGCCGCGGAAAGACCGTTCATCGTCACATACGCCAGCGAATTCATCGTATTGGCAACCGACGCGGCGGTGATGACGCTCGCCGAATAGCGGCCGAGGATCATCGAGTTGACCATCATGTTGACGCTCCAGACGAGGTTCCCGCCGATGATCGGAAGCCCGTAGCGGATAAAGTCCTTCTGCAGCAGCTTATCCACGACCAGAAGATCGGAAAAACGAAGCGACAGCTTTTTATCAGCCTTCGCTACATAAAGCACCATAACCAGCGTTTCGACGATTCGGGAGATAAGGGTCGCGATCGCCGCGCCTGCGATTCCAAGCGCCGGAAAGCCGAAATGCCCGAAGATCAAGAGATAGTTGAGCAGGATATTAAAGACCAGCGAGATCGCCGAAACACCCATTCCGATCCGGGCGACCTCGACGCTTCGCATCGAAGAGATCAGCGCCTGAGTCACACAGAAAAAGACATAGGAAAGGCAGACGATCCGCAGATAAACGATTCCGTCCGCAATAACAGCCGCATCGGCGGTAAAAAGCGACAGGATCTGAGACGGAAACACAAGGCAGACGGTCGTCAGAAGAATTCCGAACATAAGCGAAAACTGCAATCCGATCGCAATGATCCGTTTGATGCTGCGGATATCCTTTTTCCCCCAGTACTGAGAAGCGAGAACTAAAATGGCTCCTTCGATACCGCCGGAAAACATTTGCAGCAGCGTCTGAATCTGGCTCCCCATATAAACGCCGGAAACGGCGGCGTCTCCCAGCGAGCCGACCATCAGGTTGTCCGCAAAGCTGACCGCAAAGGTAATCAGGTTCTGAAGCGCAACGGGAACGGCGAGTGCGACAAGCGAACGGTAAAAGCTCCGGTCGCGGGTAATCAGTCTCATGTTTATTCCTCCTTGGTTGAACGGTAAATTCGCCTACGAGTTCACCTGCAAGTTTGCCTGCAAAATTACTTTTTCTATTATACAGAGGTTTGTCCGGAAAAGTCAATCGAATCCTCTTTCATATTTTGACGATACAAAAAGAGAGGACAATCCTGCCCTCTCTTTTTCATCTGTTGTCTGATCAGATCTGTCTCATCGAACCGGCGTAGGCATCGGTGCGGGGGAGCCAGTCAAGGAACTCCTCGATATTTTCCTCCCAGCAGCGCCATTCATGTCCATAGTTCTTCTCAAAATTAGTCGTGACCTCGATCCCGTTCTCCGAAAGGTATTCGGCAAACGCCTTCGCACGGTCGGGGCCGTCTTTCAAACCGGTGCTGATATAATATTTCGGGAACTTCTTTCCTTCCGCCTTGCCCTTTTTAATCAGTTCAACGACTTCGGGAGAGATGTTTTCCTTCAGCTCTTCGATCGTATACTCTTTGCTGCGGTCAAGATCCATCCGGATCAGCGGGCCGGAGAAAGAACCGACTGCACAGAAGTTTTCGGGATTGGTGAGCGAGTGGAGAAGTGAGCCCATGCTTCCCATCGAAAGGCCGGCAATATAGGTATCCTCCGGGCGGTCGGAAACCGGGAAGTTGGCCTGAATGAACTCGGGAACCTCTTTGGCGAGGAAGTCGAAATGACGATCCCCTCCCCCGATCAGATTGCCGGAGGCTTCCTGATTGCGGTAGGATTTATTCTCGCCGGAGATCATGACCACCACAATCTGGCGTTCTTCGGCGTAGCGCTCGACGTTTGTATACCGTCCCCAGACCGAATAGTTGTTTCCAAAGCCATGCAACAGGTAAAGCACCGGGAAAGGCGCTTTATGCTTATGGGTCGGCGCCTCGCCATTCATCCCCATCGATTCGGGAATCGTGCAGGTCGGAACGATTACGTTCATATCGACCTCGCGCATCAGCGTATACGAGATAAATCCCACATGAAAAAGTGCCATAAAAATCTTCCTTTCCGAACAGGTATTATGAATTTCTCACAAATCCAGTATAACACACCTGTAAAAGCAAAACAATATCGCTTCTGAACAAATTTGGAGAAAGTTATTTGACAAAATGATATAAATAAAGAGGTTTGCATTCCCGTTCGATTTTTGCTATACTGAAGAAAAATAAAGAAACCCATCAGCAGAGGATGAATACAGCATGAAAAACAGTCATATTTCCCGCATCGTAGCCCTGATTCTGGCGGTCGTTACCCTCGGCAGCGGCGCCGCCGTTTTGATCGGTAAGATTACTTCTAAAAACGAAGAAACAGAGCCTTCTGCTTCTTCTATCGAAAGCACAGACACTTCTTCCGAGCAGGTGTCCTCTGCTCCGGAAACCGTCTCCCTGCCAGATGTTTCCGAAACCGAAGACCACACCTTTACCCTTTCCGATCTTTATACGTCGAATATCGCCCAGAGCGTACTGAGCGAAAATAAAAGCGTGCAGACGACCGTTACCCTCTATCTTCCGGAAGAGCAGGTCTATCACTATACCCGGTATCTTGAAAAGGACGAAGGCGGCGAGATCTATTTCCACTACCGCAACGACGACGGACAGGAACAGTTGATCCAGCGGGATAATATCTTTTTTTCCGATGACGGTGAATCGATCCAGTTTCAGGTTGCCTATAATCCGGAATATGAGGACGAGATTCTTCCCTATGTCCTTTCGACCAATCCGTACTACTATGAACCGGCCGAAGAGGTTCGAAGCTGTTATGAAAAAGACGGGCTTTTGTATCTGGAAACAGGGATTGATCTGAGCCTGGACGAATATTATCAAAACAACTGGGGCTATACCGAAGGGATAGCAGACTGCTCTTATGTGATCGAAAGCGACAGCCTGATTATCCGGTCGATCACCCTTTCGCTGAACGGTGAGAAGATGATGGAGACGGCGGTCGATCTGAACGGAAGTGATTTTTCTTCCGATATAATAGAAAAGATCGCTGAAGATGAAAATCGAAAAGAGATCACCGTTTACTATGATTACGGAGCGGAGGACGAGACAGTCTATCATTACAGCGTTCCGAGCGTCGCCGGGTTCTATTACTCCCAGCCGGAAGGATTTACGATGTATCTCGACCCGGATGGAACAGAAAAGATGACCGAAGCTTCTCCGGATGATGAGCGGCTGAGTGCCGATTCGGTCAGCCTTTACCTGATCCGGGATAAAGAAGAATAAAAAGAAGAGCTGTTTTTCTGCAACCATGCGGAAAAACAGCTCTTCTTTAGATGATCTTATCTCAGGCCGCTTGAACAGCGGCCTGTTTTTATATATCAAAAAACACAGCGCCCGTTTTTATACAGGCGCTGTGCGAAAAAGAGAACCATCAGTTTTCTTCAAACTGGCTGTTATAAAGGGTGCTGTAAAAGCCGCCTTGGGCGAGAAGCTCTTCGTGCGTTCCCTGCTCGATGATCTTTCCGTCCTTCATGACCAGAATCAGCGAAGCGGAACGGATCGTCGAAAGACGATGGGCAACAACAAAGCTCGTCCGCCCTTCCATCAGCTTATCAAACGCTTTCTGGATCAGAAGCTCGGTACGGGTATCAATGCTCGAGGTCGCTTCATCAAGAATCAGCATCGGCGGCAGACAGAGCATAACGCGGGTGATGCAGAGGAGCTGCTTCTGGCCTTCCGAAAGCCCGCCTTCATGCAGTTCGGTATTCAGCCCCTTCGGAAGGCGTTTGATGAACTCCCAGCTGTGCGCTTCCTTCGCAGCGGCGATGATTTCCTCATCGGTCGCGTCGGGTTTGCCGAAACAAATGTTGTCGCGGACCGTCCCCGATTTCAGCCAGGTATCCTGCAAGACCATTCCGTAGCTTCCGCGAAGCGCGTGACGGGAAAGACTGCGGATCGGATGGCCGTCAATCGAGATCTGACCTTGATCGACATCGTAAAAGCGCATCAGGAGGTTGATGAACGTCGTCTTTCCGCACCCGGTCGGGCCAACAATCGCGATCCGCATACCCGGCTTGACCGAAAGGTTGAGGTTTTCGATCAGCGGCCGCTCTTTGTCATAGCTGAACGCGACATTTTCGATCTCGACTCTTCCCTCAACATCCGAGAGTGTTCCCTTTTCATCCGGCGTCTCCGGCTTTTCTTCCAGAAGATCGAAGATACGGGAAGCACAGGCAAGTGCGTTCTGCATCTCGGTTACGACCGAGCTGATGTCGTTAAACGGCTTCATATACTGGTTCGCGTAGGAAAGCAGAACCGAAAGCCCGCCGACCGTCAGCGAACCGCCCGGGATCAGCAGCGTACCGACAAGGGCTACGCCCGCGTAGACGACGCTGTTGACGAAACGGGTGGAGGGGTTGGTGATGCTGCTGTAAAAGACCGCCTGCTGGCTATATTTCTGAAGCTCACCGTTGATCTCGCGGAAGCGTTCAGAAGAAGTTTTCTCATAGCCAAACGCACGGACAACCTTCTGTCCGTCGATCATCTCATTAATCAGCGCCGTCTGCTTGCCTCTGGCCTCGCTCTGACGCCGGAACATCGTAAATGAGCGGGATGCGATAAACCTGGCGACAAAGAAGCTGACCGGGGTTAAGAGAACGACCATCAGGCTGACCAGGAGGTTTTTGGAGAACATGAAAAACAGCGTGGCAACGATCGTGACGATACCGGAGAAGAGCTGGGTAAAGCCCAGAAGCAAACCGTCCGACAAAGTAGAGGTATCGGCAATGATCCGGCTGACAATATCGCCTGAGCTGTGCCGGTCGAGATAAGAAAGCGGGATCTTCTGGATATGGCGGATCGCCTGCGAACGGATGTCCTGTACAATCCGGTAGGTCATCCGGTTGTTGATCAGGTTCATCACCCATACGGCGAGTGCGGACACTGACGCAAAAATCACGACCCGGTACAGGTAATACCACATCCGGTCGAAATGAACCTGACCGGCGGCAACGATCTCGTCGATCGCATCGCCGAAAAGAATCGGAACGTAAAGCTGAAGGATTACCGATATGGTCGCCAGAAGGATGCTGAGTGCGAGGAAGCCCCAGTATTTCCCGATATGGCCGCCCAGACGCTTGAGTACCTGAACGTCGGCTTTTTTAACAGGCTTCTTCATCTCACATCACCCCTTCCGCAGCAGTGACCCGACGCTGTTCCGGAAACTGCGAATAATAGATTTCCTGATAAAGCGGGCAGCTCTGCATCAGCTCGTCATGGGTTCCCTTTCCTTCGAGCGTTCCGTTTCCGAGAACGAGAATCACGTCCGCCTGACGGATACCGGAGATTCGCTGAGAGACAAGGAAGGTGGTCGTTTTTCCGCCCAGTCCCTTCAGCGCCTTTCGGAGCGCCGCATCGGTCGCAAAGTCGAGCGCGCTCGCGCTGTCGTCGAGGATCAGGATCTCCGGCTTTTTGACCAGTGCGCGGGCGATCGTCAGACGCTGCTTCTGACCGCCCGAAAGGTTGCGGCCGTTCTGCTCCAGTTGGAAATCGAGCGCACCAGGTTTGTCTTCGACAACGCCCTTGGCCTGTGCCGTTTCAAGCGCCTGCCAGAGGGCTGCGTCCTCCGCCGTCTCATCGCCCCAGCGAAGGTTCTCGCGGATACTTCCCTTAAAAAGCTGCGCCCGCTGCTGAACGATGCCGACCTTTTTCCGAAGCTGCTCGGCAGAATAGGAACGGACGTCCGCTCCGTCCAGCCGGACGCTTCCCTTCCCCGCATCATAAAAACGCGGGATCAGGCTGACCAGCGTGGATTTACCGGCGCCGGTACCGCCGATGATACCAACCGTCTGCCCTTTCTTTACAGTAAAGCTGATATCCGAAAGACTTTCTGCACCCGCGCCCGCATAGGTAAAGCTGACATGATCAAATGCGACCGCTTCGTCGCTCCCGGTTTCCTTAGCGGGAGCAGCGGGAAAGGTCATGCTCGTCTTGACGTCGAGAATGTCTGCGATCCGTTCCGCGCAGGCGACCGATTTGTTCAGGGTAATGATCAGCGAAGCCAGTTTGATCAGCTCGACGATGATCTGGAGCATATAGTTGTACATCGCAACCGTCTGTCCCTGCTGCATCGCGCCAACATTGACCTGAGCGCCCGACCGGGCAATCAGAAAGACGGCGGCAACATTGATGATCACATAGGTCAGCGGATTCAGAAGCGCCGAGATCCGTCCGACAAATTCGTTTAAGCGGGTCAGTTCCTTATTCTTCTCTTCAAATTCATCGACCGCTTTTTCTTCACGGCAGAAAGCACGGATGACGCGCACGCCGGTCAGGTTTTCACGGGTCAAGCCGGTTACCCGGTCAAGCGCCGCCTGTACCTTTTTGAAGAGGGGGATGCTGACCAGCATGATCCCGAATACGATGACAAAAAGGATCGGGACAACGACCGCGAAAACAAGCGCACTCTTTACATTGATGGCAAAAGCCATCACCATCGAACCGACAACGATAAACGGGCTTCTGAGCAAAAGACGCAGACCTAAGTTAAGACCATTCTGCACCTGATTCACGTCATCGGTGATCCGCGTAATCAGGGTATCTGATCCAAGGGTATCCAGTTCGGTAAAGGACAGCGACTGGATATGATCAAAAAGCGCCTGTCTTAGGTTGCTGGCAAAACCGATACTGGCTTTGGCCGCAAAGAACTGGGCGGTGATACTGCAAGCCAGACCGACCGCCGCCATTCCGATCAGAATCGCAAAGCAGCTTCCGATTACTCCGCGATTGTTCCCCGCCACGCCAACGTCGATCATCCGTGCGACCACGACCGGAACAAGCAGGTCGAAAACGACCTCAAGCAGTTTGAACAGCGGTGCCAACACACTCTCTTTTCGATACTGGCGCAGATAAACTGCAAGCCTTCTCATATTTCCACACTCCTTCTTTTTGGAAAAGTCATGATGCGGCCGCACGCTGAACCGGCCGCATGACTTGACATTCAATATTATAGTCTGTTAAAATCAATATGAATAATACTGTTTTTATCACTTGGCAATACAAAAAAAATATAAGGCAGGGATTTGCATGGAACTTCGACAGCTTGAGTATTTTCTTGAAATCGCCAATACCGGCAGCATCAACGAAGCGGCGAGAAGGCTGAATATGTCCCAACCGCCTTTAAGCTATCAGATGCGCCAGTTGGAAAGCGAGCTTGGCGTACGGCTATTCGAGCGAACGAGCAAAGGCGTCGTGCTGACTGAAGCGGGAAAGCTCCTTTATAACCGCGCGGACGGACTTTTGGATCACGCCCGCTCCACCCGGCTTGAGGTCGCAAAGGCAGGGAAAAAACGGGTGCTTCGGATCGGGCTGACCCCGACAACGGTCGAAACGATGATGCCCTGCCTCTCGGCTTTCGCAAGAAAGAATCCCGACGCGAACTTTGAGGTGCACGACGGGATCACCTATACCCTCTACCGGTATCTGATCGACGGGCTGATCGACCTTTCGGTTGTCCGCACACCGCTGCGGCTGGACGAAGTGGAATACACCGTTTTGCGGCAGGAGCCGATGATCGCCGTCTCGTCCATCGAGATGCAGGCCGAAAAGGAAGGAACGCTCCGGCTTTCAGATCTGCTGGGGCGGCCGCTGATCCTCTATCGGCGGTATGAGCAGTTGATTATGGACGCCTTTCGCGCCGGAGAAATGGAGCCGGACGTTTTCTGCCGCTGTGACGATGCCAGAGACGCGATGCTCTGGGCCAAAGAAGGACTTGCGACTGCGATCTTCCCCCAGTCGATGGCGAGCCTCTGCGAAGGAATGCAGATCCAGACGATCGAAGAGAAAAGCCTCTGGACAAAGATCCTGCTTGTCTGGCCGAAGGGGAAAACGCTCTCCCCGCTCGTCCGAGCCTTTATCGACATCACCAAAAACCGGTTTGAAACCGAATAACCGAACAGCCTGCCCGCTCTCAGCAAACGAGAACGGACAGGCTGACTTCTTATGATTCTGTTTTTTCAGGAGGAAGTTTTTTCTCCCATCGTCCCTTGTAAAATACGCCGGCCGAAACGATCAGTCCAAGCACCCATCCAACCGGTGCCGCGAACCAGATTCCGGTCGGGCCAATCGCTTTTGAGAGAAGAACCGAGATCAGAATCTTGGAGCAAAGCTCAACGATCGAAGAAAGAATGGTTACATTGACCTCACCAAGACCGCGGAGCGCCGAATTGAACAGCCAGATCAGGCCGAGCGCCGGGTAAAAGCAGGCTTCGATCCGGATGAGCGTACAGCTGACCGAAAGGATCTTTGTCTCACTTCCGTCAACAAATAAAAGCGCAACGTACTTTCCAAACAAAAGCATCAGTACCGCTGCAACCAATGAAAGGATCAGGATCAGCCGCATCGCTTCCTTTACGCCCTGATAGATGCGATCCCGCTTTCCGGCGCCGAAGTTCTGACCGGAATAGACCGAGAAGGAAAAGGCGAACTGATTGAACAGCAAAACCGCGATATTCTCGACCTTGCTTCCAACCGTATAGGCAGCAACGACCGACGAGCCGAAGGAATTGATAACACTGGTAATGACCAGCATACCGACCGACAAGAGACAGCTTGTCAGGCCCATCGGAAGCCCGTACCGCAGATAGTCGCCCATGATCTCCCTGTCCACTTTCAGGTCGGCCGCTGAAAAACGCAGGATCGAATATTTGCGGCGCATATAGACAAACGACCAAACCGCCGAAACGGCCTGAGAAATAATCGTTGCCCAAGCTACTCCGTCGATGGTCATTCCAAGCACCAGTACAAACAAAAGGTCAAGCACAACGTTGAGCAGCGAACAGAGGATCAGGAAATAAAGCGGCGTTTTGGAATCGCCAATCGCTTTCAAAACCGAGGAAACGGCGTTGTAAGCGACCTGCACCACCATCAGCCCGCAGGCGATCCGGATATAGGTCACCGAGCCGTCGATAATATCCGACGGCGTTCCGAGCAGCTTCATCAGCGGTTCTGCACCGAAAAATGCGATCGCGCCGACCAGTATTCCGAATACGAGCGTCAAAAGGATCGCATTACCGGACGCGCGCCGGATCTTTTCCTCGTTTCCCGCTCCGAGAAGTTGGGAAACGACGATCGAGATACCGCCGGTGATGCCGGTCGTCAGAAATAAAAAGCAAGAGGTTGTCGAAGTCGTTGCGCCGATCGCCGCGAGCGCGCCTGCTCCAACAAACCGTCCGAGCACCGCCGTATCGACCATGTTGTACATCAACTGAAAGATTCCGCCGATCATCATCGGCAGTGCGAACCGCACCAGCAGCTTTGTCGGATTGCCTCTGGTCATATCGCCTGTGGAAACGCCGGACATAAAAGCACCAACTTTCATAGATTTTGGGGGCAAGCCCTTCAAAAAGGGCTTGTGGGTGTCCAGAGGGCAAAGCCGGGGCGCATCATCGCAATGAGCGAAATTCCTGCGTTAGGTGCGCAAGAGAGCACTCCTCTGAAAGCACTTCTAAAAAGCATACCTAACGCTGCGAAACAAGTTTCGCGGACGCTACCGAGTTTTGCTTTGCAAAACTCAATAAGGTATACTTTTTGGTTTAGGACAATATTTTAGGTTTTGCTATGCAAAATAATGGTAACAGATTTTTTATTCCCTGTATAGGACATATGGCATAAAAAAGCAAAACAATCAAAATATGAAAAAAGCGGCCCGCCTTTTGACGGACAGCCATAAACAAAATCAATCGACCGGATAGCATGCCGATGCAAGTCCATAGGAAGCGCGCTCGGCTTTTCTTCCCATTAGCTCATGAACCGGGCCAAAACCGTTTCCGGCAAGGTTTTCCTCAATGTGCTGAGTGCCGGAGAGAATTCTCGAATCCAATTCGATAAAATCGCGGATGTACTGTTTGCTGATCGGACTGCCGTTATGCGCCGGGCAGACCAGATCGTATTCGCCTTCGCGGGCAAGGAGCTTTTCCATATTCTTCTTATGGAGCGCTGCCTGCTCCAGACCGGAAAGGTCGGGGCGGAGATAAAGAACCTGTCCCGACTCCAGTTCATCTCCGCTGTAAACACAGCGGCTCTTATCATCGATATAAGCCAGGCTTCCCGGATGATGACATCCAATGGTCACGACCGACACCTTCCGTCCGCCAAGATCGATCACGTCCCCATCATGAAGGTAGTGGATCGCGTAATCGGGGTGAGGCATCGAAAGAAACCGCTTTTCCATCTCCGGCCCGAACGGCTTTTTTGCATCCGCTTCCGATTCGGGTGCCATCCATGCCTCTTCCCAGAAAGCGTTTCCGCCGGTATGATCGAAATGCCCGTGGGTATTGCAGACCATAACCGGTTTATCGGTGATCGTTTCGACAAATGCGCGAAGATCGCCGTCTCCGTAAGCGGTATCAATCAGCATCGCCTTTTCCTCACCGACCAGCAGATAGCAGTACAGGCTTCCATGGTAGTTAATGACCCACGTATCGGGGAAAGCCGTCCACTTCCCATAAATATAGCCGTGTTCATTGATGTTGGGATTTGCCATAAAAAACATCCTCTCAAAAAATTTACCTATCGTTCCGGCATCTACCCACCGGTTTCAGTTATAGAATATCATAACGAAATGCTCTTTGCAATTCATTTGTTGCCTTTTTTCCGCTTTTGACATCGATATTTTATCTTTTATCGGAGGAAATGCTTCATGAACAGAAAAAACGGCACAGCCCGCATTTTCTGCAAGCTATGCCGTTGATTTCAGAGATCACACAGGATCAATTATGCGTTGTCCTCAATGTATTTGACAATGTCGCTGACCGTCTTGATGTTCTCGACCTGCTCGTCGGGGATCTCAACGTCGAACTCTTCCTCGAGGGACATGACCAGATCGACCAGATCCAGAGAATCTGCGCCGAGGTCATCGATGATGCTGGCCTCCATCGTTACCTTTTCATCCTCAACATCGAGCTGGTCAACCAGAATTTCTTTTACTTTGTCAAAAATCATGGGTATTTCCTCCTTGAATTTCAATAGATCTGACTTTCACACAGGCATACAGGTTTCTTATACCTGCGGCTGATCCATTGTATCTAAACCGGCATCATCGGTGCTTACGGAAACGTCCGACTCAGACAGATCCTCCATCTGGGGAACCGTTTCGCCGTCCATCATACCTTCCGCGGCGCCGTCTTCAAACTGACCGATTTTTCTGAATTTATTATAACGTGCTTCTAATAAATTTGCAACACTTTTTTGGGATAATTTTTTTAGCGACTCCAAAATAAAGTCGGCAATGTTTCCCGCAGTGACCTGAGGATTCATATGCGCTCCGCCGGACGCCTCGGGAATGATCGCATCGCAGACGCCGAAGCGATAAAGATCCTCGGCTTTCATCTGCATGGCCTCCGCCGCTTCCTTTTCGCGGGAAGCGTCCTTCCAGAGGAGCGAAGCAAATCCCCTGGGAGAGATCACACTGTAAAGCGCGTTCTCCATCATCCCCAGAATATCGCAGACGCCAAGCGCCAGCGCGCCGCCGGAGCCACCCTCCCCCAGCACGATCGAAATGACCGGCGTTTTCAACGTCGAAAATTCGTAAAGGCATCGGGCGATCGCCTCGCCCTGTCCTCTTTCTTCGGCTGCAACGCCGCAGAAAGCACCGGGCGTGTCGATAAAGCAGATAACCGGGCGGTGGAACTTCTCGGCCTGATGGGCAACTCTGAGTGCCTTACGGTATCCTTCCGGATGCGGGCAGGAAAAGTTGGTCTTTTTGTTTTCCTCAAGGTCATGACCTTTGACCTGACCAATGACCGTTACCGAGATCCCGTGCACCCGGGCGATCCCGGTAACGATCGCTGCATCATCGCCGTACAGCCGGTCGCCGTGCAGCTCATAAAACTCGTCAAAGATCATCGGGATATAATCCCGAACCGTCGGGCGCCCCTTATGCCGGATCAGTTCAAGCCGTTCCCATGCGGAAAGTCTGTTTTCTTCCATCATCATGTTCCCTTTCTTAAACGTCCAGCTTCTGGTCGGGCAGATGCGCTTTCAGCAGCTTGGAAAGCGTGCGGCGCATATTGACCCGGCTGACGATCATATCCACAAAACCATGCTCCAGCAAAAACTCCGCCGACTGAAAATCATCGGGAAGCCGCTGATGGATGGTACCTTCGATGACTCTACGTCCGGCAAAACCGATCAGTACCTTCGGCTCGGCGATAATAATGTCTCCGAGCGAGGCAAACGACGCGGTAACACCGCCGGTCGTCGGATCTGTCAGAACGGTGATATAGAGAAGCCCTGCGTCCGAATGACGCTTGACGGCGGCCGACGTTTTAGCCATCTGCATCAGCGAGAGGATTCCCTCCTGCATCCGCGCGCCGCCGGAAGCGGTAAACGCGATGACCGGCAGATTTTTTTCGGTTGCTTTTTCAAAAGCTCTTGTGATCTTTTCCCCAACGACCGAACCCATCGACGCCATCATAAACCCGGGATCCATGACGATGATGACACAGCGTCTGGTGCGGATGGTGCATTCGCCGGTAATGACCGCCTCGCGCAGTCCGGTCTTTTTCTGAGCGGATGCAACTTTCTCTTCATAACCGGGGAAATCCAGCGGGTTCTCGCTCGTAAGGTCGGCGTCATATTCTTCAAAGCTGCCCTTATCGATCGTCAGATCGAGCCGTTCCTTCGCGGAGATACGCGCATGATACGAGCAGTTCGGGCAGACCTTTAATCCGGCGTTGAACTCCTCCATAAAGATAACGTTCCCGCAGCGGGGACACTTGAACAGGAGATTATCCGGTATTTTGGAACGCTCCGGCTTTTCTTTGGATTCGTTTCCCGGATCCATCCGCGAACGGACGATCTTCCAGATATCATCAAGCATAGTGATAAAACTTCCTTTCCGTGACGTTTACGGCGCGGAACCGGTTACTTTGTCAGCCGTCCGATATTCCGCCCGAGAAAACCGATGTCATAATCAGCTTTCTCGACGTCCGGGTCACGAAGTAATTTTAGCTGAAAATCTATGTTGGTGTCAACCCCTTCGACAAGAAATTCTGCCAAAGCCCACTGCATTTTCATCAGCGCTTCCTCACGGGTCGGCGCATATGCGATCAGCTTGGCGATCATCGAGTCGTAGTAGGGCGGGATGGTATAGCCGGAATAAACGGCGGTATCGATCCGGATCCCGGGACCTCCCGGCATATATAGGCTCTTGATTTGACCGGGCGAGGGACGGAATCCCTGAGCGGGATTCTCAGCGTTAATCCGGCACTCGATCGCGTGCCCCTGCATATGAATATCCTGCTGGGTAAAGGGAAGGATCTCCCCTGCCGCGATCTTGAGCTGCATCTTGACCAGATCGATCCCGGTCACAAACTCGGTGATCGGATGCTCGACCTGAATACGGGTATTCATTTCCATAAAATAGAACTGATCTCCCGAAAGAAGGAACTCGACGGTTCCGGCGTTTTCGTATCCGCAGGCCGCCGCTGCCCGAACCGCCGCCGCACCCATCTCAGCGCGCAGTTCCGGTGAAAGAACCGGGCAGGGGCATTCTTCGACCATCTTCTGGTTGCGGCGCTGAAGCGAGCAGTCGCGTTCGCCCAGATGGACGATATTTCCATAATGGTCGGCAAGCAGCTGCACTTCCACATGGCGGGGATCGACGATGAACTTCTCGATATATACGCCGTCGTCGCCAAAGAAGGATTTTGCTTCCCTCTTTGCCGTCAGAAGCGCGTCCTCAAGCTGATCGGGAGAATCGACCTTGCGGATTCCTCTTCCGCCGCCGCCGGCTGAGGCCTTGACCATGACCGGATATCCGATCCGATCCGCAACCTCGCGTGCTTCCTCGATACTCTCAACGATCCCGTCCGAGCCGGGAACAACCGGAACATTGGCTTCCCGCATCGTTTTTTTTGCGGTGGCCTTGTCCCCCATCAGCATCATCGATTCAGGACTCGGCCCGATAAATGTGACGCCGCACCGCTCGCACATCCGTGCGAACGACGCATTCTCCGAAAGGAAGCCGAAACCCGGATGAAGCGCTTCCGCGCCGGTCAGTTCACAGGCCGCAAGAATCGACTTGATGTTCAGATAGCTCTTATCGGAAGCGGCAGGACCGATGCAGATCGCTTCATCGGCGATCTTAGCATGAAGCGCATCCCGGTCCGCTTCGGAAAAGACAGCGACCGTCCGGATTCCAAGTTCCCGGCAGGCGCGGATGATCCGAACCGCGATCTCGCCGCGGTTTGCGATCAGGACTTTTTTAAACATAGTCTTTGATATCCTTTACAAACGTAATTTCGGATTATTTTTCCCCGGCGGGCGCGTCTCCCAGCATCGAGGTCAGCTCCGCCGTCACGATCTTTTTTCCATCGACCGTTGCGACTGCTTTGCAGACCGAGACCGGGCCGCGGGATTTAATGACTTCGACCGAAAGGGTCAGGGTATCTCCCGGGACGGCCTTGCCGCGGAATTTTGCCTTATCGATCCCGCCGAAATAGGCGATTCTTCCCTTATTTTCAGGGAGAGAGAGAGCACAGACCGCGCCGACCTGAGCCAGCATCTCGATCGTGAGGACGCCCGGCTGAACCGGTTCCTGCGGGAAGTGACCCTTAAACCAGAACTCATCGGGACGCAGGTACTTTTTTCCCACCGCGCGCACGCCCGGTTCGAGTTCCTCGATCTCATCGATCAGAAGGAACGGATCCCGATGGGGGATAATTTCCTTGATCTGTTCTTTATCCAAAAGAGCCATAACGGACATCTCCTTTACTTTTCGTTGGGAAAGCTGATGATTCGTATGAACATCACAGCTTCCTCTTTCGCATATAAATAACAAGCCATACCGTCAGGATCAGTCCCTTGAGCATCATCGAGATACTGATCGCCCACCATACGCCGTTGACACCAAGCGGTGTTGCTGAAAGCCCCAGCGCCAGCGGGATCCGCAGAAGATTGCAGGCGACGCCCGAAACAGCAGGCGGAAGGGTATTGCCCATTCCCTGGAAAATACCGGCGGTTAAGCCCTCCATACAGCTGAAAAGCTCGGCCGCGCCGACCGCACGAAGATAGGCAACGCCGATCGGGATGACCTCCGCTTCAGTGATGAACAGCCGGACAAGCGGTTCCGGGAAAATAATCAGAATTCCGCTGACCACGATCCCCCATACGACCATCATCAGGCTTCCCGTTCGGAAGCCCTTATGGATCCGGGAAATCTTCCCCGCGCCGAAGTTCTGCGCAGTAAAGGCGTTGAGCGCGGTGGTCAGGCCGCCCGCGATCGTCCAGGAGATGGATTCGATCTGGGTGCCGACCTTCTGAGCCGCAACCGCCCCGTCTCCCCATCCGGCAACAATCCGCGAAAGGAGCATCGAGATTCCGCTGAAGATGCAATCCTGCAAAGCGGGCGGTACGCCGACCGCAGCGATCTTCCGCACGCTTCCCGCGGGTGCATGAGAAAAGAGACGGATATAGGGAAACAGCCGCTTATCCCGTGCGGCACAGATCATATAGATGGCAAAAACAATAAACTGTGCGATAACCGTTGCTGCGGCCGCACCTGCAACGCCCAGTGCCGGAAACGGCCCGATCCCGAAAATCAGGAGCGGATCGAGCAGAAGATTGATGGCCAGACCGGACACGGTCGCGGCAAAGTTGATCATCGTGCGCCCCATCGCGGTAAAGATACCGCCGAGCACCTGACTGACGATCGAAAAGAGAATCAGCCCGCAGGTAATCATATGGTACTGGCTCGCCATCTGATTGGTCTCCGCCGCCGAAAGCCGGTAAAACCCGACCAGCTGCCGGTCAAAAAGGACGTTGACCGCTCCGAACAAAACGCCGAATAAAACGGCGATCCTGAGGGCGGAAAGCGCATATCCCGCCGCCGCGTCGCGGTTTGCCTCACCGAGCTTCTGCCCGGTCAGAACCTGCCCGCCGATACGGGGGACGGTCGTAATGCTCATTCCCATCCAGAGAAACATTCCCGCCGCACCGACTGCGGCAACGGCGTTGCTTCCGAGCTTTCCGATCCAGAGCATATCGACCAGATTGTAACCCATCTGAATGACCGAGGAGGCAACGATCGGAAGTGCGAGCCGGATGAGCGTTCCGAAAATCGGTCCTTCCAGCATATCAATCTGCCTGGTGCGTTTCATATGTTATCAAATTCCTTTCGGAGGGAGAGACTCCCCTTCTGTAATCGCCTCAAACCGCTTCAGCGGATCACCATGACCGGCTGACCGTATTCGACCGGCTGACCGTTCTCGACCAGAATTTTCTCAACGGTTCCGTCGTATTCGCTGGTGACTTCGTTCATCAGCTTCATCGATTCGATGATAAAGAGGACGTCCCCTTTCCCGACCTTTTTGCCGAGCGCAACATAAGCCGGTTTTTCAGGCGAGGGAGAAGCATAGAAGGTACCGACGATCGGCGATTTGACGATATTTCCTTCCGTCTCGGAAAAACCTGCGGCAGGAGTGGACACAGCCGCCCTTTCAACCGCCGGAACCGGCTGGAAAGGCTGCGGAACGGCAGCGACCGTCTCCCGTTCTTTCCCAAGCGACAATTCAAAATCGCCGTCCTTCAGCTTCAGACGGGTCAGACCGGATGCGGCAAAGGCGTCCATCAGGCCGCGTACTTCCTCCAGAGAGAGCTTTAAATCAGACATATCATTTCGTTCCTTACGTTTTATTCTTCGTATTTTTTCAGGCAGAGGGTCGCGTTCTGTCCGCCGAAGCCGAGCGAATTGCTCAGTGCTACGCGGATGTCCGCTTCTCTCGCGATATTCGGTACACAGTCAAGGTCGCATTCCGGATCGGGAACCTTATATCCGGCGGTCGGAGGAATGATCCCCTTTTCCAGCGCCAGCGCGCAGACCAGCGCTTCGGTCGCGCCTGCCGCGCCCAGCATATGCCCGGTCACGCCCTTGGTCGAGGAAACCGGTGTGCGATAAGCTTTATCCTCGCCGAGTGCCTTCTTCACAGCGATCGTTTCATACCGCTCGTTCAAAGGCGTAGAGGTACCGTGAACATTGATGTAGTCAACATCCTCCGCCGTCAGTCCAGCCTCTTCAAACGAAAGCTGCATAGCCTTAGATGCCGCTTCCCCGTCGGGTGCGGGGCTGGTGATATGATAAGCGTCTCCGGTCGCGCCATACCCTACGATCTCGGCGTAGATATGCGCACCGCGCGCACGCGCGTGTTCAAGCTCTTCCAGGATCAGGATGGTGCCGCCCTCCCCCATAACAAAGCCGCTTCTTTCGGCGTCGAACGGGATCGAAGCGCGCAGCGGATCTTCCGCGTCGGTCAGCGCGCCCATGTTGTTGAACCCGGCCAGCGCCATCGGAGTAATGGCCGCTTCTGCGCCGCCGGTCACGCAGGCATCGACTACGCCGTACTTGATGTTGCGGAAAGCCTCGCCGACCGCATGGGAGGAGGTCGCGCAGGCGGTAACAGGAGCAAAGTTGACTCCCTTAAAGCCGGTCTTGATCGAAATGTTTCCGGCCGCCATATTGGAGATCATCGTCGGGATGAAGAAAACAGAGACCTTCTTTGCGCCCTTTTCATGATAGGCCTTGCAGGTCTCTTCAAAGGTGTGCATTCCGCCGATGCCGCTTCCGACGATCACGCCGACACGGTAAGGATCGAGATCCTTAAAATCAGTGCCGCAGTCCTTCAGCGCTTCGAGCGCCGCCGCAACGGCAAACTGGCAGTAACGATCCATCCGCTTGGCTTCCTTTTTCTCGAGCCAGCGGGTAGGGTCAAAGTCCGGGATCTGCGCCGCGACCTTAACGGGGGTCTGGTTATCGATGCCGGTGATCGGTTTGATGCCGGTACGTCCGGCTACGATATTGTCCCAGAAGGTGGGAATGTCGCTTCCGACAGAGGTAATGGTTCCTGCGCCGGTAATTACAACTCTTCTCATGGATTGATTCCTTTCAGATGGTTAAAAATACGGATCGTGAGAATCACATGACCATGCCGCCGGAAACGACGAGCACCTGTCCGGTGATATAGGAAGCTTTATCCGAAACGAGGAAGGAAACGGCGTTGGCGATATCTTCCGGTTCACCCAGCCGTCCGAGCGAAATCTGCTTAAGGATCTCCGCTTTATAGTCATCCTGTAAAACGTCGGTCATCGGCGTGCGGACAAATCCAGGCGCGACCGCGTTGCAGGTGATTCCGCGGGAGCCAAGTTCTTTGGCGACCGTCTTGGTCATACCGATGACGCCGGCCTTGGATGCGGAATAGTTGATCTGCCCGGCATTTCCGTAAACGCCCGCGACCGAGGAAATGTTGACGATCCGTCCGCTCTTCTGACGCATCATGACTGCACCGACATGGCGGAGCATATTAAAGGTGCCTTTGAGGTTTACGTTGATGACCGCCGAGAACTGTTCCTCACTCATTCTGACCAAAAGTCCGTCCTTGGTGATACCGGCGTTGTTGACGAGCGCGTCAATCGTCCCGAAGCGAGCTTTGACCTCTTTGACCAGAGAAGCGCAGGCGTCAAAATCCGATACGTCGGCGATAAAGCATTCCGCCTCTACGCCGAGCGCGCGGCAAGCCGCGGC
This sequence comes from Oscillospiraceae bacterium, assembly GCA_022770625.1. Lineage (GTDB taxonomy): Bacteria > Bacillota > Clostridia > Oscillospirales > Ruminococcaceae > Faecivivens. The sequence goes on along the minus strand of JALEHK010000024.1, from coordinate 17,728 downwards.
GACCTCTTCGCCGCCGTTTTCCACCTCACGCTGGGAATAGCAGTCGATTGCGATGTTAAAGCCGTCGGCGGCAAGAGTCTTGGCGATGCAGGCGCCGATACCCTGGGACGCGCCGGTGATAAGAGCTGTTTTAGCCATAGATAACTTTTCTCCTTTTCCTGAGAGTTCCGATTTATTCATAAAGAGATTTATACTTGTTTTTGAGCAGATCTTTCGCTCCGTCAAACATCAAGCGGATGATCTCGGCACAGGGACGGATCTCGTTGACCATACCGCCGATCTGACCGCACATGAAGGAACCGTTTTCAGTGTCGCCCTCCTGAACGGCGCGCCGGAGCGAACCGATCGTCAGTTCCTCGATTTCAGCAAACGGCTTGCCCGCCCGTTCAGCCTCAACGACTCTGCGGGTATATTTATTCTTGACCTGACGACAGGGCGACCCGCCGACACAGATGCCGCCGGTGATCGCCGAATCGGTATCCTTTGCCTTCAAGACCATTTCCTTATAGTTTTCGTGGATCTGGCATTCGGGAGAAGCAAGAAAAACGGTACCGCACTGAACGCCTTCCGCGCCCAACATCATCGCCGCCGCAACGCCCCGTCCGTCTGCAATGCCGCCCGCTCCGAGAACCGGGATCGAAACCGCATCAACGACCTGAGGGAGAAGGCACATCGTCGTCTCCTGACCGATGTGGCCGCCGGATTCCATTCCTTCGGCGATGACCGCATCAGCCCCCGCCCGTTCCATTCTCCTTGCGAGCGCAACCGACGGAACGACCGGAACGACCTTGATCCCTGCCGCTTTCCAGTCTTCGATATACTTACCGGGGTTTCCGGCACCGGTCGTAACGACCGCGACCTTTTCCTCAATGACGATCTTCGCCAGATCGGGCGCGTTCGGGCTCATCAGCATGATGTTGACGCCAAACGGCTTATCCGTCAGCGTTTTGCAGCGGCGGATCTGCTCACGGATCACTTCTGCGGGCGCGCTTCCGCCCGCAATGATTCCGAGTCCACCCGCGTTGGAGACAGCCGCGGCAAGAGTCGATTCCGCGACCCATGCCATGCCGCCCTGAAAGATCGGATATTCAATGCCGAAAAGTTCGGTCACTCTTGTTTTCATATCGTTTTTCCTTTCGTTTTTACAGTTCAAAGACGCATCCGCCGTAGACCAGTCCCGCTCCGAAGCCGACCAGTCCGATCTTTTTGCCGGGGATCAGTTTGCCCGCGGCGTCCAGCTGCGCCAGTCCGACCGGGATGCAGGCAGAGGAGGTGTTGCCGTATTTATCGATGTTGACAAAGAACCGTTCGAGCGGAAGCCCCAGTTCCTTTGCAGCCGACTGGATGATCCGGAGGTTGGCCTGATGCGGCACGATCAGATCCAGCTCTTCCGGAGAGGTTCCGAATTTTTCGCAGGCATCCTTCAGCGCGTGGCTCATCGCCGAAACGGCGAATTTATAGACCTCCCGTCCGTTCATATACAGAACGCCGGGACGGTTTACGTCGGGGAAGTGATCGACCGACTGGGGATCTGCCTGTTCAACAAACGGGATGTCATTAAGCGGCCGTCTCGCAAACAGGGTGTTCGCGCCCGTTCCGTCCGTCCCCAGAGCCGATGCGAATTTCTTTTCGCTCGAGGTGACAATGCAGGCGCCCGCCGCATCTCCGAACAGGACGCAGGTCGAACGGTCAGTATAATCGGTGATCTTGGAAAGGGCTTCCGCCGAAATAATCAGAATCCGCTTATAGCCGTTGGCCAGATACATATGCGCCATATCCAGCGCGTAAACAAACGCTGCACAGGCGGCGTTGATATCGAAAGCAACCGCGTTTTTCGCGCCGATCGCACCCTGTACGATGCAGGCCAGAGACGGCGTGATATAGTCGCTCGTGACCGTCGTGCAAAGGATCAGATCGATATCCAACGGCGAAAGCCCGGCATTTTCAAGCGCGTTCTCAGCGGCTTTTTTTGCCATTACCCATGTCGGTTCTCCGGTGATCCGGCGCTCCTTCATACCGGTGCGCTTGACGATCCATTCATCGGAAGTCTCGACGATTTTCGTATAGTCTTCGTTGGTCACGACCTTTTCCGGAAGATAAAGACCCGTTCCCAGTATTTTCAGTCCCATAAGCAGTCCTATCTGCTCCTTTTTCGGAGCATCCTTTCTGTAATTCCGGTGTTTTTTCTTCAGATCAACAGAGGAACAGACAGTTTTGTCTGCGAGATTCTGAATTATCTTTGAAAATGAAGATTTCTAAGAAAATATCAAAATAAATTTCCTCTATACATGAAAAAACCTTGAAAAATACCATGAATTTTGGTATAGTGAAATTGTACCTACATTATTGTATATTTTTACGCCCGAATTGTCAACCGAAAACACCGGCTGCGCGGACACTTTTTCCTTAAAAAAGTGCTTTCCGTGCCGGATAAAAAGAAGATTTTACATTTCCTTCACAGGATGGATTCAGTTGACTGCGGGTCATTTTTTCTCCGCCCCAAAAAGCGGTCATAAACAAAAATAGAAAAGCCGGAGCGGAGTTTCCGCTTCGATAGAAAAGGAGAACCTTATGAAAACCGTATTTCTTTTTTCCGGACAGGGAAGCCAGACTCCCGGCATGGCTGTCGAACTGACTCACGCATCCAAAGCCGCGAAAGAGGTATTTGACTGCGCTTCGGATGTCCTTCACTTCGACCTTCTGGACAAGTGCGCAAGCGGCGCCCCCGAAGACCTCGCCGTTACGACCGTCGCTCAGCCCGCCATCATGGCGACCTCTCTGGCCGCTCTGGCCTGCGTGCGGGAGCGCGGAATCGAAGCGGAGGGCGTCGCCGGACATTCTCTCGGCGAGTACGCCGCCATGGTCGCTTCCGGAATGATCTCGATGGAAAACGGCTTTAAGCTGATTGAAAAACGCGCTGCCGCCATGGGAAAATGCGCCGAGACCTCCGGCGGAATGATGGCGGCGATCATGGGACTTCCGGCGGATGAGATCGGAAAGGTCTGCGCCGAAGTCGCCGAAAAAACCGGCAGATATGTTCTCCCGGTCAACTATAACTCCACAGCCCAGACGGTTATCGCCGGCGAAAACGAAGCGGTAAAAGCCGCCTGCGAAGCGTTTGTTTCGATGGGCAAAAAAGCCGTCCCCCTCAAAGTCGCCTCCGCTTTCCATTCCAGACTGATGCAGCCCGCCGCAGACGAGTTTTACGAAGCGGCAAAGAGCTTTTCGTTTGACGCTCCGTCGATCGAATTTTATTCCAACCTCACCGGCGGGAAGCTGACCGATTTCTCGGATATGCCTTCTTATCTGGCGCGCCATATCGTCTCCCCCGTCCGCTTTACCGATGAACTGGCCGCGATGCAGGCTGCGGGCTACGAGCGCTATATCGAGCTTGGCCCCGGAAAAACGCTGGCTGGTCTGGTCAAACGCACCCTTTCCGGCGTAACGATTTTTAACGTCGAGAACCAGAAAACGCTGGACAAAGCCTGCGAATAAATTCTTTCAATAGGAAAGGAGATTTTGGTATGATCTATTCTCTCTACCCTGCTTTTAAGGATTATCTCTGGGGCGGAACCCGTCTGCGGGACGAATACGGAAAAAAGACCGATCTGCCGATCGTCGCCGAAAGCTGGGAGCTTTCCTGCCATAAGGACGGTCTCTCCTCGATCGGAATCGCCGGTCTGGACGCCACCAATCCCGTTCCGCTGACCGAATTTATCCAGATGCGCGGAAAGACCGAGGTTCTGGGCACCCGCCCCGCCGCCTTTTCCTCTTTCCCGGTCATGATTAAGCTGATCGACGCCAAGCAGGATCTTTCGGTTCAGGTTCACCCCGACGACCGATACGCAAGACGGGTCGAAGGCTCGGTCGGAAAAACCGAGATGTGGTACGTCGTGGACTGCGAAGAGGGCGCAGAACTGCTCTACGGATTCAACCGCCCCGTTACCCGTGAAGAGGTAAAAGCGGCTGCCGAAAACGATACCCTCCTTTCGCTCGCAAACCATGTCCCCGTCCATAAGGGCGACGTTTTCTGGATCAACGCCGGTACCCTCCACGCCATCGGAAAGGGCATCCTGATCGCCGAGATTCAGCAAAACTCCAACCTGACCTACCGGCTTTACGACTACGGCCGCGTGGACAAAAACGGAAACAAGCGCCCGCTTCATCTCGAAAAGGCGCTCGACGTGCTCCGTTTTGAACCGCCCGTTCGCACCGGCCCGATCGGCCATATTGAGCATCATAACGGCTACGACCGGACGCTTCTCGGGACCTGCCATTACTTTACCGTTTTCTCGATCGAGCTTCTGGGCGAATACACCGGAAACTCGACGCCCCTCTCCTTCCATTGCCTGACAGTCACCGAAGGAAGCCTGACGATCGAAAACGAGGGACAGACGGTCGAAGCGCACAAGGGACAGAGTTTCTTTATCCCGGCGGGCGCGGGTGTCTATACGGTCAAGGGACACGGCCATATGCTGGTCACGACCGTTTAATCAGGGATCAAATCAAAAAGGAGTTGTAATTATGAAGCAGTCCGCAGGCGAATGCAGGCCGGGCGAAAAGCCCCGCGATATCAAGCTGACCAACCGCCGCATCATCTTACAGCTGTTGCGGCAGGGCGAAAAGGTGTCTCTCGGACAATTGGCGGAAAGCTGCGGACTTTCCCGCAATACCGTCAAAAAGAGCATGGATTATTTCCTCGAAAAAGGGATCGCGATCGATGCCGGAAAAGGTTCTTCGACCAGTGAAGGCGGAAAAAAGCCGGATATGTTTGTCTTAAACGAAAACTGGGGAATCCTTTGCAGCTTCTACTGCAAAGGATCCCAGATCCACGGCGCGCTTTACTCGATCGGAATGAATCTGATTATCCAGTCGCAGGAAAAAGCGCCCGATCATACGCCGGAATCGACCGTAGATAGCTGCGACCGTCTCTACCGGAATATGCTTGAAAAGGCCGGACTTTCTTCCGATATGCTCAAAGCGGTCACCTGCTCGATCCACGGAGTTGTCGATATCCATACCGGAATCGTTTTCTCTTCGATCGGCTCCGGCTGGAACGGACAGGTTCCTCTGGGCGATATGCTGCATGAAAAAATGGGCGCGCCGGTTTTCTGCTGCAATCCCGTCCGTTCGATGCTTCTGTGCGAGTCGTATGAAGACCCGGCAGTTCGCGAGAATTCCGCGCTCCTTTATACCAACGGCTCCGGCGCAATGGCGGCGCTGATCCGCGGCGGCGTTGTCGTTCAGGGAAAGCGCTGCGTCTTAGGCGAGATCAGCGGCATCCCGCTGAACTTCACCGCCCACCCCGACTCGGAAAAACTCGGCGGCGACGGGCTGGGAGACCTCGTCTGCAAAAAGCGCCTCCGCTCGGAGATTGCCTCCAACCCCGCCCTTTACTCCTCGTCCATCCTCTCGATGCTGGGGCATGAGCCGGAGCTTTCGGACATCTTTATGGCGGCGGAGCGCGGCGATGAGCTGGGACAGGCGGTGATCCGCTACGCGGCGCGCTGGTTTGCCGTTTCGATCCGTCAGCTGCTCTTTCTGGCCGACCCGGATATCATCATCCTTCAGGGCGACTACGCGGACGCGGGCGAGTATTTCCTTTCGACCCTAAAGCGCTATGTTCAGTCTTATGTAGCGCCCGCTGTAAGCGTCATTCCCGACATCCGCATCTCCCGCCAGGAAGAGATCACTTCCTGCATCCGCGGCGGCGGTATCATTGCCGAAAACGGCGTTTTCTCTGCTAAAGAAATGTACGAGTAAATTTTCCCTATTTGCAGAAATGCGCTTCTAAAAAACATGAGAAATTCACAAAAAATTGATATGCATCTTCTCCCGTTATGCTATAATAGAAGTATAAGAGCCAATACCTGATTCTGTATTTATTAACCTCGGGAGTTGATTATTTGTGAATATTCTGCATTTTTTAACGCCGAAAAACGAAGTTGCTTTTTTATATGACGATTATTCCCTTCGGCAGGCACTGGAGAAAATGGAGTACCATCAGTATTCTGCGATCCCCGTCATTACGCGGGAAGGCGAATACGTCGGTGTAATCACCGAGGGCGATCTTCTTTGGGATATTAAGAATCATAATTTCTGCAATCTCCGCGCGACCGAAGAACAGCCCCTCTCTGAGGTTCACCGCCGAACGAGTGCCGGAGCCGTTCGGATCAATACATCGATCGAGGATCTGGTCGTTTCGGCCATGAGCCAGAACTTTGTTCCGGTCGTCGATGACCGAAATATGTTTATCGGCATCGTCAAGCGCAAAGAAATCATCCGTTACTGCTACCAGCTTGCCTTTCCCGGTCAGACGATCGACGAAACCGGCATCCATCCTATTGACCCCGAACGAAGATCGATCCCGATGATGGGCGCACATTAATGCATGAATATGATAAAAAGACCGTCTGATGCTTCAAAATCGCACCGGACGGTCTTTTTTCTTACTGTTTTTTCTTTTCCTCTGCAAGCGCCCTGCACCGTGCAAGCGCCTCATCGGGCGGGAAATCGGAAACGATCCGGCTGACGGTATCGTATCCCAAAATCGGAAGATATTCTGCCGCAAAGGACGCCGACGCTTCCAGATGCCGGCGACAGTTTTCTCTGTCCGCTTCAAGAGAAGCAACCGCCTCTCTGAGCATTCCTGCCGAACGTTCCAGCAGCCGGAAGCTCCCTAAAAGCGAATCGGCAATCAGCGGCAAAAACGCGTTCAACTCAAACTCACCGTGCGCCGCCGCCACCGAGATCGCGCTGTCGTTTGCCATAACCCGGATGGCGCACTGAATGACCGACTCGGGAACGACCGGATTGACCTTCCCGGGCATGATCGTACTCCCCTGCTGAAGCGGCTTCAGATGGATCTCCGAAAGCCCGCCGTGCGGCCCCATGTTCATCAGCCGCAGGTCGCCGGATATCTTCATCAGATTGACCGCCATCGCTTTCAGCAAACCGGATACCTCAACAAAGACATCCTGATTCTGGGTCAGATCCATCGGATACTCGGCGGATGAAAGCCCGATCCCGGTCAGCTCTCTCAAAATCTCGATCACTTTAAACCGATAGGCGCGCGATGCTGTATCCGAACGCCCGACCGCCGTTCCGCCAATGTTAACCTGCCTTAACCGCTCTTCGACCTTGTAAAGCCGCCAGCGATCCCGCGCCACCGCCTGCGCATACGCCCCGAACTCCTCGCCCATTCGAATCGGTACGGCGTCCATCAGTTCGGTGCGTCCGAGTTTTTTGATCCCGTCCAGTTCGTTCTCCTTTTTTTGCAGCGTTTCCTGCAAAGCGGCGCAGCTGTCGCTGAGCCTTCTGAGCATCCGAATAGCGGCGATCCGAAGGCCGGTCGGATAAACGTCGTTGGTCGATTGACCGCGGTTGATATCACCAATCGGGTGAACAACGTCATATTCCCCCCGCTTTTTCCCAAGCCTGATGAGCGTCAGGTTCGCGATGACCTCGTTGACGTTCATGTTGGTTGAGGTTCCGGCGCCGCCCTGAAGCGGGTCGATCGGAAAATAGTCCTGATACTGTTTCCAGTGCTCCAGAAGCTCATCGCAGCTTTCCGCCGCCGCATGATAGATCTCCGGCCGGATGCCGATCGATTCATAGGCAAGCGCCGCCGCTTTTTTGACGGTAATGATCCCTTTCAGAAGCTCCGGGTCGGTCTTTCCGTTTCCAAGCGGAAAGTTTTCCACTGCACGCAGGGTGTTGATTCCATAAAGCGCCTCATCCGGAAGTGTCCGTTCTCCCAATAGATCTCTTTCTGTTCTCGGCATAAAATCCCTCTCCTTTGGATCTTATTTGAGCTTTTCCGAAAGCGCCGGGAAAATCGAAAGGCTGCGCTTCAAAATTCCCTGCATATACGCGATCACGATCCCATAGTTGGTGATCGGCACGCCCTGATCCTGGGCGCATTTCATCCGGTAGCGAACCTCTCTTTCCCCGAGCATACATCCGCCGCAGTGGATCACCAGACTGTACGGCGAAAGATCATCGGGAAATTCCGTTCCGGAGCAGCTTTCGATCGTGATCTCCGCGCCGGTATAATTTCTGAGCCAGCGGGGGATCTTGACGCTTCCGATATCGTCGCACTGCTTATGATGGGTACATCCTTCGGCAATCAGCACCTTATCCCCATCCTTCAACCGCTCGACCGCCGCAACTCCTTCAACCGCCGATTCCAGCAGCCCCTTGTGCCGCGCCATCAGGATCGAGAAGGAGGTCAGCGGGATCGAAGCCGGCGTATCGGCGGACACCTTTGCAAAAGCCTGAGAGTCGGTAATAACGAGGGACGGCGTTTTTCCAAGGCTTTCCAGCGTTTCCCTCAGTTCGATCTCCTTGACGACAACTGCCGTCGCGTCCGCTTCCAGAACATCACGAATGGTCATCTGCTGCGGAAGGATCAGCCGTCCTTTGGGCGCAGCCTTATCGATCGGCGTCACCAGTACAACAAAATCCCCCGGATGGATCAGGTCTCCAACGATCTGCAATTTCGGCTGATCGGTTTTGGCAAGTCCCGCGATCCGTTCTTTCAGCTCGTAAATTCCCTCTCCGGTTTTTGCGCTGACAAACGCCGTGTGCGCGTCCGCCTCTCCCTTTTCGGAAAGCAGATCGGATTTGTTCATCGCGATCAGGTACGGAAGCTCTTTTTCCCTGAACAGCCGGATCAGTTCCTCTTCACATCTTCCGATCCCCGCCGCCGCGTCAACGACTAAAACGGCGACGTCGGATTTATTGAGCACCTGACGGGTCTTGCGGACGCGAAGCTCTCCGAGCGCCCCTTCGTCGTCAAAGCCGGGGGTGTCGATAATCATGACCGGCCCCATCGGCAGAAGCTCCATCGTCTTAAAGACCGGGTCGGTGGTCGTTCCGAGGGTGTCCGATACAACGGAAAGCTCCTGCCCGGTGACCGCGTTGACGACGCTGGATTTACCGGCATTTCTCCGGCCGAAAAAACCGATATGGACCCGCTCGCCGGACGGGGTAGAATTGAGAGACATAGACTCCACTCCTTTATGTTTCCTCAAGATGAAAATGCGAGTACCCGGCAGTACCTTTGCACCGCCGGGTATGTTTCTGAAAAAGCGATCAGTCAAAAACGGCGCCCGCCGCGGTGACCGGGGTAAAGATCGACTCTGCCTGTTCTTCGGTCAGCTCAACGCCAAAGACTTCCTTATAGTAGTTGATGGTCTCTTCGGTTACATCAATATCGGAAAAGAGATCGGGATAAACCGTCTGCGCCAGCCAGTACAGGGTGATCGGCGTATCGACACCGGGGGTATAGCTGCGGTACATACCGAGCGGCATCTTATAGCAGTTCTGGTTCTTAACCGCGTCGATCTCGCTCCAGTCATAGCTTCCGATCGTGTTGTTGTACAGATCTTCGGGTTTTGCCTTATTGAAGTTGGTAATCAGAATCGTGTCGGGGTTCCAGCCATAGATCTGTTCCATCGTAACCTTGCTCGAGTTGTCGTTGGAAAGCTCTTTGGCAACATTGACCGCGCCGATCGCGTCCGCCCACCACTGGCCGAAGAAATGCTCGCCGGAGGTCGCGATTGCGGCGTCGCTGTACTGGAAGAGGAAGAAGACGCGCGCTCTCTCTTCGTCGGTCATGTCCGCGACGCGCGACTGAACCTCGTCATAAACCTCGTTGCTGTAATTGCTGACCAGATCCGTCTTATCGTTTTCGGGGAAAAGCTCGCCGATCAGCGAGATCCAGTTGTCGAGCGTCTCGATCGCGTTGTAATTCCACTTGTTGACCGAGATCGCGATACCGGGGAGCCCCGCGTTTTTCAGCTGTTCGCCGACTTCCGGGTTGGACGCACCATAGAAAACGACGTCCGGATCGAGCTTAATCAGCTCTTCGATGTTGACAGTAGACCCGTCGGTAAAATCGGTCGATGCATTTAAAATCTCAGGATAAAGCTCCGAAAGAAGGCTGTTCTGCGCGGCGGTCATGCTCGCGGGCGCAATCCCGACCAGCTTCTCCGCCGAATCAAAGAAGATTGAAAGAACGCTGGGAAGCGGGTAGATGTCCGCAACGGCGATCCGCTCGATGTCATACGGAACTTCGACCTCGTTGCCTGCGTGGTCAACGACGATGTGCGTTCCCTCTGCGGCAGTTTCTTCCGAGGACGCGGAGGATTCGACCTCTGCTTCGGAAGACTCGGCGCTGACCTCCTCAGAGGAAGCGCTGCTTTCAACGCTCTCAGCGGACGAAGAGGACGCGGTGCCGGACGAGTTGCCGCAGCCGGCAAGCGAAGCGATCATAAGAAGCGCGGTGACAAAAGAAAGCGTTTTTTTCATGGGTATTTTTCCTTTCTGATTTTGGTGCAATGAAAGCTGTTAAAAAGCGCGTGTTATTCTTTTCCCAGCAGTTGAACAATTTTTTCAATATCTGCCCCCATCTCCCGGTCGTAAAGCCGTCCGGAATAGGCAGTGTGCGGAAGGCGGATGAGCTTGGCTCCTTCCGGGAACGCCGGTGCGAAAAGCGGGTCGGCGATGACCGTCTCGGCGCCCGTAAGCGCCTGCACAAGACTGTCCTCGTCCGGTGCAAAAACCGCGCCGCAATCACGAATGCCGTGACCATCCGGAAACGGACAGACGACCCGAGCCGGCTTTTTGAGCGCCGCCGCGAGTGAAAGTGCCGCAACGCTCTCGCCGATCACGACCGTGTCGCTCTCCTCGGCGGCTCCCGGAAGCGCGTTCCGGTTCTGGCCGTCCTCTGCGCTTTCCATGAGCGCCCGGATGACCGCTTGGGAAAATTCTCCCATCGGAACCCCGATCACATACGGCGTCCCGTACTTTTCCTTGAGTTTTTCCGCCGCCGCAAGCCCCGAGTAAGACAGGATAAGATTTACCTCTGCCTTTGCGGATCGATCCCGAATTTCATCAAGCGAAGAACCCATCGCCCAGGAGGAGAGCACCTTCATCCCGTTTTCCTCTAAAAGCGCTCTGATCTTTTCCGGCGCGTCCAGCGGAAAGTCGAGCGGCGTAAGCCCCAGGAGATTGACCCCACCCCGGACTTTTTCCTCAGCCGGAAGGGTCAGCCGCTCCGCAACCGCCTCAAGCGCCATCGATACCCCCGGAAGATAATCCTCCATCCCGTTGGTCGCAAAACCAAAGGTCGGGATTCCGGTTTTCTTTTCGATTACAGCGGCGACCGCCTTAAAATCAAATCCGGTCATCATCGGGATCGGCGTACCGGCAATCGCGATAAACTTCGGGTGAAGCTCCCCGGCCGCCGAAACAACGTCCCGAATCAGTTTCCCGTCGTCCCCCATCACCGCTTCCATCTCGCTGATAGCCGAGATAAAGACCATCGAGTCCATCTCGTACCAGCGCGGTTCGTCATGGGTCGTATAGGTCGAGTTGCAGCCGGAAGCATCGTGAATCACCGTCATTCCGCCCAGTTCATACAGTGCGGACGCGATGCCGAAGGTATCCGGCGAATAGATCGAGAGCCGTCCGATCGTCTGTCTCATAAGCAGCATCCTCCTCCAAGCCCTTTGATCTGGATCAGGGTTTTCATATCCTTTTCGTGAAGGAACGCGTCCTCGATCTCCCTGCACATCCGCAGGATCCCTTCAAAGCCGAACATTCCCCCGCATTCGACCACGTTCACAAAATGCCGACTTCCGGTAATATAGGCAGCCTTCTGTCCGATTGCGAGAATCCGCTCGTCCACATCGTGAATATATCGCATTCCGGGCGCGATCGTCGGACAGAGCAGCAGGTCGGGGAACTCCTTCTGGAGAAACAAAAAGTCCTCTTTTTCCTCTCCGCTGATCCCATCGAGAAAGACGGCGCGGACACCCATCCCATGAGTCAGAAGCATTTTCGCAAGCGAAAGCGGACGGTAGTGGACGGTATAGTCAATAGCCGCCGGCGTGTCGCCGAGGAGCTCTTTCAGCTTCCCGAGCGCCTGTTCACATTCTTCTTTTTCCTGAGCATAATCCTCTCTCGGAACGCCCAGCGCATCCGAAAGGCCGTGAAGCACCGCTTCGATCTCTCCGCAGTCAAACGAGTTGGTCAGATAAACCGCCTTCCCGCCGAGCCGCTGCTGCATCTGCTCACCCGCCGGGATCGCCGACGGATTATAGAGGACGTTGATTGCGGCGCTCCCAAGCTCCTGATACTCGTCATACGTCTTACAGTCCTGGATCTCCCGCAGCCGGTATCCATTCTTCCCGATCAGTCGGACAAGTTCGCTTTCTTTATCGGTCGCGAAATCATTGCCGATGATGTTGACCCTCTTCGGATCGATTTCGCGCGGGCGGATCAGCCGGTACATTCCCCTTCTCATCAGCTGATCGGGGGTAAGCCCGCTTTTGCGCATGATCGGATTCATATAGCAGTCCACAAAATCGATTTCCGGGTACCGCTCTTTCAGCCGTTTATACACGAGCTTTAAGTCGCACCCGGCAAAGTGATGAACACAGCTGGTATAAATAAGCATCGCTTTCGGCTGATACGGGAGCTTTTTGAGGATATCGCCGATCCCGTCCACGATCAGCGTCTCCATATCTCCGTCCAGAAGATTATTCTCTTCGACCGTAATCATCGAAAAACGATCGATCGTTCCCTGTTCCGCCGCTGTCAGGACAACGCCCCGCAGACACCCTTCTGCACAGACAAAAACCTCATGCGCTTCCGGAACCAGCATTCCGGTGTGGGCGATGTTCCAGCTTCCGCGCGCCGGTGAACAGTATTCAAGCCCCGAGGAGAAAGGCGCCGGAAACTTGGCGTCCGCGATCCGAACGGAAAGCGTCTTTTCGCTCCCGCCCCGGTCATGAGAAAGCCGCGTCAGCATACCGCGCCCTCCTTTTTCTCTTTGGCTTTTTGAGCCGCGTCCAGTACCGCTTCTGCTAAAGCGCGGTACTCTCCGGCCATCTCGCTTTCGGGAAACGCTTCTACGACCGTCTTTCCCAGTTCTTCCGCTTCCGGAACAAGCTCGCTCCGATCCAGCCGCCCAACGATCCCCGTATGAAAATCGTCACAGAGCACCTGAACCTTTTCCTCTTCATTTTTGATTCCACGGCGGTTGAGGATCATTCCGCCAAGCTCAGCGTATCCCCGGTCGCGGAAGTTTTCTACAGCGGTCGCGATGTTCGCGGCGGCATAGATCGCCATATTTTCACCCGATGTGACGACAAAAACCGCGTCGGCGTACCCTTCCCGCATCGGGGTCGAGAATCCGCCGCATACGACGTCTCCGAGCACGTCATAGAAAATAACATCGGGCGCGTAGACTTCGTATCCGCCCTTCTTTTCGAGCTTTTCAAGCGCCGTGATGATCCCCCGTCCCGCACATCCGAGTCCGGGCGTAGGGCCGCCCGCTTCCACACAGACGATTCCCTTGTATCCGATCTTCACCATCTCTTCCAGCGTAAACCCATCTCCCCGCTCACGGGTCAGGTCGAGCACCGTTTTCATCCGTCCGCCGCCATGCAGGCAGGAGGTCGAATCAGCCTTCGGGTCGCACCCGATCTGCATGACCTTCAGCCCTTTTTCCGCAAGAGCCGCCGCGATATTGGAAACAGTCGTCGATTTTCCAATGCCGCCTTTTCCGTAAATTGCGATCTTAATCATAGGACACCTCATCTGTTCTTGTCTATCCGTTCAAAAGGTTGTTTTCACACTGACGCCCGGAAGCAGTCCGACTGCGTCCGAAAGCGCGTAGATTTCCCGTTCGCTCCCGTCGAGCGCCAGATTGATGATATGCACGGTTTCTTCTCCCCTGCGGTAGGGCATTCCCATCCGCCCGATAACCAGCCCCGCGTGTTCATGCAAAAGCCCGTTTACCTTTTCCGCCATCCGATAGTCCCGTACAAGGACGGTCATGGCGGCGATCCGGGAAACCTCTCCGTTCCGGCTGACCGGAGATGCGTCGCTTTCCCCGATCAGGCTGACCGGAAGGACGCTTCTGAGAATATTCCCCGGTGTCTCAACATCCCCGATGACCGCGTTGACTCCGAACGCCATCCGGATGGTTTCCTCGGTGACGATCTCTCTGGTCGGTCCGAAAAAGCTGGTTCCGTCCTTGCAGAGGAGAAAGCTCTTTCCCGCCCGCTGAAGCGCGTGGGCAGGATAGTGAGTGTTGAAAAGGCAGATCATTCCTTCCGCCGCAAGCCCCGATAACGTCTCGAGCACAATCAGCTGATTCTTAAAGTCGAGATTGGATTCCGGTTCATCGAGGATCATGATCTGCGGCTGACTGGCGAGCGCCCGCGCGATCAGTACCATCTGCAATTCGCCGCCGCTGATTTCCGAGCACTTTTTTTCCTTGAGTTTCAAGATCCCGAGCCGTTCCATCACCTCGTCCGCTTTTTCCACATCCTCTTGTTTCGGCTGTGCAAAAGCGTTCAGCCGTCCCGAACGTCCGAGCAGCACCATCTCCCCCGCTGTAAAAGCGGAGGAAGCGTTTTTGGCCTGCGGCACATAAGCGACCGTCTTCCAGAGCTTTCTGGCCGGGATCTGACGGATGTCGGTTCCATCGATTGCCGACCGCCCCGACCGCCATTTGAGAAACCCCATCATACACCGAAGCATCGTTGTCTTTCCGGCGCCGTTGGGACCTAAAATCGCGACCAGTTCTCCCGACTCGGCTTCGAGCGAAACATTTTTCAAAAGCTCCTCGCCCTTTTTGTAGCCGAAGCACCCGTTTTCTACCGTCAGCTTCACAGCGACCACCCCCCGCTTTTCCGCATCAGAAGGATAAAAAAGGGTGCGCCGATGATCGCCGTCAGAATCGAGACCGGAATTTCCACCGACGATACGCTTCTGGCCAGCGTATCGACCAAAATCATGAACACCGCTCCCAGACTGACCGACGCCGGTAAAAGGGAGAGGTGGTTGTTCCCGAATTTCATCCGGCAGATATGCGGCACTAAAAGCCCGACCCATCCGACCTGCCCGCACATCGAGACGCAGGACGCGGTCATCATCGTCGCACAGAGAATGACCACACCCCTCAGCGCCCGGATGTTGACGCCGGACGCTCTCGCCTCATCGTCCGAGAGCGGTAGGAGATTCAGCCGCCACCGGAGCAGCATCAGCACCACGATCCCGATCAGGATCGGCGGCGCTCCGAGCGAGAGCGACTTAAAGTTTGCCGAATCAAGGCTTCCCATCAGCCAGTAGGTGATTGCCGGAAGTTCGCTTTCGGTATCGGCGGTAAACTTCACCAGACTCACCAGCGCCGAAAAAAGCGACCCGATCATAATGCCGGAAAGGACGATCGTATTCATTCCTTTCCCACTCCCGGCCTTACCCGCACCCGCAAGCCAGGTCAGCGCAACGGCCGTGATACCGAATAAAAGCGAGGTCAGCTGGATTCCGCCTAAGCCCAGTCCCATCAGGATCCCGAGCGCCGCGCCGAACGATGCGCCCGAAGCAACACCGAGCGTATCCGGTGTCGCCAGCGGATTGGCAAAAAGGCTCTGATAGGAACATCCTGCCGCCGAAAGTCCCGCTCCGCAGAGTGCCGCGAGAAGAATCCGCGGAAGCCGTATCTTCCAAAGCACCATGTTCGTCTGCGCGCTCACCGTCTCGATCTCCCGGATCAGCCCTCTGAGCGAGGAAACGATCTCGCCGGGCGAAATCCAGATCCGTCCGATCCCGATCGCCAGAAAAGCCGTGACCACCGGCAGTACGATCAGCCCCACGCACCATCCGGTCGAGAGACGTCCCTGAAGTCTCACCCGTTTCATTTACTCTCTCCTTTTCCGGCGGAGGAATAGACCGCCTTGGCCTGTACGCCGGGGAGTCTCCCAAGCCGTCCGGAGAGCGCCGAGATCACGTCCTGCGGCGCGTCGATCGCGATCGAAATGATACTCATACTCTTTTCGCGGTACGGGATTCCCATCCGCCCGATGATATATCCGCCGTATTCATGTAAAAGCGCATTCAGTTCCCCGACCGACGCGGGATTTTCAACGATAATGCCGATAATGGCGACTCGATTCTGCATAAAAAATCTCCTTTACAAATAATAAAACGGCTGCACCTTCCAACGCAGAAGATGCAGCCGTACATAAATCCGTTCATCAAATCCGGTCTCGTTTCCGCCCCAGAAGTCTCCTTCGGCGTCAAGTCATCCCGTTTTTTCTTTTATGTCCGCATCTTTTTCCTCAAGAGAGCGTTCTGCTCTGTTTCGGCGTCAGAATGGAGCCGTGCGGGTTTCCCGCCCGAACTGTTATCCAGTATAGCACATATCGTTTCGGAATGCAAGCCATCCTCCTGCGGACATGGATAAAAATAAAACCCCGCGCCCTCCGGATTCCCAGAGAGCGCGGGGAAAACTCACTTTGTCAAGGGTTCAAAAAATTATTTGACCCAGACGCCGTTTGCGTTGACATAATAACCGCCGGGGATGGTGGTGTTGGTTGCCATACGGCCGTCGCCCGCGCAGTAATACCAGTAGCTGCCGGTCTTGACCCACTTGGACTCGGCCATTGCGCCATCCTGATCGAAGAAGTACCAGTATCCGTCCAGCTTCTGCCACTTGTTCGAGACCATCTTGCCCGACTCGTTGACATAGTAGGTCTTGCCGTTCGTGGAGACCCAGCCGGTTCTCATCGCGCCGTCGTTGCCGAAATAGTACCATGCGCCGTCCATCCACTTCCATCCGGTCGCGGCCTTGCCGTCCTTCTCGAAGTAGTAGGTATTGCCGTCAACCGTCTCCCAGCCGGTCTGATACTTGCCGTTCTGGTAGTAATAGGTGCTTCCCGATTCAGAAACAAGCCCCTGCTTGAGCGGCTCCTCGATGGTATAGCGGAGGGTGGAATTCGAAAGCTTGACGCCGCGGTAGCCGGAAGGAAGGGACGCGGAAACGCGGTAGGAACCGACGTCGGTCGAATCCTTGTCGCCCGAAATAACTCGTACGTCCAGCTCGATCGTGCGGCTGCCGATGGTGACGGTCGCGGTCGGGATCTGCTTCTTGCCGTTGTAGTAGAAGGTGTCGGTATCCCAGTCTACATCCAGCCCGTTCTTATAGCTGCCGTAGTAGTAGCCGTTATAGTAGTTCGGATTGTAGTCATACGCGGTCGCATAGTAATACGGATACCAGTTGCCGTATCTGTAATCACACTCGTCCTTGTCATACCACTTGCCGTTGATGTAAACGTAATCGCCGTAGGCATAATTGTTGTTGTAATCATACCAGTAGCTTCCGTTGCCGTAAACGGTCTGGGTTTCCTGACCGGCATACTTAGCGTCATTCTGAGTGCTGTACGCATAGCCGCTGATGGTGATCGGAACCGTTTCGGTAATGGTTCTGTTATTATCGATCTTGTAGGTAAAGGTCACGTTGCAGGTTGCAGAATAGTTGCCCTGTGCGGAAATCGTAGTGGACGATGTGCTGCTGCTCGCAATATTGGTACCAGTCCAGCTGTAGCTGATGCCGGTAGCGCCGGAAGGAACGGAAACCGTAATGGTTCCATTCTTGTACTGGTTGGCGGTCACCGTAGCGTAAGAACCATAGTAATACCCATCATAGTACCCGTCGTTGTACCATACCTTGCTTCCGTCGTTGTTGACATACCAACCCGCCGAAGCGTTGACTGCGAAAGCCGACATGGCCATCGCGCCGGTCAGAACTGCTGCAAAGACTGTTTTCAGTGCTTTTTTCATAACAAGTTCACTCCTTTTTGATTTGCCCATGCCGTTTCTTCCCTATCAGCACCTCCGCGGCACGGAATCGGCTGTGCTTTTATTTATT
>JALEHK010000083.1 GCA_022770625.1 Oscillospiraceae bacterium | reverse complement strand
GCGGAGCATAGCTCCGCGGACGCTACCGAGTTTTGCTTCTCAAAACTCAACAAGGTAGAATTTGATGCTGCGGAGCATAGCTCCGCGGACGCTACCGAGTTTTGCTTCTCAAAACTCAACAAGGTAGAATTTGATGTTGATATAAAACAAGGAGAGATCCGTTATGCCTGAAAAAATCCGGTCCTATCAAGAGACGCTTGCGTTTATCCACGCCCGCCCCCGTCTTTCCTTCCCGCGCGGGGAAGCGGCGGCACGAGCGGCGCTTCTCCTTGAGCGGTGCAAAGAAGCCTCCGGTTTTCCCGATCAGACCGTTCCCGCCGTTCATGTCACCGGCACCAACGGAAAAGGCTCTTTTTCGACGATGCTCTCCTATATGCTGCGGGCATCCGGAAAAAAGACAGGACTCTTTATTTCGCCCTATGTTCTCTGCTACCGCGAACGGATGCAAATCAACGGAGAAATGATTCCCGAAAAGACGCTTGCGCGGATCATCGGATCACTGATTCCAGCGGTCGAAGCGCTCGACCGTGAAGAAAAGCCCGTCAATGAATTTATCCTCGGATTTGCTGCCGCCATGATCTGGTTCAGGGAAGAGGGATGCGATATTGCCGTCATCGAAGCGGGCATCGGCGGCGCGCACGACGCGACCAACGCCCTCCCCCGTCCGCTCCTTTCGGTCATCATGGGCATCGGTCTGGAGCATACCGCCGTTTTAGGACACACGCTTGCGGAGATCGCCGGAGATAAATCCGCCATCATCAAGGGTAATCCCGCCCTTCTCTATCCCGAACAGGCGGACGAGGTTACCGAGACGGTGATGAAACGGTGCGCCGAAACCGGCTCCCGACTGATCATGCCCAGTTTCAGTGAGATCGATATTCACCGCGAGGATCTATACGGAACCGAATTTTCCTACGGCGGAAACAGGTACCGTCTTTCTCTTCTGGGACGGTATCAGATCAAAAACGCGGTTACCGCCATCACCGCCGCCGAAACGCTCGGCGTCACAGAATCCGCGATCCGATCCGGTCTGGAAACCGCTCATTTTCCCTGCCGGCTGGAACTTGTCAAAGAACGGCCGCCGGTGCTGATTGACGGCGGGCATAATGTCCATGGCCTGACGGCGCTGGCCGGAAGTGTGCACGCCCTTTTCGGGGAGAATAAGCCGTTTATGCTGACGGGCATGATGCGGGACAAGGACTTTTCGGACGCGCTGGCGCAGATCCTGCCGGAAGTGAGCCGTGTCTACACCGTTACGGTCAACAATCCCCGCTCGGCAAGCGACCACGAGACCGCTAAAGCTGTTCGGAAAAACGACCGGGAAGCGATCGAAGCCGGAAACTGGAAAGATGGGCTTGCGCTTGCGCTTACAGCCGCTGAAAAAGAGAACAAGCCGCTGTTGATTGGCGGTTCGCTCTTTCTGGCCGCGGACGCGCGGGCGGAACTGACCGGAGAGCGGTATGAATAAAACCGGTTGACAAGCTGTTCTTTCTGTGCTATACTATATAGGTTATAAAACCTTATGTGGATTTTTCTGGCAGAGCCATTTTTCGCCACATCCCTTTTTACGGGGATGCGGCGTTTTTTGTTGCCCGAAAAAAGGAAAGGAGTCTTTATGGATAACACATTTATGAAAGAAAAGCCGGTTTTTCCGCTGCTTCTCTCGATGTCTCTTCCGATGATCCTGTCGATGCTGGTCAACTCCCTGTACAACATCATCGACAGCTTTTTTGTCGCTAAAATCAGCGAAAGCGCCATGACCGCCCTGTCGCTGGTCTACCCCGTCCAGAACTTTATCAACGCTGTCGCAATCGGCTTCGGAGTCGGAATCAACGTTGTCATTGCCTTTTATCTCGGCGCCGGAAGCGAAGAGATGGCCGACCGCGCCGCAAGCCGGGGCTTTTTCTACAGCTGTCTGATGGGGATCATCATGACGATCGGCTGCTGCCTGATTATTCCGGCGTTTTTGAAGATGTTCACTTCCGATGAAACGGTCATCGCAATGGGAACCCGCTACGCCCGAATCGTCTTTATCTTCACCCTCGCAGTCTGCGCAAACCTCGTCTTTGAGAAAATCTTCCAGGCGCTTGGACGGATGAAACTGGTCATGGTCGCCATGATCGTCGGCTGTGTCACCAACATTATCCTCGACCCGATGATGATCTTCGGCATCGGACCTTTCCCGAAACTGGAGATCACCGGCGCGGCGCTTGCGACCGGCATCGGTCAGATGGTCACCCTTGTGATCTATCTGGTCGCCTATTTTGCCCGCCCCTGCTCGGTTCGGATCAAGGGAAAATACCTTTTCAAGTTCGACCGAGTGATCGACGCCCGCCTCTATCAGCTCGGAATCCCGGCTTCCTTAAATCTCGCGCTCCCCTCTCTTCTGATTTCGGCGCTTAATGCGATCCTTGCCGCTTTTTCTCCCGTTTATGTCGTCGTCCTCGGCATTTACTATAAGCTCCAGACCTTCCTTTACCTTCCCGCGAGCGGACTGGTACAGGGAATGCGTCCGCTGGTCGGATACAATTACGGCGCCGGTGAGATGAAGCGAGTCGGAAAGATCTGCCGGGCGGCGCTTCTGACGAGCGGATTGATTCTCGCGGCGGGAACGGGGATCTGTTTTGCGATCCCCGGACAACTGATCGGGATGTTCACCGAAAACCCCGAAACCATCGCCGCCGGCAGTCAGGCTCTTCGCCTGATCAGCATCGGGTTTATCGTTTCAGCTGTTTCGGTCACCTATTCGGGCGCGCTCGAAGGACTTGGAAAGGGAATGCCGTCGCTGATGATCTCGCTCTGCCGCTATACCATCATCATTATCCCCGCCGCCTTCCTCTTCAGCCGAATCTGGGAAGCAGCCGGCGTCTGGCATGCTTTCTGGTTTACCGAAGCGGTCTCGGCGCTGATCTCCTACATCATCTACAAAAAGGAACTGCATAAAAAGGAGCTTCAAAAAGACTGACGATTGAAGCCGCAGCATAAAAAATGTCCCATTTCCTGTAAAAAACGGAGAATGGGACATTTTTATTCTTTCAGAAAGGTTTACCCGAGCGTGACCGTCTCAAGATCCAGCTTTCCTTCGCCCTTGAAGGTGAGGTAGAGCGCGCGAACGCCATCGCGGATCGTGCTGTCGAGCGAAATCTCCGTCCACTGAGCATTGTCGATCGAAAATGCCGTTTCGGAAACGCCGTCGCTGTTGTCCAGTTCGGAAGAGAGGGTAACGGTGCCGTGGAATTTGCCGCGAACCGTCAGCGTGACCTTCGACAGCCCTTCAAAATCAAAATACTTATAACCGAGCTTGGTTCCTTCGGCAATATCGGTAATAAACGGAGTGTGAACGCCGTCCTCAACATCTTCGGTGATCCGGGTCTGGGTCTTCATGACCGGATTCTGATAGTTGATGACAGAGGGATTGGTCGGGGAAACGATGTTGCAGGCAATGACCGCCGGGTATGCGCCCTCGCCCTTGAGCGGGCCGCCGTTTAAGCCGCAGGAAGTGATCTCGACCTGTTTGATTTTTCCGTCGGGAAGGATCTTGATCTTTTCAGCACAGCCCTGACGGGAGAACTCGGTTCCGTTGGTCTGACGATGATAGAAGATATACCATTCGCCGTTTGCCTTGACCATGCCGCCATGGTTGTTGCCCAGCGTATTCAGCGGCTCGGTGCGGCCGTTCAAGCCGACGTCGCCATTAGAAACGATCGTCCCGCCGTACACGAAGTCACGGTCGGGCTTATCGCTGACCGCATAGCAAAGCTCGTGGCTCTTATGAGAAGAGTAGACAAAATAGTATTTGCTTCCGACCTTCCGGATCGAAGAGGCCTCAAAGAAGCCGTGTCCTTCAAAGCCGGTGCCCGCAGTATGATGACCGCCGGGGATCGAAACATGAGGAACTTCCTTCAGAGTCAGCATATCCGGCTCCAGTTCAGCGACCATGCCGTTTTCGCCGAACTCGATCTTAGAAAACATCGCGACCCGCTCTTTGGAAGTCTCGGGGAGTTTATCGATCTCTTCCTGAGAGAGCTTAGGCATCTTCATCTCTTTCTCTGCCGCGGGCGCAAAGCCGTAGTAAAGATAGACCCGTCCGTCGTCATCGGTCAGTACCGCCGGGTCAAAGGGCATGAACTCGCGCAGCGTTGCGCCGCCGTTGATCGATTCGGGGTAATGAACGTGACCGTAGAACTTGAAGGGGCCTGCGGGAGAATCGCTGACCGCAACGCCGATCTCGGGATAGAACGAGTAGCAGTAATAGAGATAGTATCTTCCGTCGGGGCCGCAGGTAACGTCGGGTGCCCAGAGCTGCATCTGATCCTTTGCGTTGCTGGGATCATCGGTACGGTGATAGATTACGCCCTCATACCGCCAGTCGGTCAGGTCGTTTTCGGGAGCGGAATAGGTAACATAATCGCCCTCGCAGTATTTGACGCCGCCGGGAACGTCATGAGAGCCGTAGATATAGACTCTTCCGTTAAAGTTATGCGGTTCGCCGTCGGGAACAAATTCCGTCAGAGGAAGATAGGGGTTATAAGCCTGTTTCATAGTCATTCATCCTTTCGCTGCATACAAACGCTTGTGTGTCCGTGCACATATTGTTTGATCATAGTATACCACAAAACCCGCCAGAAGGAAAGAGGGTTTTGAAAAGAAAACCCTCCTCCGTTTTACTTTTTCCCTTCCGGCTCCTTTTCGGCAAACACGCCCTCCAGATCAAATGCCGGAATAAAGCTTTCCTCAGCCGTTCCCTCTTCCTGCACAAAACCGTTTTCCATTCCGAGGTCGGAAGCGTACTCGATCAACTCATCATACGCCTGTTTCGGGAACCGCTCCATCAGATTTTCCCACGAGAGCACCCGATCGGACGGCGGCGTATACTGGTTCATGATGCTGTAATAGACCCGGTTATGATACCGAAGAAAAAGGGTGCGGATCACCCGCTCCGATTCCTCCTGATGCCCCGGAAGGCAGAGGTGGCGGATAATAACCCCTTTTTTCATCATCCCGTTCTCATCAAAAACCGGTTCTCCTGCCTGCCGGACCATCTCGTCCAGGGCTGGAAGCGCCCAATCGGCATAGCCTGATACCGAGGAATATGCTCCCGCAAGCGAATCCGAAAGGTACTTGAAATCCGGAAGCCAGATATCAACATACCCCTCCAGCAGCCGCAGCATCTCCGGCCGTTCATAGCCGGAGGTATTATAGACGACCGGAAGAGTGAATCCGTCCTCCCGTGCAAGATCGAGCGCCGAAAGGATCTGAGGAAGATAATGGGTCGGGGTCACGAGATTGAGGTTATGCGCACCTCTTCCCTGCTGTTCCAGAAAAATATCTGCAAGCCGCCGCACTGAAATATCCGCGCCCGCTTCTCCACTCCGGATCTCCCGGTTCTGGCAGAAAACACACCGGAGGGTGCAGTAGGAAAAAAAGACCGTTCCGCTTCCATTACTTCCCGAGATACATGGTTCTTCCCAGCGGTGAAGCGCCGCCCTCGCTACCCGTATCTTTTCTCCCGACGCGCCGCAAAAGCCCTTTTCTCCGCTCAGGCGATCGACTCCGCACCGACGCGGACACAGTTCACAATGCCGGAGCAGTCCCATCCGCTGCGTATTCTCCATCTGAAAATTCCTCCTTTGTCCTCCGTGCAGTTCTCCGTACAGCCCTCCGTGCACTTTCTTTCCGCCTACGCATATACTGAGCACAGAGGGCGCTTTGCTGCACCTGATCTTTTCTTTTTTTCAGAAAGAAGTGTTTTTCCATGAACGACCTGCTGATTCTCTCCGCCGGGGGCGACCGGCGCTGTTCGCTTCTCTCCGCAAAGCTCTCCAAAGTCCCCGGCGTCACCGTTTTTTCCTGTGCACAAGGGCTTTCGGAGAAAAACGGCCTTCTTCCCATCCGAACCCTTTCGGAATGTCCGGCCGCACCGGATCTTCTGCTGCTCCCGATTCCATTGACCCGCGACGGAAAGACGATACCGGCTCCTCTGCTCCCGGAAGCGGAACTTGATCTTGAAGAGCTTTTCCCGCTCCTGAAAACCGATACGCGGGTATACGGCGGCCTTTCCGCGCCCGGACGTCCGTTTGAAGCGTTTCTGACCGAAAAAGGAATCTCCTTTACCGATTATCTTTCCGATGAAGTCTTTACCCTGAAAAATGCGGATGCGACCGCCGAAGGCGCTCTTCTTCTGGCCGTCGACCTTCTTCCGGTCACCCTTCGCGGAACGCGCGTCCTCATCACCGGCGGCGGACGGATCGCCAAAAGTTTGACCCGGCTGCTCACTGCTTACGGCGCAAAGGTTTTCGTCGCCGCCCGGTCGGAACGGGAGCGGTATGAGCTGTCGATTCTGGGAACGGAAACGATCCCGTTGAGCATTCTCTCTGAAAGCGGCGTTCTTCCAAAGACCCGCCTTCTTCTCAACACCGTTCCTGCGCCCATTCTGGACGGAAAAATGCTTTCCGCTCTCCCGCCGAGTGCACTGATTATCGAACTGGCCGGAAATCCCGGCGGTTTTACGCCGGACGCTCATCTTCTCTCCGGTCGGCTGATCTTACAGGCTCCTTCTCTTCCCGGAAAAACCGCACCCGAATCAGGAGCCGACTGGCTCTTCCGGCTTGTCTGCACAAAAGACCCTGTTCTTTCGCTGATGCCCTGCTGAAAAGGAGGATAACCATGTCTACCCCTGCTCCCCGGCTGGCCTTTTGCATAACCGGATCGTTCTGCACCTTTGAAAAAGCATTTTCCGAAATGGAGCGCTGCGCCGCCGCAGGATACGAGATCCTTCCGGTCTTTTCTTTCAACGCTGCCCGTCTCAATACCCGATTCGGGTGCGCTTCGGATCATATTGCCCGCGCCCGAAAGATTTCCGGACATGAACCGATCCTGACGATCGAAGACGCTGAGCCGATCGGACCGAAAAAGATGGCGGATCTTCTCGCAGTCTGTCCCTGCACCGGAAATACCCTTGCCAAGCTCGCCCTTTCGATCACCGATACGCCCGTTTCGATGGCGGTCAAAAGCCACCTCCGGAACGAACGCCCGGTCGTACTCTGTCCCGCGACCAATGACGCGCTGCGCGGGAGCGCAAAAAATATCGGCGCGCTCCTGAATCAGAAAAACATCTACTTTGTTCCCTTTGCGCAGGATGACGCCGGAAAAAAGCCGGCTTCCCTTGTCGCGGATTTTTCCTTACTGCTCCCGACACTGAAAGCGGCCGAGGGCGGCATTCAGCTTCAGCCGGTGCTTACGCTGATCTGAAAACAGCCGTTAAAAGTGTGAACCGCTGCAAATCCCCTCACGCTTTTAACGGCGCATCCGGCGAATAGAGCTTCATGTATCGTGAAAAGAGAAGCTCGGTCGCAAGCTGAAGCTTATAATAGCCCGCTCTCTTGGTATCCTGCGTTCCGAGCAGCAGCACCTCATCAAACATTTCCCGAATCGCGGCGTCATGATTCTGGGTAAAAAGCACGAGCGTGGCCCCGCGCTCCCGCAGCATCCGGACAACCGCCCCGCCATGACCGTACACATAGTTCCCGTCTACTGATAAAAAGATGGCGAGATCTCCCTTTTTCATCGTCCGCGCCCGTTCCTCGTGATCTTCGACCAGATCATAACTTTCGGTATACCGCCCGATTGAAAGAAATAAAAACTGGAGCTGTTTGGCGAGAAGCCCTGGCTGGAAAAAACCGTAAAGGGCAACATTATCCGAATCATGGATCAGCTGACAGATATGATCCAGCTGATCGATCGGGATATCCTTTTGAAACCGCATCAGCGAATCGGCAATATTTTCGGTATAGCTTTCGACCGCTTCCCGGTCGCCGATGGTATAGGGCAGTTCCTCAAGATAATCGCTGGTCGAAGCGTTTACGCTGTGGCGATAGTGAACGGTGATCTGCTTGAGCTGAGCAAAGCCGTCATACCCGAGCGAACGGACAAAACGGCTGACCGTCGCGATCGACGCATAGCAGGCGCTTGCAATCACCTGAACCGAAAGGGCGTCCAGCGTCATCAGATGGGTCAGAAGATAACGGGCGATCGTTCGGTTGGAGTCGCTGTCCGCCGATGAATCAACGATTGCCTGAAGCTGGTGAATGAGGTCGCTGTGCATAAATATCCTCCTGCTCTCCGGCATTCCGGAGCAGTGCTTAAAAAATATGACTGCTTTTATTATAATACAATTTTTGCAAGGCTTCAAGTCTCGCTATTGACAAAAATTCGTTTTCGTACTATAATGAAGTCCGATTTCGAATTTTAAGGAGGAATGATGCATTGACTGATCCGACAGACCGCGGGAAAAAACGGACGGACTTACTGAAAAAGATCCGCCGGATCATGCTCGCCATCAATCAGATCGACGGGATCTATTATCTCGTCAGTAAAAAAACCGGGCTTGGAGAAAACGAACTGGCGCTTTTATACGCCATCGCCGACGGCGGACTCCATTCCCAGAAGGAGATTAGCGCCCATTGGCTGATCCCCAAAACAACCGTCAACACCATTATCCATAAGTATAAAGAAGAAGGACTCGTCTTTCTCGAAAGCATCGAAGGCCGGCGGCGGGAGATGAACATCCGCCTGACCGAAAAGGGACAGGCCCTCTGTCAGGAGATCCTGGGGCCGATCTACGACTGCGAAACTGCGGCGCTCAAAAAGACGCTTTCACTCCACGGAAGCGCCTTTATAAAAGCCTTTGACGATTTCAGCTCGCTTCTTGAAAATGAATTTATCGAAAATATGCTTACGGATGAGGATGGAAAATTCGACGGTTTCATTGAAAAATAAGAAAGGACTTGTTTTTTTGGCCATCAAATTATCGGATCATTTTACCTACTCAAAACTTCTGCGCTTTACCCTTTCCTCGATCGTCATGATGATCTTTACCTCGATCTACAGTGTCGTGGACGGACTTTTTGTCTCCAACTTTGTCGGAAAGACGCCCTTTGCCGCCATCAACCTGATCTTCCCGCTCCTGATGATCTTAGGCGCTCTCGGCTTCGTATTCGGTACCGGCGGCACCGCCATCGTCTCCAAAACACTGGGCGAAGGAAAACAGGAACTGGCAAACCGGTATTTCTCGATGCTGGTTTATGTAGCCTTCATCGGCGGCGTGATCCTCGCGGTCATCGGCGAGCTCTTAGCCCCCACGGCGGCAAGACTCCTCGGGGCAGAAGGCGAGATGCTTAAAAACTGCGTTCTCTATGCCCGGATCATCCTGATGGCGCTTCCCTTTTTCATCCTGCAAAACGTATTCCAGAGCTTTTTTGTGACCGCTGAAAAGCCGCATCTGGGGCTCATGGTCACAGTCGCGGCCGGACTGACCAATATGATCTTCGACGCGCTCTTTATTGCCGTTTTCAGAATGGGACTGGCAGGAGCCGCCTTTGCCACCGCACTCAGCCAGACGGTCGGCGGACTTTTCCCGCTGATCTATTTCGGGCGGAAAAACAATACAAGCATTCTCCGCCTGACCCGCACATCCTTCAGCGGCCGGGTCTTACTGAATACCTGCATCAACGGTTCCTCTGAGCTGATGAACAACATCTCTTCTTCGGTCGTTACGATGCTTTATAATTTCCAGCTGATGCGGCTGGCGGGAGAAAACGGCGTAGCCGCCTACGGCGCGATCATGTACGTCGGATTCATCTTCGCGGCGATCTTTTTCGGCTACGCGATCGGTTCAGCGCCTATTGTCGGCTTCCATTACGGCGCCGGGAATACCGATGAACTGAAAAACCTTTTCCGGAAGAGCTTTTCCATGATGGTCATCGGCGGCGTGGTCATGCTCATCTCCTCTTTCCTGCTCGCAAGCCCGCTCTCTCAGCTGTTTGTCGGCTACGACCGGGAACTTTACGAGATAACGGTGCACGGCTTTAAGATCTTCGCCTTCTCCTATCTGATCACCGGCGTCAACGTCTACGGCTCCGCTTTCTTTACGGCTCTCAACAACGGTCTTCTCTCGGCGCTGATCTCTTTTCTGCGCACGCTCGTTTTCCAAGTGCTCTGCATTATGACGCTTCCCTACATCTTTGATCTGGACGGAGTCTGGTACGCGGTCATTGCGGCGGAGCTTCTTTCACTCATCGTCACCGTTTCGCTGCTGATCGCCAACCGCAAACGCTATCAGTACGCATAAACGCACGCGCAATTTCACGCATCTTTTCTTTCCAGACGAATACCTCAGCAAAAAACTCTTCAAAAAACGAAATCAGCATTGCCAAAGCTTTTCTTTTCATCCGGCATTTTCCCTTCTGAAAGGTTTTCAACTTATATACACGCAAACCCGTAGAAAGGTTGCGGATATTTCCGTACAAATCACTGCAAATGTCTGTTTTTTTCAAACCAATGGTTGCAAAATAAGCCCACATAAGGTAGAATAGAGTTAGTGTTTTACAATGAATATCAGATAAGGAATGATGAAATGAATCTGCATGACTTCTATATCGGGCGCACGTTTGACGCCTACAACTATTTCGGTGCGCACGCCTCTCCGGACGGCGTAACCTTCCGGGTTTACGCACCCAACGCCGAAAAGGTCACGGTCTACGGCGATTTCAACGACTGGCAGGAAGAGGAGATGGGGCTTCAGGAAACCAGCGGCGTCTGGGAAAAGACGATTTCCTCCGCCCGCCCCGGACAGCTTTACAAATATGTGATCCATTCCAAAGAGGGCTGGAAATGCGAGCACTGCGACCCCTATGGCTTCTCGATGGAACTGCGCCCCGGATTTGCCTCCCGAATCGCCGATCTGGACAGATACCGCTTCTCGGACGAAGGGTGGATCAAAAACCGGAGCGTCTCGTTTGACCGCCCGGTCAATATCTATGAGGTGCATCTCGGCTCATGGAAAACCAATCCCGATGACGAAAACGGCTGGTACAATTATGAAGAGATCGCCGAGAAGCTGATCCCTTATGTAAAAGAATGCGGCTACACCCATATCGAGCTGATGCCCCTTTCCGAGCATCCGTCCGACGAATCCTGGGGCTACCAGAACACCGGCTTTTTCAGCCCGACCTCCCGTTACGGAACGCCCGAACAGCTGATGCGTCTGATCGATCTCTGTCATCAGGCGGGGATTGGCGTGCTGATGGATTTTGTTCCGGTGCATTTCGCGCTGGACTATTACGGACTGGCGAAATTTGACGGCAGCTTTCTCTATGAGTTCCCACACGACGATGTCGGCTACAGCGAATGGGGAAGCAAGAACTTCATCCATTCCCGTGGCGAGGTCGCGAGCTTTTTGCAGTCGGCAGCCGCCTACTGGCTCGACCGGTATCACTTCGACGGCCTGCGGATGGACGCCGTTTCGCGGCTGATCTACTGGCAGGGAGACGAAAACCGCGGAGAAAACGAGCGGGCGATCGACTTCCTCAAGGGGATGAACAGCGGCCTGAAAAAGCGCTTCCCGAGCTGTATGCTGATTGCAGAAGACTCGACCGCTTATCCGAAGGTCACGGCTCCGGTCGAAAACGGCGGGCTTGGCTTTGACTATAAGTGGGATCTCGGCTGGATGAACGATACGCTGGATTATTTCAAATCCGCTCCGTGGGAACGTCATGACCGTTACCATAAGCTGACCTTCTCGATGATGTACTGCTATCAGGAGCACTACATCCTTTCCTTCTCCCATGACGAGGTGGTGCACGGAAAAGCGACCATCCTTCAGAAAATGTGGGGTGACTACGAGGGAAAATTTCCGCAGGCGCGCGCCCTTTACCTTTATATGATGACCCATCCGGGCAAAAAGCTGAACTTTATGGGCAACGAGATCGGTCAGCTGCGCGAATGGGATGAAAAGCGGGAACAGGACTGGTTTATCCTCCGCTATCCCAACCACGATGCCTTCTTCCATTACATGAAAAATCTGGACGAGGTATATGATACCCATCGCAGTCTCTGGGACGGGGATTATGATCCGAGAAAGTTTCTCTGGCTTGAGGTGCACGGCGAGGAAAAATGCGTCTACGCCTACCTTCGCGGCGGGCTTGTCAACCGTGACGCGGTCGTTGCCGCCAACCCGGAGGACGAAAAACTGATGTGGCGCTCTCCCGTCGCCGACCGGACAGTCTCGGTCTTTAACTTTTCCGATGTTCCGGTTAAAGATTATACCCTCCGCCTTCCCGCGCCGATGCGGCTTGTGCCCCTTCTTTCTTCCGACAGCGACATCTACGGCGGAAGTACGACCGATGCGCTTCCCGTCCTTGAACCGCAGTATGACAGCAAAGAAAAGACGTGGAAGGTAACACTGGATATTCCCCCGTTCACTGGCCTTCTCTATTCCGCGGAATGGATCGCGCCCGAAAAGCCGAAAAAATCCCCCTCTAAAAACAAAAAGAAAAAACGCTGATTGACAGCAAAAAGAGCTTCCCGGGGTCACTTCACATCCGGAAAGCTCTTTTTTTTATTTCATCTCAGCAACCGCCGCTTCGGCTTTCTCTATGTATTCGTTTACTGCCGGAACATTATCCGGTTCCACACAATTTTGAATTGCCGTTTCGATCGCACTCTTGTCCAGTCCTGCCGCTTGATAATCCTCGGCGGTGTGCGCCGCCAGCCAGGAAATCGTATAGATGCTCCCGTTCTCCGATACCACCGCTTTTTGGCTCGCGAAGGCTCGGTTAATCTTCGCCTGATCGCCGGAACAAAGTGCGTCAATTTCCGAAACGGTAAGATCAAATCCGGTATCATCCGTTTCGGGCGGGTCAAGCGCTTCCGTCAAATCTTCTTTTGTTAAGCCGAAATATTCAATACAGCTCTGTATGTTCCTTTCCTTGGTATAGCTTTCATTATGAACCCATGCGTTGAATTTATCTGTTCCAATATAATCAATCAGTTCGCCCGGAATATTGCCATATTTGAACACATAATCCCATTCCTCTTCATCGCTGCAAAGATGTTCCGACTCCACTTCTTCGGTGTACACAGAAACTGTACTCTGCTCCGCCAAACTATTTTCCTCAGAAGATTCAGAAACCGTCGGCTCTTCCGAGGAAGGATTGACGGTACCGGAGGACTGATTTCCACAGGACGCGAGCATCAGCGCGCTTAATAAAACAAACAGTACGATCTTTTTCATAAAATCCTCTCCTTTGCAAGGTTCTCTCTTTATTATATCTGATGCTATTCCGTTCCCTTGTCAAGCCTTTCTGATAAAAAGTGTATAGCAAAACCACCCCTGCCAACAAAAGACAGAGGTGGTTTTCTTTACGCTGTTATTAGCCGTAGATCGAGAGAAGTACGCCTGCCGCAACAGCGGAACCGATAACGCCAGCGACGTTCGGGCCCATTGCGTGCATCAGCAGGAAGTTGGTGGGATCCTCTTCGGAACCGACCTTCTGAGAAACACGGGCAGCCATAGGAACGGCGGAAACGCCTGCCGAACCGATCAGCGGGTTGATCTTGCCGCCGGAGAGTACGTACATCAGTTTGCCGAGCAGAACGCCGCCTGCGGTACCGATGCAGAACGCAGCCAGACCCATGAACAGAATGCCGAGGGTCTTAGCGGTCAGGAAGTAGTCGTAACGAGCGGTTGCGCCGACGGTAACGCCGAGGCAGATGGTGATGATGTTCATCAGCTCGTTCTGAGCGGTCTTGACCAGACGGTCAACAACGCCGGATTCCTTCATCAGGTTGCCGAGCATCAGCATACCGATCAGAGGAGTCGCATCGGGAACGAGGAAGCAGACAACCAGCGTAACAACGATCGGGAATACAATCTTTTCAGTGCGGGAGACAGGACGCAGCGTATCCATTCTGACTGCGCGTTCCTTCTTGGTGGTCAGCGCCTTCATGATCGGGGGCTGGATAACCGGAACGAGCGCCATGTAGGAGTATGCCGCAACAGCGATAGAGCCTAACAGGTGAGGAGCAAGGGTCTTGGTAACGAGGATCGCGGTCGGGCCGTCGGCGCCGCCGATGATACCGATCGAGGAAGCCTCTTCAGGGGTAAAGCCGAGAAGCAGCGCGCCGATGAAGGCAATGAAGATGCCCAGCTGTGCGGCAGCGCCCAGCAGGAAGGACTTAGGGTTCGCGATCAGCGGGCCAAAGTCAGTCATCGTGCCGATTCCGAGGAAGATCAGCGGAGGATAAAGTCCCAGCTTAACGCCCAGATACAGGATATCAAGCAGGCCGCCGTCATGCAGCACCGTCCCATAATCAATCGAGTTTCCGATATAGAACTCCATATGGAAAAGGCCGTTGTTGGGGATGTTGGTGAGCATCATACCGAAAGCGATCGGCAGAAGCAAAAGGGGTTCGTATCCCTTGGCGATTGCAAGGTAAGCGAGGGCGCAAGAAATTACGATCATGACCAGCTGCTGCCAGTTTACATTGGCAAAGCCGGACGCGAGGGCAATGTTCTTGACACTGTCAATGAGTACTTCAAACATATCTCAGTTTCCTTTCTACAGGGTAGTCTTGATGTCGGATCAGAAAGGTCTGACGTTTTCAGCCAGGCCGGCCTGTCCCCAGGCGCCTTTGCCCGAACGGACACGTTTTACGCTCTTGACGACATAAGACTTGCCGCTGCCCTCTTCCGCCAGAATGACGGCGAGCGCCGCAGTGATCGCCGCAGCGATTTCTCCGTCGATATCGTCCGCAGCCGTGACGACCGGAGCCGGTTTCTTAGCCGGTGCCGGAGCCGCCGGAGCGGCTTTGGGAGCTGCTGCCTTAGCGGGAGCCGGTTTCTTTCCGGTTCCGCCGAGGACCTTGCCCATGATCGTGAGCAGCAGGATCAAAAGCCCCAGTGCTACGAAGACAACGACGAGGCCGGTCAAAACGGTACCCCATGCTGTAATCCAATCCATGTATCATATCTCCTTCACATATAGTCTCTATGTAAACCCGCCTCCCGGCAGGGTACACAAAAAAGGAATCCTTTCCGCCTTTACTCTGCTTTGGCGCAGAAATTGACCTCCCATGCCGGGTAATACGGCTGGTGCCGCAGAAAGAGCTTGTATTCCGGCGCCAGCTTTCTTAAAAGCTCCGGCAGCGCGAAAAGATCTTCGGTGCGGTGGTATGCGGAAAAAATAAGTTTTGGTCTTAACCCGGAAAGCGTTTTCCCGGCTCCGATGAGCGCTTCCCGCTCTGAGCCTTCCACGTCCATCTTGATGAAACTGCATCCTTTTCCCTGACGGATCCCGTCAACCGAAAAGACGTTGACCGAGAGCTTTCCCCCTTCGGAAAGGGAGGAGTTGCGCCCGGCGGCATTGTCAAACGAAAGCGTTCCCTCTTCCGACCATACGCCCCCTTCGATCAGGGTAAAGCGCGGATCGGAGGTGATCCCCGGATAAGCCTTTTCCATCCGTTCGAGAAGCTTTCTGCGGCTTTTCGGATCCGGTTCAACGGCGGTCAGACTGCCGTAAGAGCCGCCCGTTTCCGATAAAAACTCGCGGAGCGTATCTCCATCGTAAGCACCGAGATCCAGATAATCCTCGTTTTCCCCGACACCCAAAAGGGTATACATCTCTTCCCGCGGCGTTTCACACCGGGAAAGATAGGAAAGATTGCCGGTCATCCGATAGCTGATGACGGAGGTAAAGACTTTTTTTGACAGATCGTCTCCAAGGAGAGAATAGACCTGCTCCAGTCGGTCAAGATTCTCGGTCAGGCATTCCCGATCCCAGATCCCGCCGCCGAAAAGCGGAACATCCGGCGCGTAAAGGGTGTGTGTTTCCCTCACCGCGTCGATATGCGCCATCACATCCGGAAGTGAGGAACCAAACGAGAGAAGGTAAACACATTCTCCGAGTGCTTCCTCGGTGGCCGCAAGCGTCCGCACCGGATAGCCGAGAAACGATTGTCCCCTGACAAACGCGTCGCTGGCCATGACGCCGGAAACCGGGATTCCCCGCTCCTTACAGGCGGAAAAAATCTTCTCGGCGCCGTCTCCCATCCCGTAAAGGACGATCGGACGAGATTCGGACTGAAGGCGTTCCCAGAGCGTCTTTCCTGATAAAATGTTTTCCATTTCTGCACGAAAAACGCTTTTCTCCACCATCAAATCCAAATGCCCCCATGTTAAGATTACCCATATTATACCCTATTTCGCTCCGGTTGTCTATACTTCTGAAATGAAAAATCCATCAAAAAAGCAAAAAGAAAATTTTCTCAAAATAACCAGAATTCTCCCCCTTCGGCCAGATTCCGGAAAGCCCCTCATAAAATCACCACTTCTTTGCCTTTCTCTTCATTTTTTTACAACTTCTTTCCCGCTAACATTGCGAAATAAAGGAAAATGTGATAAACTGGATAGGTAAGAAAGAGAAAAGGACAGGGGGAATGTTTCTTGGGACTTTTTGACATTATGGGCCCGGTCATGATCGGCCCGTCCAGTTCCCACACGGCGGGTGCCGCCCGGCTCGGACGGCTGGTGCGCCAGCTGATCGGCGGAGACATCAAAAAGGTCGATATGTATCTGCACGGTTCGTTTGCCGCGACCTACCGCGGACACGGCACCGACAAGGCGCTTTTAGCCGGCATTCTCGATTTGCTCCCGTCGGACGAACGGCTGAGGGACTCCTTCCGGCTCGCAAAGGAAGCGGGGATCGAATACGCCTTTATCCCGACCGACCTTGGCGAGGACGCCCACCCCAACACCGTCAAATTCGTCGTCACGACCGCTTCGGGCGCTGTCCATACGGTGATCGGCGCGTCGATCGG
Source organism: Oscillospiraceae bacterium (assembly GCA_022770625.1). GTDB lineage: Bacteria > Bacillota > Clostridia > Oscillospirales > Ruminococcaceae > Faecivivens. The sequence continues at coordinate 92,899 of JALEHK010000083.1, read as the reverse complement.
CGGCGGGCAGGTTCTGATTCAGGAGATTGATTCGCTGCACGTTCGCTTTACCGGCGAGCGCCCGATCATTATCTGCCGCCACGAAGACCACCCCGGTGTCATCTCCGGCATCACCACCCTTCTTTATGAAGCCCGGATCAACATCGGCAACATGAACGTCAACCGTGACCGAACCCGCGATACCCATACCGCGCAGATGTATATCGAGATCGACTCGATCCCGCCCGACGGACTGGAGTACCATATCCGCTGCATCCGCGGGATCTTGGACGCAATGATCCTCCTCCCGATCCGGGAATAAAAACGTTTACGCTTAAAATCTATATATAGGAAAGGAACAAGAAAAATGGAACAGCTTAAAGAAAGAAAAGACATGGATCCCCGCTTTACCTGGGACTTCACCGACCTTTTCCCTTCCGACGCCGCATGGGAGGAAGAGATGAAGGCGGTCGAGGCCGACATTGACAGCCTTGCCTCGGTCAAAGGCACGCTCGGTGCAAGCGCCGCTTCGCTGAAAGCAGGACTGGATCGCTACTACGCCGTCCACAAACGGCTTTTCCTTGCCGGGACCTACGCCTTCTTCAAGGTCTCGAGTGATAACGGCGACCCCGCTCATCAGCGTATGCTGGGGCTTACCCAGCGTCTGGAAGCGAAGTTTAGCCAGACCGTCTCCTTCCTTGATCCCGAGATCCTTTCGATCGATCCGGACGTTTTGGACGGCTATATGAAGGATCCCGCACTTTCCGGCTACACCCACATCCTTGAGGACACGACCCGTCTGCGCACCCATACCCTCCCCGCTGAGCAGGAAGCGCTCCTGGCTCAGTTTGCTCAGGTTCGCAACACCCCCGATCAGGTCTTTACGATGTACGGTGACGTTGACGTTCAGTTCGAGGACGTCATTGATGAAAACGGAAAGCCCTCTCCCCTGACCAACGGCAACTTCGGCGTTTACCGCGAGAGCAAGAATCAGGCGGTCAGAAAAGACGCGTTTGAAAAGATGATGGGGGCGTTTAACCGCGTCATCAATACTATCGCCGCCAACTACACCGGTCTGGTTCAGTTCGACAACACCTTCGCCCGTATCCGCGGCTATCATTCGGCCTGCGAAGCGGCGCTCTTTGCCGGAAATATCCCGGTCAGCGTGTACGATTCGCTGGTGGAAGCGATCCACGAAAGCCTCCCGACCATGAAACGGTATCTTGCCCTGCGCAAAAAGGTACTGAAACTGGACGAGCTGAATATGTACGATCTCTATGTTCCGATGGTCGAGGACGTCGATTACCCGATGCCCTTTGAGGACGGAAAAGCACTGGTCAAAAAAGCGCTTGCTCCTCTCGGAAAACGCTACGGCGAACTTCTGGACAAGGCGTTTAACGAACACTGGATCGACGTCTACGAAAATAAGGGCAAATCCTCCGGCGCTTATTCGGCCGGCGTTTACGGCGTTCACTCCTTTATCCTGCTCAACTATACCGATACCCTTGACGATGCGTTCACGCTGGCGCATGAGCTTGGCCATGCGATGCACTCCTACTTTTCCAACGAGACGCAGGACTACGCCAACTCCGATTACTTCATCACCGTTGCCGAGGTCGCTTCGACCGTCAACGAGGTTCTTCTGACCAAGTACCTCCTTGCTCATGAGACCGATCCCAAGCGCCGCGCTTATGTCCTCAACCATTTCCTTGAGGGCTTCAGAACGACCGTTTTCCGTCAGACGCTGTTTGCTGAATTTGAGCGCAAGGCGCATGAACTGGATCAGGCCGGCACTCCTCTGACCGCTGAAGTCCTGAACGGCATCTACCACGACCTCAACGCTCTTTACTATGACGGTGCGACCGTTAATCCGCTTCAGGATGTTGAATGGGCGCGTATCCCCCACTTCTACACTTCCTTCTACGTTTATCAGTACGCGACCGGCTTCAGCTCGGCTGTTGCGATCGCCAACCACATCATTGAAACCGGAGACGCTTCCGACTATCTGCGCTTCCTCACGACCGGCGGCAGCGACTATCCGCTGGAAGAGCTGAAAGTCGCGGGCGTTGACCTGACTAAGCCTGACACCGTAAGAAACGCAATGAAGGTCTTTGACGAAAGCCTTTCCGAACTTGAAAAGCTGCTGGGCTGATCCGGAAATACTTTTCCCGGAACACATTCCCTAAAGAGAAAAATGCTGTCCGACCGGGCAGTTCCAAGGAGTAATCATGACTGCAAAAGAGCTTATCGCTCGGGCGGAGCAGGAGGACGTTTCGCTCGGCGCACTTTCACTGGAAATCGAATCGGAGCACGGCGGAAATCTGGAAACGTCTCTGGAAAAGTTTGAGACGATGCTTCAGGTTATGGAGGCAGAGGTCGAAAACGCCCTCTCCTCTCCCGTCTGTTCGGTCAGCGGTCTCACCGGCGGAGACGGGTATCTGTACGAAAAGTACCGCACCGCCGGACTTTCCCTTCAGGGCGAGATCCCGTCCCTCGCGACTGCTTACGCTCTCTCCGCTTCGGAGACCAACGCCGCGATGGGGCGGATCGTTGCCTGCCCGACCGCAGGCTCCTGCGGGATCGTTCCGGCCTGTGTCCTCGCCGTCGCAAGGATCTGCCGGATCCCCCGCCCAAGGATTCTTTACGCGCTTGCCTGCGCGGGACTGGTCGGGATGCTGATTGATGAACACGCTTCCCTTGCCGGAGCGGAGGGCGGCTGTCAGGCAGAATGCGGAAGCGCCGCTGCAATGGCTGCCGCGGCCGTGACCGAGATGATGGGCGGACGCCCGGAAGCCTCCTTCCACGCCGCCGCAATGGCGATCAAAAACCAGCTGGGGCTGGTCTGTGATCCGGTGGCCGGTCTGGTCGAGATCCCCTGCATCAAACGAAACGTCGGCGGCGTATCGATTGCTCTTTCTTCGGCCGATATGGCGCTCGCAGGAATCAAGAGCCGGATCCCCTTTGACGATGCGGTGGAAGCGATGAACCGGGTCGGCCACGCTCTTCCGGCGGCGCTGCGCGAAACGGCGCTCGGCGGTCTGGCCACGACCGAAGCGGGAAAAGCCATGAAGGAAAAGGTATTCGGAAAGTAAGCAAATTCCTTATCTACGCTTGACTTTTTCCTTTTCCTCCTCTACAATAGAATGCAGTTCATGTTTTCCTTTAATGCGCTTAATACTATCGAAAGGTCTGAAAATATTTCATGAAACGTACCGAACTGGCACAGCTCCATAAAGACTTCGCCGCGCTCGACGGACAGACGCTGACCGTTGCCGGCTGGATCAAAAACAGCCGCGACTCCAAAGCGGTCGGCTTCCTCTCGATCGGCGACGGAAGCACCTTTACCCCCGTCCAGGTCGTCTATGACGCGGACAAACTCGAAAACTTTAAGGAAGTCACTAAATTCGGCGTTGGCGCGGCCGTCATCGTCACCGGCAAGGTCGTCGTTACCCCCGGTGCAAAACAGCCGTTTGAGATTCACGCCGAGTCGATCACCCTTGAGGGCGCGTCCTCTCCCGACTACCCGCTCCAGAAAAAGCGGCATACCCTCGAGTACCTGCGCACCATCTCCTACCTTCGCCCCCGCACCAACACCTTCCAAGCGGTTTTCCGGATCCGTTCGACGATTGCCTACGCGATCCATACCTTCTTCCAGGAGAGAGGTTTCTGCTACGTTCATACCCCTCTGATCACCGCGAGCGACTGTGAAGGCGCAGGCGAAATGTTCCGGGTCACGACGATCGATCCGGCCTGCCCGCCTCTGAACGAAGACGGTACGGTCGATTATACCAAGGATTTCTTCGGCCGTCAGACCAATCTCACCGTTTCCGGTCAGCTGGAGGCAGAAGCGATGGCGATGGCGTTCGGCAACGTCTATACCTTCGGCCCTACCTTCCGCGCCGAGCAGTCCTACACCACCCGCCATGCGGCTGAGTTCTGGATGATCGAGCCGGAGATGGCCTTTGCCGATCTTCAGGACGATATGGAATGCATCCATGACATGATCAAGTTCGTCATCGGCTATGTTCTGGAGCACTGCCCCGCCGAGATGGAATTCTGCAACAATTTCTATGACAAGGGACTGATCGAACGGCTGCGCGGACTGCTGGACGCCGATTTCGCCCATGTCACCTATACTGAAGCCATCAAGCTCCTCGAAGAGCATAAAGACGAGTTCAAGTATCCGGTGTTCTGGGGCTGCGACCTCCAGACCGAGCATGAACGCTATCTGACCGAACAGGTCTTTAAGAAACCCGTCTTTGTCACCGACTATCCCAAGGAGATCAAGGCATTTTATATGCGCCTGAACGACGATGGAAAGACGGTCGCGGCGGTTGACCTGCTGGTACCCGGCATCGGCGAGATCGTAGGCGGTTCTCAGCGTGAGGAACGCCTGGACTATCTGGAAGCGGCGATGAAGAACTTCGGCTTAAACGAAGCGGACTACGACTGGTATATCAATCTCCGTCGCTACGGCGGCACCAAGCACTGCGGCTTCGGTCTGGGCTTTGAACGTCTGGTCATGTATATGACCGGTGTTGAAAACATCCGTGACGTTCTCCCCTTCCCCCGCACCACCGGCTCGATCTATTAATCGAAATTCAATACTCCCTGCGGCTCCGATTTTTCGGAGCCGTTTTCGGGTTTAAGAAGGTTTTTTCATGAACAGAATCCGCTCCTTTCTGAAAAAAGAGCCAGTCTTAAGCGCCTCCGCTTTTCTGGCTTTTATCTCTGCGTTTTTGGTTCCGCCCTCCGCGGAATACCTGTCCTATATCGACTGGCGGGTGATTGCTCTTCTGTTTTCGCTGATGCTGGTCGTTTCCGGACTGCGGGAAATCGGCGTTTTCCGCGCCATCGGAAGCGCTCTCCTTTCCCGCACCAGAACCACCCGCTCGCTTACGATCTGCCTGATCGCGCTCCCCTTTTTCCTCAGTATGCTGATCACCAACGACGTCTCGCTCATCACCTTTGTCCCCTTCACCGTCATGATCCTTACGATGGCGGATAAGCGCTCACTTCTGATCCCGGTCATCGTCCTTCAGACGATCGCCGCCAACCTTGGAAGTATGCTGACTCCAATCGGAAACCCGCAGAACCTTTATCTTTACTCCTCGTTTTCCCTTTCTTTCGGGCAGATGGTTCTCTGGATGCTGCCGCTGAGCGCCCTCTCGCTTCTCTTGCTGATCGTATGCGCTTCTCTGATCCGTTCCGAACCGATCAATGTTTCCCCCGAAAAAGCCGTGATCCTGAGCCGGAAAAAGCTGACGGTTGATCTGGCGCTTTTTCTCGTCTGCATCGGCTGTGTGCTGAAGGTGATCTCCTTCCCCGCCATGCTCCTGATCACGGCAACGGGAATCCTGCTGACCGACCGGAAACTCTTTCGCACTGCCGACTACGGCCTGCTTCTGACCTTCGCCGCCTTTTTCATCTTCATCGGCAATACGCAGCGTCTCCCGGTCGTGTCCGAACTGATCCGCCGGGTAATCGATGGAAAAGAGATGATCGCGGGCACGCTCCTCAGCCAGATCATCAGCAACGTTCCCGCCGCGATTCTCCTTTCCGGCTTCACAGACAAGGTTCTCCCCCTTCTTTACGGCGTCAACATCGGCGGACTCGGAACGCTGATCGCTTCGCTCGCAAGTCTGATCTCCTACCGCTGTTATACCGGAACCGAAAAGGCCGAAAAAGGAAAGTATCTCTTGAGCTTTACCCTGTATAACCTTCTCTTTCTCGCCGTTCTTCTTCCGGCAGGATGGGGACTGATCGCCTTTTTCGGCGCTTGATTCAGTGCTTGATTCAGTGCTTGATTCAGTACTTAACAAAATTGCTCCGCCTGCATATTCTGGACAGAGGGATTTTTCCCTATTCCAAGCAGAGGAGTGATTGAATGGCCATCTTTACCAACTACGCGACCCTTTCCTACAGCGGCGGTACCGCCAATTCCAATACCGTCACCGGTGAGATCCGCGAAACGCTTGCCGTATCCAAGACGGCGGTCGAAACAGGATATGCCCCGGCAGGAAGGATCACCTATCTCGTTTCCATGATCAACAGTGGCGCCGCACCGCTTACCGGACTGACGGTACAGGATAATCTCGGCGGATACCTTTCGGGCGAAAATACCCTCTATCCGCTTTCCTATACCGAAGGCTCCGCCCGGCTTTACCAAAACGGCGTTCTTCAGGAGGCCCCGGCTGTCACGGCCGGCCCGCCGCTCACCTTTACCGGTATCAGCGTTCCGGCAGGCGGAAGCGCCCTCCTGGTCTATCAGGCGGATACAACCGGATACGCGCCCCTTTCCTCCGAATCCGCCATCAGCAACACCGTTACGGTCACCGGCGGAGGACTGACCGCTCCGGTTACCGCCGAAGCGTCCGTACCGGCTGAAAGCCGCGCCCGGCTTGCCGTCAGCAAAGCGGTCGAACCCGCCATCGTTTCGGAAAACGGCCAGCTGACCTATACCTTCACGATCGAGAACACCGGAAACCTTCCCGCGACCGCCGAAGACACGGTCGTTCTGACCGACACCTTCAACCCGATTCTCGATCCGATCGCCGTCACGCTGAACGGAACCTCCTGGACAGAAGGAACCAACTACCGCTACGACCGGACCAGCGGACTGTTTACGACTCTCGCCAATCAGCTTACTGTTCCCGCCGCCACTTTTGCCCAGAACGCGAACGGTATCTGGACGATGACCCCCGGCACCACCGTTTTGACAGTCACCGGAACGGTATAAAGCGTATCCGCACTTTTCTGACAAGCAAAAGATCCGCCTGCCTGAAATTTTTTCGGGCAGACGGATCTCTTTTTATCTTCTGTTTTTTCTCCCCAGTCGCACATCTGATTGAGGATCGGAATCAGCGACTTTCCCTGTTACCAGATTTCCCGATAGCTTTCTCTGAGCGTATCGCAGGATTTTCCGAGCTTTTCCTTTTCCTCATCCGAGAGATTGAGTGGAAGGATCTTCTGGACGCCGTTTCGGTTGATGATGCAAGGCACGCCGACATAAACGTCCCGCTGACCGTACTCGCCCTTGAGCATCGCCGATACCGTTAACACGCTGTGCTCATCGCCGAGAATCGCCTTTGTGATCCGGGTCAGCGCCATCCCGATCCCGTAATAGGTCGCGTTTTTGGCCTCAATGATCTTATAAGCGGCGGTACGAACCTCTTCTTCGATCTCATGAAGCCGTTCGGGACGGATCCCCGGATCTTCGGCGCAAAGTTCCATGATCGGCTTGGTCGCAAGCATCGTCTGGCTCCAGGAAACAAACTCGCTGTCGCCGTGTTCGCCCATGACATAGCCGTGGATGTTCCGGGGATCGGTCTTGAGATAGTCGCCCAGCAGGTACCGCAGCCGCGCCGTATCCAGCGCCGTTCCGCTCCCGATGACCCTGCGGACGTTAAACCCGCTCAGTTCACAGGTAATCCGGGTCATGATATCGACCGGGTTGGTCGCGACAAGAAAGATCCCGTTGAACCCCGAAGCGGTGATCGGCTCCACGATCGACCGAAAAACGGCGGTGTTGCGCTTTAAGAGATCCAGCCGCGTTTCGCCCGGCTTCTGTGCGACGCCCGCACAGATCACGACCACGTCCGCGTCCTCGCAGTCGCTGTACTCGCCCGCATAGATCAGCATATTAGAAGCCGCAAAGGCAAGCCCGTGGTTTAAGTCCATCGCTTCGCCCTCGGCGCGCTTGCGGTTGATGTCGATCAGAACCAGTTCGTCACAGGCCGCCTGATTCAAAAGGCAGTAGGCATAGCTCATCCCAACCATTCCCGTTCCGACAATAACGACCTTCCGTTTATCGATCTGCATAGACCTTTCTCCTTTCACATCCCTGATTACAGGTACATTGTTTCCTCTTTTCGATTCAATTATACCCCGTCGGATAATTCCTGTCAATTCACTAGGAATTAGAAGTCGAGCACATCGATTGATAACTTTTTGTCAAGTTTGTCAAACTTTTATCATTCTTTGGAAATTCATCTTTTTCTGATCGGATACAGCCACAAAAACTGTACCATCGTATCAAATGCCTTGTATATAGGCGGAAATGACGATGATTATGCGCAGCCTGAAACAAAATTTTCCCGCCAGCCGCTCAGAGTATACAAAAAGCGCATCCTCCGATTTCTCGAAGGATGCGCTTTACCATTCAGATCAAATCCGATATGACCAATTAGTTGAGGATGGTCTTTTCGGTCTCTTTGTCGAACAGGTGGATAGAGTTCAGATCCAGAGCCATCTTGATGACGTCGCCGACACGAGCGGTGTTTCTGGGGCTGACACGAGCGGTCAGAGGCATATCTGCGCAGGTAACGTACAGATAGATCTCAGCGCCCATCATTTCGGTAACTTCTACCTTAGCGTCGATTACGCCGGAAGAAGCAGCGTTGATGACAGCTTCCTCGTCCTTGAGGTTCTCAGGACGGATACCGAGGGTAACTTCTTTGCCGACATGGCTTTCCAGCTCAGCAGAAGCAGCAGCAGCTTTCGCAGCGGGAACGACGCAGGAGTAGTCGCCGAATTTGACAACGTACTTGTCGCCTTCCTTCTCGAGTTTTGCATCGAGGAAGTTCATCTGAGGAGAACCGATGAAGCCTGCAACGAACTCGTTCGCGGGCATATCGTACAGATGCTGAGGAGTATCGACCTGCTGAATGAAGCCGTCTTTCATGACAACGATTCTGTCGCCCATGGTCATAGCTTCGGTCTGGTCGTGGGTAACGTAGATGAAGGTGGTGCCCAGACGGAGATGCAGCTTGGACAGCTCGGTTCTCATCTGTGCACGGAGCTTAGCGTCCAGGTTGGACAGAGGTTCGTCCAGAAGGAATACCTGAGGCTCACGGACGATTGCACGACCCAGAGCAACACGCTGACGCTGACCACCGGACAGAGCCTTGGGTTTACGGTCAAGCAGGTGGGTGATGTCGAGGATGCGGGCAGCTTCTTCAACACGTTTTTTGATCTCTTCCTTGGGGGTCTTGCGGAGCTTCAGACCGAATGCCATGTTATCGAATACGGTCATGTGAGGATACAGAGCGTAGTTCTGGAAAACCATCGCGATATCACGATCCTTAGGCGCAACGTCGTTGACCAGACGGTCGCCGATGTACAGTTCGCCTTCGGAGATCTCTTCCAGACCGGCGATCATTCTCAGGGTGGTGGACTTACCGCAGCCGGAAGGACCGACCAGAACAATAAATTCTTTATCCTGGATTTCCAGGCAGAAGTCAGAAACAGCGGTTACGCCGCCTGCGTATTTTTTATAGATGTTTTTGAGCGAAAGGCTTGCCATGATTTAAAACCTCCTAATTAATGTGGAACGTTTTGCGTTGTTTGTAGTATATCAAAATTTTCCGTTTCTGGCTAGTTCTTTATTGTCCAAAGTTCGATTTTAGCATTTGTGCATTTTGCTCAACTAAAAATAAACTGGAAAGAAATCGTGCGTAAACATCCATTTTCAAGATATTTTTCCATAATATTTTCAAAAATTTCCTGTATTTTCAAAAATTGAATCGAAAATCGCGAAATTTACGACTTCATTTTCCCAAAAAATCCCACTTTTCCAACATTTGCCCCATTTTTTAATCGAAATGTACAGATATTCCCGGCATGATTTATACAAAATATACTGTCAACAAACCGAGCCGTTTTTTATGCAGAAATCTATTGATATGTTTCCAAATTATGAACATATACAAATGCTTCATATATCGGCTTTTTGCACCTTTTCCGTTGTGGTTTTTGCCCACGGCATATTCCATAAAAAAGCCGCTCCTTTGCTGTGCACAACGGCGCTCCGCGGCTTTTCCCCTCTCAACCGGTGGCAAAAGAAAAAACTGATATTCAAAAGAAGAAAAATCCTATCTTTTTTCTTTGGTCTGTGCTAAAGTAAAGACAGAGGATTTTTCATCAAACGGAAAGGACGGATCATATGCTCTGTATCGACCCCATTCTTAAAAAAGTTTATGCTCTCGGAATTTTACCGGTCATCAAAATCGAGGACGCCTCCTCCGCCCCCGCGCTTGCCGGGGCGCTGATAAACGGCGGACTTCCGGCGGCCGAGGTCACCTTCCGCACTGCGGCAGCGGCCGATGCGATCCGTGCGATGCATGAGCGCTTCCCCGATATGCTGATCTGCGCGGGAACGGTTCTGACCCCCGAGCAGGCGAAAGCCGCCGCAGACGCCGGCGCTTCCTTTATCGTCTCGCCGGGTCTGAACCCGAAGGTCGTGCGGTACTGTCTGGATCACGGGATCCCGGTCATCCCCGGCTGCGCGACCCCTTCGGATATTGAACAGGCGATCGAACTGGGGCTATCTGCCGTCAAGTTCTTCCCCGCCGAAGCAAACGGCGGAGCCGCCGCCATCAAGGCCGTTTCCGCTCCCTATCCGCAGATGCGCTTTATGCCGACCGGCGGCGTGAACCTTGCTAACCTCCCCGCCTACCTTTCCAATAAAAAGGTGCTTTGCTGCGGCGGGAGCTTTATGGTGCCGGGAGAGGCGCTCGCGGAGGGAGACTACGAAAAGATCACCCGCCTGACTGCCGAAGCCGTCCGTGCGGTACACGGCTTTGCCCTGCGCAGCCTTCCTGTATCCGGTGACGAGGATCTTCTCTCAAGCCTTCTCCCGATCGAAGGAACGCTTCCCGCCGTCTCGGTTCGGAGCGCGGCGCGGCTTTCCGCCTATTTAAGCCTGATGGGAATTTCCTATACCCCCTGCGGCGAAAACGCACTGACCGCTTTTGCCGCAGGTCAGCAGATTCTCTTTGTTGAAGCCTGAAAGGAGTGTCAGCGATGAAAACCGTTACCTTCGGCGAGATTATGCTCCGCCTTTCCCCGCCTGCCCACGCCCGCTTTCTGCAAACCGGCCAGTTTGACATCGTAGCCGGCGGCGGGGAAGCAAACGTCGCGGTCAGCCTTGCCAACTGCGGACTGGACGCGGAGTTTGTTACCGCCCTCCCCGATCAGGAGCTGGGCCAGATCGCCGTCAACGCCCTGCGCGCCCTCGGCGTCGAGACCCGCCATATCCTCCGTCAGGGACCCCGCATCGGCCTGTACTTTATCGAAAACGGCGCCTCTCAGCGCGCCTCCAAGGTCATCTACGACCGCGCCGGTTCTTCGATTGCCGTCGCAAAAGCCAGTGACTTTGACTGGAACGCGATTCTCTCGGGAAAAGACTGGTTCCATTTTTCCGGCATCACCCCCGCCATCAGCCCCGAGATGAGAAAATGCGTCGAAGCCGCCTGCAAGACGGCGAGGAAAAAAGGCGTCAAGGTCAGCTGCGACCTTAACTACCGTGGAAAAATGTGGAGCATCGAAGAGGCTCGTCCGGTCATGCAAAACCTGATGCAATACGTCGATCTGCTGATTGCCAATGAAGAGCATATCCGAACCGTTTTAGAGATCGACACCTCTTCCCTCCCCACCGAGGACACCAACCTCACCCCCGCCGGATGCCTTTCCGCCAGCAGGATGGTCAACGAGCGGTACAAAATCCCGCTTATCGCCCTGACCCAGAGACGCAGCCTTTCGGCAAGCGACAACCGCTTTAAAGGAAGCCTTTGGAGCGCGGAAAACAGCGACGCAATCGCCTGCTCTCCTCAGTACACGATGCACATCGTAGACCGCGTCGGAAGCGGAGACGCCTTTTCCGCCGGAATCCTGACCGGCGTACAAAAAGACTGGACGCCGGAGAAAACGGTCGGCTTTGCGGCAGCGGCCTGCTGTCTCAAGCACAGCGTCGAGGGCGACTTCAGCCTGATGAGCGAGGACGAGATTCTGGCGCTTGCCGCCGGAAACGGCTCAGGAAGCGTTCAGCGGTAAATATGCGCAAAAAAAGACATGGAGAAACCCCCATGTCTTTTTTCTTTTCAGTTTTTGGTTTCAACATCACGGTCGATGTCATAATACGGACGGTTATCCTTATATTCCGGATTGGTCTCGGAGATCAGGTTGTTGACAAAATCGAGCGCGTGCTCCAGCTCTTCCCGGTTTTTCTCATTGTCCTTTGCCGAATTTCCGAGGTAGCGGACACAGAGATAGTACCGCCGGTCGCCGTACCCTTCCAGTTCCGTCTTTCCGAGAGAGGAAAGGTGCCAGAGTTTTCCGAGCGAGGTATCGGTGATGTCGATCTTGTCCCCGCTTACATAATCCACGTCCGGATAAAGCTCGCCGAAATCGATAAACATACTCTCTCCGTCGCTGTTGTCCATCAGAATATCGTAGGTATAATCGTCCAGTACAAAGGTCAGTTCCGATCCGCCTGCGACCTCCGCGATAAACTTCTGGTAATAGGTGCTCGCCATCTCCGCGTCGCTCATGCTGAAATACGACTCGCTCGCCGAAACGACTACTTTTCCGTCACCGTTATAGTCCTGCGCATAGGCGGAGAGATCCTCATCGATCGCGTCGGTGAAATAGCTGACGCCGGTATAGGTCGCAACGCCGATCGTCAGGTCGGACTTGGTGCCGAAGAAAACGTCCTTAACGAACCACACGACCAGTACCGCGACAAAAAGGCTGAGCCATGTCTGGGTCTTATAATGATACCAGTAGTTTTTCCACTTTTCCTTAAACGTCTTGGGGACAAGCTCCTCTTCCTTTTCAAAGGTAAGCCCTTCCCCCTGCTCAAGCTGACGGCCTTCCTGCGCCGCCCGGCGCATCTTCTTAAGCTTGATCAGCTCCTGCATCTCTTTCTGGCGCTGTTCCTGTTCCGTCAGCCGCCTTTTCTTCTTTGCCAACTTGATTCCTGCCTTTCGCCACGTCCCGCGGGTTCCGTATTGCTTGCTATTGAACTATTATATCAACCGCCTGTCCAAAAATCAACCGCTCTCAGGGATTATTTATAAATTGTTCCAAAAGAAACCGATTTTCCCTTTTTAAAACCCGATTGACAGCCGCGGAAAAAACAGGGTATAATGAGAAAAAACAAACCAAGGGGGGATTTTACCATGTTTCAGAAAATGAGACGCTTTAAGCAGGCGCTCTCCAAAGAAGCCTGCATCGAGATCCTCAAAAGCGAACCGCGCGGCGTCCTTTCGGTACTGGGTAAGGACGGTTATCCGTACGGTGTGCCGATGGATCATTACTACTGTGAAGAGGACGGAAAAATCTATTTTCACGGTGCCGGAGAAGGACATAAGCTGGACGCCATCCGCGCCTGCGAAAAGGTAAGCTACTGCGTGATGGACGAAGGGTACCGAAACGAGGGAGAATGGGCGCTCAATATCCGGAGCGTGATCGTTTTCGGACGGATCCGCCCGGTCGAAGATCATGAAAAAGCGCTTCGCATCTGCGCCGATCTGTGCCGGAAATTTACCGAAGATGAAGAATATCTTCAGCATGAGCTGATCCACTCGGGAGCGCACGTTCTTGTCCTTGAACTGACCCCTGAGCATATAACCGGGAAAAAAGTAAAAGAAAACTGATACGCATTGATTGGAACAAAAAGGAGAAAATATATGCTTGACCAGACGGGTTTTGACCTCTGGGCGAACGGATACGACAAAACCGTCGGCATCTCCGACGAAGAAAACAGCTATCCGTTCGCCGGCTATAAAAAGATTCTCGGGCTTATTTTCCAGAGCATTATGGAAACGCCCCATGAAGACGTTCTTGATATCGGATTCGGAACCGGAACACTCACCGCCAAGCTGTACGAACATGGATGCACTGTTTACGGGCAGGACTTCTCGTCCAGAATGATCGAGCTTGCATCCGCAAAAATGCCGGGCGCACACCTGTATCCGGGAGATTTTTCAAAAGGACTGGTCAAACCGCTTGCGGATAGGCGCTACGATTATATCGTGGCGACTTACTCGCTGCATCATCTGACCGACCCGCAAAAAGTTACTTTTCTTTCGGAATTGCGCGGCCACCTGAAGGAAAACGGAAAGATCCTGATCGGCGACGTTGCTTTTGAAACCCGGGAAGAACTGAACCAATGCAGGAAGCAGGCCGGAAACGAATGGGATGAGGATGAAATCTATTTCGTTTTCGACGAACTGAAAAAGAACTTTCCCTCTCTTTCTTTTGCTCAGGTATCCCCCTGCGCCGGGATCCTGACTCTGACTCGCTGACCCTTTTCCAATCCACAACATCTTGTGGGGTAAGCCGTTTCCGGATTTTCACCTTTTCAACTGTATGCTTGTTGAAAAGATCCCCTGTTTCCGTTCTTTTTCCGGTCGAAAAAGGGCGCAAGCAGGGGATTTTCTGCTTTTTTCTTCTTCCCGCCTTCCACAATCTGTGGATAACCCCGCTTTTTCACAGAGGTGGAATGTGAATAAGTCGGTGGAAACAGTGGAAAACGCGTTTATTTTTTCCAAATAGTACATTTTGTAAAATTCGAAAAAAACGGCTTGAACGATCCTTGCCCAAACGCCCGATATCAGTCGGTTTTTCTGTAAAAAAAGACGAATTTTTCCGATAAATGTCTTTCCCGCTCTTCCTTTTTCCGGGTGTAGAAAAAAGAAACTTTTCCTCACCGTTTTTTCACATTTTCCTCATTGCAAAAAAGCGCTAAATATAGTATATTGTAAAAGCGGCGGCCGCACTTGTCGGTCACTCTTTATATTCTTCCGGCCGCAGCAGTTTTACCTCAAGCCCCTTTTTCCGTGCATAACGCACCGTATAGGCAGTTCCGCCGCGCGGGGAATCGTTATAGACCCCGATCAGCAGCCCCGATCGATCGACCATGTACCGGTCACGCTCCAAAAATCCGCCTTTACAGTAGCCCGGATAAAGGATCACCGTTTCATCGGCTCTTTGCATCAAATGCCGGTACCGCGTCACCCATTCCCCCGGCCAGCTCTGTGTCTGCTGAACAAACGGAACTACCGCATAAAGCCGGATCCACGGATAATGCTCCCGAAGCTCTGCGGTCAGCTCACCCGCGATGATATCGGTTCCCATCGCCATCCCGCAGTAAAAGGTATCGTACCCATCCTCAATGGCGTCCTGGATCAAAAGGCTCAGCTCCAGCCGCAGATCATCGAGTTTGACCTTCCCCAGCGACTGCGGACGGTGCCCGGTAAAGCAGACGCTTTTTCCTTTGTGTTCTTCTTCATAAGCGGTGAGCTTTATCATGGCGTTTTCTCCTTTGCAGCGGCGCATTCTGTGCGCCGGTAATGATTTTCTTATTTTACATTATACATGACTGATCCCGTTTTGAACAGGATACAGTTTCAAGAAAGGTTTTGATGGCAATGGAATTTCTGAAAAGAACATGGGCGGAGATCAATCTCGACGCTCTGAAAAGCAATATCGAGGCGATCCGCTCGGCGATCCCCGAGGATACCGGCATCATCGCCGTCGTCAAAGCCGACGCTTACGGCCACGGAGAC
Organism: Oscillospiraceae bacterium; assembly: GCA_022770625.1. GTDB lineage: Bacteria > Bacillota > Clostridia > Oscillospirales > Ruminococcaceae > Faecivivens. The sequence goes on along the minus strand of JALEHK010000083.1, from coordinate 77,570 downwards.
GGCTATATCGCCTCTGAACTGGAGAGCATGGGCATCCGCTTTTTCGCCGTCTCCAACCTTGAGGAAGCGCTCTCCCTGCGCCGCAAAGGCATCACCGGAGACATCCTGATCCTTGGCCCCACTCCCTACCGCCGTGCAAAAGAACTGGCGCGCTACGGCATCTCCCAGACCGTCTATTCTTCCGAATACGCGCGTGATCTGAGCCACGCCGCTTCCGACGCCGGAGTGAGCGTGCGCTGTCACTTAAAGCTGGACACTGGTATGGGAAGAATTGGCTTTGTTGTCCGCGAGGATCAGGATCCGACCGACGAGATCCGCCGGATCTATTCTCTTCCGGGGCTTTCGTTCGAGGGCGTGTTCAGCCATTTCTCTTCGGCGGACGATATTACCGAGGACGGAGAGGAGTATACCCGCCTTCAACGGAAGCGCTTCGACCGGACAGTGAACCGTCTTGAGGAAAAGGGCGTCCATTTCAAGTATAAGCATCTCCAGAACTCCGCCGGTATCGAAAACGAGCGCGACTGCCACTATAATTACGTCCGCGCCGGGATCATCCTATACGGAATGCCGGTCGATACAAAAGCCGACTGTGCGCTCCCGCTTCATCCGGTTCTTTCGATCCGTTCGGTCATCACGATGGTCAAGACCCTCCACGCCGGAAACGCCGTCAGCTACGGCCGCCACTACACGACCCCCTCCGACCGCGTGATTGCGACGGTTCCGATCGGATACGCCGACGGATACCTGCGCTGTATGAGCGGAAAGGCGAGCGTACTGATCCGCGGAAAACGCGCACGGGTGATCGGAAACGTCTGTATGGATCAGATCATGGTCGATGTCACCGATATTCCCGGTGTGGCTGAGGACGATACCGTCACGATCGTCGGACGCGACGGGGACGACGCGATCACTTTTGATGAACTGGCGGGCTACGCCGGAACGATCAGCTATGAGCTTTTCTGCCTGATCGGGAAGCGGGTTCCCCGCGTCTATTACCGGGAAGGAAAAGAGGTCGGCGCGGTCAACTATCTGATCGATGAACCGCTGACCAATCTTCCGGAATAATTGTATTTTTCTTTTCTTGACAGATTTTCCGGAATCCTTGTACTTTAGAGCCTTTCTCTTGACAAATCCGTGCAGCAATTATATAATATCCTATATAAAAATTCCGCTTTTCTTTGAAAGGAAGGTTGTTTTGTCATGACAAACGCTGTTCTGGAAGCAATCAAAACCCGCCGCAGCTGCCGCAAATACGAGCCCCGGCAGATCACGAAGGAAGAACTGGACGCCGTTCTGGAAGCCGGTGTCTGGGCGCCCACCGCAATGGGCACACAGGAGCCGCTGATGGTCGTTTTGCAGGATCCCGAAGCGATCGCCGAGGTCGAACGGTTGAACGGCGGCGTCATGGGTCACCCCGAAAGCCATCCCTTCTACGGCGCACCGACCGTGATTATTGTCTTTGCCGACGCTTCCCGCCCCGGCGTTTTTGTTGAGGACGGTTCGCTCGTCATGGGCAACCTCTTAAACGCCGCTCATGCAGTCGGTCTTGGAAGCTGCTGGATCCACCGCGCCCGCGAGGTCTTTGACAGCGAAGAAGGAAAAGCGCTCAAAGCAAAATGGGGCATTCCCGAATCCTATGCAGGAATCGGAAACTGCATCCTCGGCTACCCGGTCGAAGAAGCACCCGCAAAGCCCCGTAAAGACGGATACGTTATCTTTGGTTAAACAAAACTGAAAACTCCCGGCCGGACGCGTATGAAAATGCGCCCCGGTCGGGAGTTTTGCTGCTTTTTGGGGAGTTAATGCCCGCCCTTTTTCTTTTTCTTCGGCGCGTCTTTTGCCTTCAGTTTCGCTTCCTTCTCGGCGCGCTCTTTTGCCTTGCGAGCGTAGGCCTTCTGCTGATTCTTGAGCGCCGTTTTGGACGGAACCCGAACCCGCACTTCAGCCTGAGTTTCATCACGCGCCTCATCCTGTGCTTTCGGCGTTTCCTTCTTTTGGCCCTCAAAATACGACGCGGGAAGCCCGGACTTTTCGCTCCATTTTTCCGCTTCTGTCATCCTTCTTCCCCGGCTCCATCCGCCGAAGATCATTCCGATCAGCGAACAGCAGACCGCGAGGATGATAAACGCAAACGCCGAGGCGTTGTAGTACATCAGCATCGATACGATCCCGCAGATCGCCGGGTACAAAAGATACCGCCATTTTCTTCCCCGCTTCATTCCGTAGAAAAGGCCGGAGATCATGCAGAAAAACGGATTTCCGATCATCATCAGCAAAAGGTAAAAGCCCGTCTGATCCGCCGAATTGAGCGCTCCTCCCACCAGCGGAAGGCACCAGAACCATAAAGCGTTCGCTAAAAACCACGGATATTCTTTTTTGATAAAATCCCGCACAGATATGTTCCCCTTTCAGAAGCTAAAGCGTTTTCGCATTCATTTTACTAGCAGTATAGCACCTTTGGAGAACATTTGCAAATCCGGTGCGTGATGCTTTGTATCACGCGCGTATCACATTTATATCACGCGCGTATCACATTTGCATTACGCGCGCGCCGGAAGAAGCGCGTTTTCCATCGTCACCGGCTCATCCTCGGTAAACTCCGTCATCCATGGCCGGTAGCGGAGGGAAAGATGGGTGCGCTGACAGACAGGATTTTCCCGCTCGGGGATCGCGATATGCTGAAAATACCCTCTCCACATCGCCCGATAAGCTGCTTCCTCCTTCCCGACCGGAGGAAGGAGGAGCGAATCGATCGACACAAACTCTTTTCTTTCCTCGGTATGGATAAACCCGGTTTTATGCCGCGCGTCATAGATGAGGAATTTTTCTCCCGGAAGCCGAATGGAAAAATGCTGCGCCAAGATCGGTAAGACCTGATTTTTCGGGGAAATGACGCTGACTAAGACTCCTTCGTGCTCCGAAAAGCGCAGAAAACCTTTCAGAAGATGCCCTTCCTCCCGCATTGAGATCAGCGCTTTGAGAAGCGGAGCCGTATCCGGATCGGCATAGCTCAACGCCGCGCGCGCTCCTTTACCGATCAGCTTTCGGATAAACGCAAGCAGCCGCCGCTCCTTATCCGGCATCTCACATAAAAATCCGTCCCGCACCGCCAGATACCCTTCCTCCGACCGCCTTTTCAGCCCCTTTTCCACCCGAACCGCCTTGTCGTTTTCGGTCGGTATGCCGCGCATCGGGATGAGCAGCGGCTGAGACCCAAACGGCACGACCGCCGCCGGATCTTCCTTCTCCGCATACGCATAAAAAACACAGGTCAAAAAGCCGTAAAAGCTCCCGTCATAGCTGTATCCGATCATGGCTCCCGCTCCCTTTCATCCATTTTGCGCCGGGTAAGAGACTCAGCTGTTCAGGCGTCTCCCCCGCAAGCGCCGGCATCTCTCCAATGAGCGCCCGTCTCGCCGTTTCGGGCGAAAAGCGAAGATACGGCATCGTTCTCCCCTTGCAGGTGATAAAATACTGCGCCCGCTTAAGAACAACGCCGATCTTTTTCAGGCCATCAAAATCGATCGCCCCGCATCTTCTCGCCTCTATAATCCGTCTGGCCGAACGAATCCCGATCCCCGGCACCCGCAAAAGCGCTTCCTGCGGCGCGCGGTTGATCTCGACCGGGAAAAATTCGGGATGAGAAACCGCCCAGTTGCACTTCGGGTCAAGCTCCGGATCAAAAAACGGGTGCGCCTCATCCAGAATCTCTCCCGCCGTAAAGCCGTAAAACCGCAAAAGCCAGTCCGCCTGATACAGCCGGTGCTCCCGCAAAAGCGGCGGGCGAACCTCTTTCCCGGGAAGAAGCGGGTCGGTATTGATCGGAATGTACGCCGAGAAAAAGACCCGTTTGAGCGAATACTTCTGATAAAGCGCCTCGGAAAGATGAAGGATCTGGTAATCGGTCTCGGGCGAAGCCCCGACGATCATCTGGGTGCTCTGCCCGGCAGGGGCAAATTTCGGCGCGTGCCGGTAGCGGACGATGTCCCTTCTGTTTTCGGCGATCCCGTCCCCAATCTGCTTCATCGGCGAGAGAATCGCCTTCCGGCTCTTGTCGGGCGCAAGCATCGAAAGGCTCGCGGCGCTCGGAAGCTCGATGTTGACGCTCATCCGGTCGGCCAGCATCCCCAGCCGCTCGATCAGCCGCGGGTCGGCTCCCGGAATCGCCTTGGCGTGAATATAGCCGTAAAAATGATGCTGAAACCGCAAAAGCTCCAGCACCCGGATCATCTGCTCGCAGGTATAGTCCGGATTTCTGAAAACGCCCGACGACAAAAACAGTCCCTCGATATAGTTGCGGCGGTAAAACTGCATCGTAAGCTCGGCCAGTTCCTCCGGCTCAAAAGCGGCGCGGGGGGTATCGTTGCTCCGGCGGTTGACGCAGTATTTGCAGTCGTGCACGCAGATATTGGTCATCAGCACCTTCAAAAGCGAAACGCACCGCCCGTCCGCCGTAAAGGTGTGGCAGATTCCCGCCGCAGCCGCGCTCCCGATCCCGCCCGGCAAAGGTGCTTTATCAACGCCGGACGAAGTGCAGGCGACATCGTATTTGGCCGCGTCGGCTAAAATCGTCAGTTTTTGCAGCGTATCCATTCCCGACTCTTCTTTCTGTTTCAAACGTAAATCGAATAAATTTTCTTTTCATTTTAAGAATAGCACAAATGTTCTTTGCTGTCAATAGCTTTTTCCATTTGATTCTCTTGACAGCGCCTTTTTCTTTTGCTATACTCATCTTGATCGAAAACCGTCCGTTTCCGGTCAGATCGATATGAAAAGAAGGTAGAATATGATCGCTTAATCTCTTTTTTACGACAATGGAAAACAGTTGCTGCCGCTTCAAATCGAAGAGGCTGTATTTTTCCTGTCCGAAAAAGCAGATCCGGCATCATCTTTATACCTGCATATGGTTATGATCGCTGTCCGTGTGCTGTGCACATTTTATACTCCGTATAAAAACGATCCTATCTGTATGCTTTTGATGCGCTGCTTTTCCGGGAAAGGAAAAGCGGCTTTTTTGTTTTGAAAGCGTGCTTTTGAAACGAAAGGATATGTTTTTATGGCGAAAACACTCAGCATAGGGAATCTCTCCTTCAGCCACAAAAAAGACCTCCGACCGATGGTGAACGGCCTCACCTTCACCATCCGGGAAGGCGACCGGTGCGCGATCATCGGCGAGGAAGGAAACGGAAAATCGACCCTCCTCAAAATCATTGCCGACCCGGAAAAAGCGGAGGAATATGTAATTTGGGAAGGAAACATCCTGACCGGCGGGGCTGTGATCGGTTATCTCGCGCAGGAACTGACCGAAATCGAAAAACGGATGAGCATCTACGAATATCTTGCCGGTTCAGACGCTTTTCTGATGCAGACGCCGCGGGAGCTTTCCCAGATCGCAAAGCGGCTTTCCTTCCCGAACGATTATTTTTACGAAGATCGTCCGATGGGAAGCCTTTCGGGCGGCGAAAAGGTCAAAATTCAGCTTGCGCGGATCCTCTGCGCTTCTCCGGACGTTCTTCTGCTGGACGAGCCGAGCGGCGATCTGGACATGGAATCGCTGCGCTGGCTGGAAGATTTTATCAACAGCTGCCGGGCGCCGGTGCTCTACGTTTCCCACGATGAGATGCTTTTGGAGCATACCGCGAATATGGTGATCCACCTCGAGCTTCTCCGCCGCAAGACCCTTCCCCGCGCGACCGTCCTCCGAGCTGGATACCGGGAATACGTGGATCGTCGGCTTCGCGCCTTCGATCATCAGGAGCAGATGGCGCGGGATGAAAAAGCGCGTTTTGACGCTCAGCAGGAGCGGCTGCGCCAGATCCGCGACCGGGTGAACCATGAGATGAGCAGTCTTTCTCCCCGCGATCCGCACGGCGGAAAGATGCTGAAAAGAAAAATGCACGCGATCACCTCGATGGGAAAGCGGTTTGAGCGTCAGCAGCAGGAGATGACCCAGATGCCGGATACTGAAGAAGCGATCTGGATGGACTTTTTCCCTTCCTCCCTCCCCGCGGCCAAGAAGGTGATCGACCTTTCTCTCCCGGTTCTTTCCGCTCCCGATGGGCGGACGCTTGCCAAAGACCTTCGGATGAACATGACCGGAAGCGAAAAGATCTGCATCGTCGGGAAGAACGGCGCGGGAAAATCGACTCTGATCCGCCTCTTGGCAGGGGAACTTCTGAAAAGGAACGACCTTTGCGCCGCCTATATGCCCCAGAACTATCCCGATCTGCTTCCACTCGATCAAACTCCGGTCGAATTTTTGTCGAATACCGGCGACCATGGTGACCGTCAGGAGATCTCCGAGATCCGCACCTTTTTAGGTTCGGTCAAATTCACGCCGGAGGAGATGTCCCATTCGATCTCCGAGCTTTCCGGCGGGCAGAAAGGGAAACTCATCTTCCTTTCGATGATCCGGAAAAAGCCGGACGTTTTGCTGCTGGACGAACCGACCCGAAACTTTTCTCCTCTTTCCGGCCCGGTGATCCGGCAGATCCTCTCTTCCTTTAGCGGCGGAATCATCGCCGTTTCACACGACCGTCTCTTTATCCGCGAGGTCGCAGACAGGGTGCTCCTGCTGACCGAAAAGGGACTTATGGAAGTCGATAAGGAGAATTTTACCCGCTGACTACAACGCTGTGAAACAAGTTTCACGGGCGCTTAAGGTATAGATTTTGGGGGCAGAGTTTTTTCACTCACGCGGGAGTTTTGACGGTTTTCGAAACCCGAAAAGGGATTGAGAAAATGTCGGTCGTTCTGACCGACAAGTCGAAACTCCATGTTTTTCCTTTGCGCAGAACAAAGGAAAATGAGATCGAGATTCACTCTTTTTCACAACTAAAAGGCGTTCCTGTTTTCATGGTCGCCATTAGGCGGCCAAAAATATTGTCTTAACCAAAAAAGGTGCGTGCAGACCAAATAAAATCTGCACGCACCTTTTTATTTTGGCCGGATCAGCCGCAAAAGAAGGTTATTTGAGGGAGCTTTCGTAGGACTCGATCATCTTCTTAACCATCTGTCCGCCGATCGAACCGGCCTGACGGGAGGTGAGGTCGCCGTTATAGCCCTGCTTGAGGGGAACACCGACTTCGCTTGCAGCCTGCATCTTGAACTGCTCCATCGCGTTTTTTGCTTCAGGGACAACGATCTGATTATTGCTGTTCATACATCATGTTCCTTTCCGTGGGATTCGGCGTACCGGAACACCGGCGCGCCTGCCGCAGCGGGCGTGTACGCTGTCTGAAAAAATCCTGCCGGGCGGGCGCCAGACCTTTTCACGGCCGCTGCGGGCGGTCCTTCATCTATTCAAAGCCGGCGTTTGTTCCGCCGACAGTCCTATTTTGTCCCGGCAGGAAAAAGCTATGCGGGAATTTTGTCGGAAATAAATGGTCAGAATATCACGCTGAAAACAATGGATTTTTCCAATACAACAAAGAAAGAGAAAGTTCTGACGGAATTTACATTCTCATGATTGACAGTCTTTTTTTTTTGTTCTATAATAAGGTCAGCAGATTTGCTTATAAAAAAGATATACTAGGAGGTCTATATTATGTGGAAAGAGACAAAAACGCCTTACAAATTCAACATTGTTGAAAATGAAGGCGGCAAAACCCTCGCATATGATCCCGAATCCGGCGTAAAAATCATCGAAAAAGACGGTTTTGCGTTCAAGGATCTGGCAAAGACCGGCGAGCTTCTTCCTTATGAGGACTGGAGACTTTCTCCCGAAGAAAGAGCGAACGACCTGGCAAGAAGACTGTCTGTCGAGCAGATAGCCGGTCTGATGTGCTTCAGCGCGCACCAGATGAAGGTCGAGCCGGAAGTCAACGAAGAGCAGAAAACCTTCCTCGATCAGCATCTGAGAAGCGTTCTGAACTCCTGCGGCATGGGCGGCGTGGACGATGAGACCCAGATCAAGTGGTCCAACGCGATGCAGCGCTATGTTGAAGGCAAGGATTTCGGTATTCCCTGCTACTTTGCGTCCGACCCGAGAAACGGTCAGGGCACCGCTGACTGGCCCGGCAACCTCGGCCTTGCCGCGACCTTCGATCCCGAGCTTGCAAAGACCGCTGCGAAGAGCATTTCCAGAGAACTGCGCGACCTCGGCGTCGCCTGCTTCCTCGCTCCTCAGGTCGACCTTTCAACCGAGCCCCGCTGGTTCAGAAACAACGGCACCTTCGGCGAAGACCCCGCGCTCTCCCGCGATATGGTTCGTGAGTTCTGCGACGGTCTCCAGAGCACCTACGGCGAAAACGGCGAAGATCTGGGCTGGGGCAAAGATTCCGTCACCGCGATGGCCAAGCACTGGACCGGTGAAGGCGCAGGCGAAGGCGGACGTGAAGCCCACCTCGAAGGCGGCAAATACGGCGTATATCCCAACAACAATTTTGAAGCTTCCCTCATTCCTTTCGTAGACGGCGCATTCAGTCTGAAAGGCAAGACCGGTTCTGCGACCGCGGTCATGAGCTCCTACTCGATCTCTTACAGCGATGACGGCTCTCTGGGCGAACTGGTCGGCTCCAGCTTCTCCAACTACAAGATCAAAGAGCTGCTCAGAACCCGCTACGGCTTTACCGGCGTTGTCTGCACCGACTGGATGGTTCTCAACGAGGGCAAGAAGGAAGGCAAGAGAAGCTGCGGCTGGGGCGCTCATATCGAAGATCCCGAAGTCGAAGCGGGCGAAAGAGCATTCCTCGCCATCATGGCCGGTGTTGACCAGATGGGCGGCTGCTCGAATCCTCAGGTTCTGATCGACGCATACAACTACGGCTGCGAAAAGGTCGGCAAAGAGGTCATGGACGAAGCATTCGCGGTTTCCGCTCAGAGACTTCTCCAGGGCTACTTCATGACCGGTCTGTTCGAGAATCCTTATCTGGATGAGGACGCGGCTCTGGCTGACGTCAACAGCGAGGACAAGCAGGCTGAGGCTCTCAAGGCTCAGGTCAAGGCGGTCGTCATGCTCAAGAACGAGAACGGCGCCATCAAGCCTTCCACCAAGCGGATGAAAGTTTACATTCCCGCTCTGTACGTCGCTCCCTACAAGTCGTTCAACCACGTTGCGGGTCTGATCGAGAATGAACCGGAAGTCATCTATCCCATCAGCCTTGAAGTCGCTTCCAAGTACTTCGACGTTGTGACCGATAAGGTGGACGGCACCAACATCACCCGTCTGACTCTGGACGAGCTGAAGGACTGCGACCTTGTCCTGATCCCCGCCAAGGAACCCGGCAACTCCTTCCCGCAGGACGGCAGAAACGAAGCCGGTGAGTTTGTTCCCAAGACGCTCCAGTACCGTCCGTATGTCGCTGACGGTCCCTATGTCCGCAAGCAGTCGATCTCGGGCGACACGCTCCCCGACGGCACCAAGGAAAACAGAAGCTATTTCGGACATAAAGCCTGCACCACCAACGAAGGCCAGCTGGATCAGATCCTTGAGATGGCAGGAAAGGCGAAAGAACTGGGCGTTCCCTCGGTCGTTGCCATGTTTGCCGGTGCGCCCATGTGCTTCCATGAGTTCGAATCCGCTGTTGACGGTATCGTGATCACCTTCTGCGGCGCTTCTCTCTACGGCGGCGCAAACGCTTCCTCCGAAGCTCTCGCCCGCATCATCGCCGGTGTTGACGAACCCTCCGGTCTGCTTCCTCTCCAGATGCCCAAGAACATGGACGATGTTGAACGTCAGGCTGAGGACACTCCCAGAGATATGGAATGCTACACCGACTCGGTCGGCCACAAGTATGATTTCGCTTACGGCCTGAACTATGCCGGCGTCATCAACGATGACCGTGTAAAGACCTATTCCGCAGCTCCTGTTTTAAGACCTGCGAACAAAGGCGTGTAAGCAATCGTTCCTTTGATAAACCGTAAATAATAAACCGCCCCGCTCTTTTCTCACGGAAGGAGCGGGGCGGTTTATTGTTGAAAAAAATCGAACATTTTTTCGATTTTCTCTTGCCAAATCCAGAAAAATGTCCTATACTGGAAAGTAGAGGGAGAATGTCATTTACCAAATACCGAGGAGATGCTGCATCAGAAGGCTCACGCCGGTGATCCCGCACCAGCAGCCAAAGCCCAGAAGGAGCGGTTTCCCACCGGTTTTAATGAGCTTTACGATATTGGTTCCGAGACCGACCGCGCACATCGCCCAGACGATAAAAAACTTACTCAGATTTTTCAGGGGAGAGAAAACGCTTGCGGAAACGCCGAGCGAAACGGCGGCTGTTGTAATGATCGAGGCCAGAACAAAGTAGAGGATGAACATCGGGAAGATCTTTTTCAGGCTCACCTTTTTCCCGGACTCTGCGCCGCTTCCCTCCCTGCGGCTGCGGACGAGGGCGAGAACGAGGGTGATCGGGATGATCGCGAGGGTTCGGGTCAGCTTGACGGTGACCGCCTTATCCAGCGTCGCGCTTCCGAGTCCGTAGAGCGCGTCCCAGGTCGAAGCGGCGGCGGTGACCGAAGAGGTATCATTGATGGCGGTGCCGGCGAAGATTCCGAACGACTCGCCGCTGACCGTCGAAAATCCGAGCGCGCTTCCGAGCACCGGGAAGAAAAGCGCCGCGAGCATATTGAAGAAAAAGATGACCGAGATCGCGGTCGCGACTTCATCATCATCCGCGTCAATGACCGGAGCGGTCGCGGCAATCGCCGACCCGCCGCAGATCGAAGAGCCGACGCCGATCAGGGTCGAAATCTTTCCGGGAACGCGCATCAGCTTATGTAAAAGCCACGCGACGATCAGCGAGATCGAGATGGTCGAGAGGATGATCGGGAGCGACTGCTTTCCCGTCTGGAAGATGACCGAGAGGTTCATTCCGAAGCCGAGAAGGATGACCGCGTACTGGAGCACCTTTTTGGAGACGAAGGTGATGCCAGGCTGAAGGCGGGATTTATCCTTCAGAAGAAGGGTGACGATCATACCGGAAAGGATGCCAAAAACCGGGCCGCCGACGACCGGAAAGCATTTTCCGAGCAGCCAGCAGGGAATGGCCAACAGCAGGCAGAATAAAAGACCGGGGAGTTTTTCTTTGATTGCGTTCATAAAGTACCTCTTGGGAAATATTTTTTGGCGTCATTATGTATGGTTCATTTTTCTTTGCTCCACGCAAAGGAAAAACATGGAGTTTAGATCAAACCTTTTTAAAGGTTTGTAGCTGTCGAGAGGGCAAAGCCCTCCGCTTGCATGGGAAACCGAAATTCACGCTTTTTCACAGCTAAAAAAGCGTTCCAATTTCAATTGTCGCCGCCAAGCGACCCAAAATATAATCTAAACCGAAAATCGCTTTTCGGAAAAGTCCGCTCTCCAAAAATCCATCAATTTTGACAATATAGAATTATAGCATAAAAGAAAAGTAAAGTAAAGCTGCGGACTATTGTATTTGGAAAAGAAATCGTGTATAATATAGAATAGAAGCTTGTGTACGTGCACAATATTGACTGACGAACAGTTATAGGAAGGATGACTTTTATGAAATGGATCGAAACGACCCCGAACAGATGCTGGCAGGAAAAGGAAGTTTCCGAATGCGGAAAGTCTCAGCACACGCTGACCCTGACCGGAAAAGAGGAGCAGACGGTCGAGGGCTTCGGCGGATGTTTCAACGAACTGGGGTATATCGCCCTCTCGTCACTTGAACCGGAGCGTCAGGCGGAAGTGCTGGACGCACTTTTCGGGAAAGACGGATGCGCATTCAACTGGGGACGGATTCCGATCGGCGCGGACGATTACGCCGATATCTGGTACTCGCATGATGAAAATGACGGCGACTATGGGATGGAGAAATTCTCGATCGAACGGGATGAAAAGTACCTTCTCCCCTATATCCGCGAGGCTCAGAAGAGAGTACCCGGCATGAAATTCTTTGCTTCTCCCTGGTCGCCGCCCGCATGGATGAAAAAGCCCGCCGTTTATAACTACGGGAGACTGGTGCGGGATGAAAAGACCCAGCTCGCCTACTGCGAATACTTCCGGAAATTCCTTGACGCATACGAAAAGGAAGGCGTCAAGGTCAGCCGTCTCTGCATCCAGAACGAGCCGTTCGCCGATCAGAAGTTCCCGTCCTGCCTCTGGTCGTCGGAAGAGTTCCGCGTCTTTATCCGCGACTATATCGGGCCGTATTTTGAAAAAGAAAAGGTCGATACCGAGATCTGGCTCGGAACCCTCAACGGGCCGACCGAGATGGAGTTTACGATGGCGGGGATCCAAAATGACCTCTATTCCTCCTATGTGGACAACATCCTTTTTGACGACGACGCGAGAAAGTACATCTCCGGCATCGGGTATCAGTGGAACGGTCAGCGGGTCATCCATAAAACCCACGAGACCTTCCCCGAGCTTGGGCTGATGCAGACCGAAAACGAATGCGGCGACGGAAGCAACAACTGGACCTATGCCGCCTATATTTTTGATCTCGTCCGCCACTATTTCCAGTACGGCGTCAGCGTTTATACCTACTGGAACATGATCCTTCAGCCGGGCGGAGCATCGACCTGGGGATGGAGACAGAACACGATGATTACGATCGACCCCGAAACCAAAGAGGTCACCTATAACCCCGAATTCTATGTCATGAAGCACTATGCCCACTTCATCAAAGAGGGCGCAAAGGTTCTGGAAGGCAGCGGACACTGGAATATGTCTGCGATGGCGTTTAAAAACCCCGACGGAGAGATTATTGTCACCGTTCAGAACACCCTTGACCGGGCGCGCGTCTTTACCTTTGAAGGAGAAGGCAAGAGCTTCTCGGCGGAGCTTGCGCCCCATTCGATGAACACCTTTGCTCTGTAAACGGGAGAACATGATGAAAAAGCTGTATTACGGCGTCGCTTATTACGATGAATATATGCCCTGCGAGCGGCTGGATAAGGACATCGAGATGATGAAGGAGGCCGGGATCAATCTCGTTCGGATCGCCGAATCGACCTGGTCTACCCTTGAACCGCGTCCGGGCGTCTTTGACTACAGCCACATCGACCGGGTGCTGGACAAGATGCATGAGGCGGGAATCGACGTTATTGTCGGCACGCCGACCTATGCGATCCCGTCCTGGCTTTATAAAATGCACCCGGAGATCATGGCGGACACCAAGACCGGCCGGCGTCCCTACGGCGCGAGACAGATCATGGACATCACCTCGCCCGCCTATCTTTTCTACGGCGAACGGGTGATCCGGAAGCTGATTAACCATGTGGCGCAGCATCCGGCGGTCGTGGGCTATCAGATCGACAACGAAACCAAATACTACGGCACCGCGGGCGAAAACGTCCAGCGGATGTTTGTCCGGTATCTCCGGGATAAGTTCGGCACGACCGACGCGCTCAACGCCGCCTTCGGGTTCGACTACTGGAGCAACCGGGTGGACGCATGGGAGGACGTGCCGGATGTACGCGGGACGATCAACGGGAGCTTTGCGGCGGAATTTGAGAAATTCCAGCGGTCGCTCGTCACGCAGTTTCTCGCGTGGCAGGCGGCGATTGTGAGAGAGTACGCGCGGGAGGATCAGTTCATCACCCACAACCTCGACTTCGACTTTTCGCGTGGCTGCTCGTCGGGCGTTCAGCCGGACGTCGATCACGATCAGGTCGCGAAGTGTCTCGACATCGCGGGATGCGACATCTATCATCCGACGCAGATGCATCTGACCGGAATCGAGATTGCCCAGTTCGGCGACCAGATCCGGAGTCTGAAGCAGGCGCCCTATCTCGTACTTGAAACCGAAGCGCAGGGCTTCCCGGCGTGGACGCCATTCCCCGGACAGCTGAGACTTCAGGCAATGAGCCATCTTGCATCGGGCGCGGAGATGGTCGAATACTGGCACTGGCACTCGATTCACAACGCGGGCGAGACCTACTGGAAGGGGCTTTTGTCCCACGACTTCAAGCCCTCTGCCGTTTATCAGGAAGCGAAAACGGTCGGCGCGGAGTTTCAAAAGCTCTCGCCTGTTCTGACCGGGCTGCACAAGGAAAACAAAGCCGCCGTTTTAATCAGCAATATCGCGCTCACCTCGCTTAAATATTTCAACATCCCGATGGGGATGGGATTCGGGCGGCCGGGACTGCTTTCGTATAACGACGTGGTGCGGTGGATGTATGAAGCGCTCTTTAAGCTGAACATCGGGGTGGACTTTATCTATGCCGACTCGCTCCCGGAAGGCGCTGATCTCTCCCGCTATCAGCTGATCGCAGTACCGGCGCTTTATGCGGCGGGCGAAGGACTTCTGAAAACGCTTCTGAAATACGAAGAGCAGGGCGGCGTTTTGGTCGGGAGCTTTAAGACGGCGTTTGCTGATGAAAATATCAAGGTCTATCACGACGAAGCGCCCCATATTCTCTCCAAGGCGTTCGGCGTCAGCTATTCCCAGTTTACCAACCCCGAAGGAGTCACCCTCGCGGGATTTGCAGACGGGGCGGAAGCCGACACGTTTATGGAACTTCTGATTCCGGAAGCGGAAACAGAAGTTCTCGCACGGTATCAGCACCCCTACTGGAAAGAATACGCCGCTGTTACCTGTGCGCATTTCGGAAAAGGAAGCGGCTATTATATCGGCTGTCACGCAGGAGAGAGCGTCATGGTGCGGCTGATGGAAAAAGCGCTTGAAAGCGCCGGGATCGGAACGGAATTTGCCGATGCGGGCGTGACCGTCCGCGAATCCAGAAACGACAAGGGCGAACAAATCCTCTTCTTCCTCAACTATTCCCCCGAAGAAAAAACCGTCACGTTCCCCCGTTCGGTCGATCTTCTGACCGGGGAAGAGTATGACGGAGCGGTGACCCTTTCCGACTGGGGCTATCGGATTGTAAAGCGCCGGTGATGGAGCATATAATGGAGTTTTTCCGCAATCTCCGGGAGGAGAAGGGGCTTTCCCAGCGGGAGATCGCTTCCTTTCTCCATATCACTCAGCAGCAGTACTCGCGGTATGAAAACGGAGAGTCGGAGCTTCCGCTCCGGTATTTCCAGAAGCTGGTGCGGTTTTATGACGTTTCCGCCGACCTTCCGCTCGGGCGGGTGGCGGAAGCGGAAAAAGACCCGCTGATGGAACTGGAAAAAATCCCGATCACGCCGGCGTACAGCTGCGGCGAGCTTATGAGGGACGTTTTAGCGCTCTCGGAAAACGGGCAGCAGCGGGTGCTCCGGGCGGTCGAGGAAGCCAAACGGATGGAACGGAAGAAACTGACGGAATAACAAAAACACCTTTCCCGAAATAGTACGGGAAAGGTGTTTTTTCCTCAGAAAAAGTTTCTCTCTTAATTAGAATCAGAGGTTTTTGGTGTTCAGGACGCGGATGGCGTTCAGAACGGCAATGACCATGACGCCGACGTCGGCAAAGATTGCCGCCCACATATTGGCGGCGCCAATCGCAACCAGAAGCAGGCAGAGGAGCTTGATGCCGATCGCGAAGTAGATGTTCTCGTAGACGATCCGCAGGCACTTGCGGGAGATTTTGATTGCCTTGACGATCTTTAAGGGGTTGTCGTCCATCAGCACGACGTCCGCCGCTTCGATCGCGGCGTCCGAACCGAGCGCGCCCATCGCGATACCGATGTCCGCACGGGAGAGAACCGGAGCATCATTGATACCGTCGCCGACAAAGGCGAGTTTCTCTTTATGGCTCTTTTCGGAAGCGAGAAGCTGTTCGACCTTCGTAACCTTATCCTCCGGGAGAAGATCGGTATAAACCTCATCGATCCCGAGCCGGCGGGCGACCTGTTCACCGACCGCCTTCCGGTCGCCGGTCAGCATGACCGTCTTATGAACACCGCACCGTTTCAGGGCGCGGATCGCTTTCTCTGCGTCCGGTTTGACCCGGTCGGCGATCAGGATATGGCCGGCGTATTTTCCGTCGAGGGCAACGTGAACAACCGTTCCGACGCTCCGGCATTCGATCGAAGGAACGCCGAGCTGATCCATCAGCTTGCTGTTTCCGACAGCGACCGAAACGCCGTCAACCAAAGCGGTCAGGCCGTGACCGCCGATCTCTTTGACATCCGAAACGCGGGAGGTGTCGATCTCTTTTCCGTAAGCCTTCCGGAGGCTGACACTGATCGGGTGGGTCGAAAAGCTCTCGGCCAATGCCGCGTATTCCAATAGCTTTTCATTTTCGATCGTGCTGTGGTGAACACCGGCGACCTCAAAGACGCCTTCGGTCATGGTACCGGTTTTATCAAAGACGACCGTTCTGACCTCAGAGAGGGTTTCCATATAGTTGCTTCCCTTGACGAGGACGCCCGCTTTACTGGCGCCGCCGATACCGGCGAAGAAGGAAAGCGGGATGCAGATGACGAGCGCGCAGGGGCAGCTCGTTACAAGGAAGGCCAGCGCACGGTAGATCCATACATCCCAACCGGGCGCTTTTCCCATCAGCAGCAGGGCAACCGGAGGAAGGATCGCAAGGGCGAGCGCGCTGTAGCAGACAGCGGGGGTATAGATGCGGGCAAACTTGGAGATGAAGTTTTCCGAACGGGATTTACGGGAGCTTGCGTTTTCGACCAGTTCAAGAACCTTCGCAACGGTCGATTCGCCGAACTCCTTGGTCGTGCGGATCTTGACCAGGCCGGTCAGGTTGATGCAGCCGCTGATGACCTCATTTCCGGGAGCAGCATCCTGCGGGACACTTTCGCCGGTCAAAGCAGAGGTATTGAAGGTGGTGGTGCCTTCGACGATCACACCGTCGATCGGAACCTTTTCGCCCGGCTTCACGACGATGATCGAACCGATCTCCACCTCGTCGGGATCGACCTGAGAAAGGGTTCCGTCCTCAGCTTCGAGATTCGCATAATCGGGGCGGATGTCCATCAGTTCGCTGATATTGCGGCGGCTCTTACCGACCGCATAGCTCTGGAAAAGCTCGCCGATCTGATAGAAGAGCATAACGGCGACCGCTTCGTTAAAGTCCCCGCTCTTTTCGTAGACGGCGATCGTGAAGGCACCGATCGTTGCAATTGCCATCAGGAAGTTTTCATCAAAGGGCTGGCGGTTTTTGATGCCTTTCGCGGCCTTAATCAGGATGTCGTAGCCGATGACCAGATACGGGATCAGGTAGAGCACGCCGCGAAGAATCCCGGTGACCGGAATAAAATTCAGCAGAACCAGAAGAGACGCGGAGACAATGATCCGGATCAGCACCTTTTTCTGTTTTTTATTCATACGAAACGAACCTCCTCATAAGAAAAGGCGCCGCAGATCTCTGAGCGCCTTTTACCTTCCGTTCGATTACAGATAGATCTCGCAGTCGTCTTCGACCTTCTTGCAGTTTTTCAGGACGTTTTTCATGACTTCGGCAGGAACAGCGCCCTCGTCGAACTCAACGATCATCTTCAGCGCCATAAAGTTTACAGTCGCGTCTTTTACGCCCTCGGTCTTTTTCGTGGCTTCTTCCATCTTGTTGGCGCAGTTTGCGCAGTCAACGTCGATTTTATAGGTCTTTTTCATGATGATGCATCCTTTCTTATTTTTCGAGAATATGCTCCATGCCGCAGGAGAGAATCATTCGAACATGGTCATCGGCCAGCGAATAGATAACCGTCTTTCCTTCCCTTCTGAAGCGGATCAGGTCGGCGTTTTTCAGCACCCGAAGCTGATGGGAAATCGCGGACTGGTTCATCGAAAGGCACTGGGCAATATCGCACACGCACATCTCCGATTCCAGAAGCAGATACAGGATTCGCACTCTTGTCGAATCGCCGAAGATCTTAAACAACTCCGCCAGATCATAAAGCTGATCTTCGTCCGGCATCATACTGTCGATCTTTTTAGCGAAATCGGGGTGGCAGTGGCTCTGCTCGCAATGCTCGATCTCATCGATTGCCATGAGGGAATCTCCTTTCCTATAACATATGAATCACTGTTCATGTATTCATATTATCACTCGTTGAATGCTTTGTCAAGGAAATCGATATGAAAATATGCACAATCATTCATATGTGGATCTGGATAAATTCCATAAAGAAAAAACCTGCCGTTTCGTTTCAGAATACGGCAGGCGGAAATCATTCGGTCAGGGAGAGCGCGGGATCCGTGGAGGGACGGTTCAGGATCTCCATGAACTCTTCGCCGGTGATCGTTTCTTTCTCATAGAGGTAGTTCGCAAGCTCGTCCAGCTTTTCGCGGTGGGAGGTCAGAAGGTCGATCGCTTTCTGGTGCTGCTGCTTGACGAGGGCGATAACCTTGCGGTCGATGTCGCCGTGAAGGTCGGCCGAGCAGGCTAAAGAGGTATCGCCGCCGAGGTACTGGTTATTGACCGTCTCGAGGGCAACCATATCAAATTCCTCGCTCATGCCGTACTGGGTCAGCATCGCGCGGGCGATCTTTGTGGCTTTTTCGATGTCGTTGGAGGCGCCGGTCGTGATCGAACCGAAAGCGACCTCCTCCGCCGCGCGGCCGCCGGTCAGGGTCGCGATCTGGTCAAAAAGCTCCTCGCGGGTCATGAGGTAATGGTTTCCTTCATCGACCTGCATCGTATAGCCGAGCGCACCGGAGGTACGGGGAATGATCGTGATCTTCTGGACGGGGGCAGAGTGGGACTGGAGGGCGGAGACGAGAGCGTGGCCGATCTCGTGATAGGAGACGATCTTCCGCTCTTTATCGGTCAGGATCGCGTTCTTTTTCTGGTAGCCGGCGATAACGACCTCGATACTTTCCTCAAGGTCGGACTGGGTAACAAGATTTCTTCCGTCTCGAACGGCACGGAGCGCCGCTTCGTTTACGATATTCGCAAGCTCGGCACCGGACGCGCCGGACGCCATACGGGCGATGATGTTGTAGTCGATGCTCATATCGACGCGAACCTTTCGGGCGTGAACCTTCAGGATCTCCTCGCGGCCCTTGAGGTCGGGAAGCTCGACCGGAACCCGGCGGTCAAAGCGGCCGGGGCGGAGCAGCGCCGGGTCAAGCGAATCAGGGCGGTTGGTCGCGGCGAGAATGATGACGCCGGTGTTGCCCTCAAAGCCGTCCATCTCGGTCAGAAGCTGGTTCAGGGTTTGTTCGCGTTCATCGTTTCCGGAGAACTGACCATCGCGCTTTTTGCCGATAGCGTCGATCTCGTCGATAAAGACGATACAGGGAGCCTTTTCCTTCGCCTGTTTAAAGAGGTCGCGAACCTTGGATGCGCCCATACCAACGAACATCTCGACAAACTCCGATCCGGAGATCGAGAAAAACGGAACATCGGATTCGCCGGCGACCGCCTTGGCGAGCATCGTCTTACCGGTGCCGGGAGGGCCTACGAGCAGGATGCCCTTGGGCATGGAAGCGCCGATGTCGGTGTACTTCTTCGGATCATGGAGATACTGGACGATCTCCATCAGGTTTTCTTTGGCTTCGTCCTCACCCGCCACATCGGCAAACTTGATGCCGGTGGTGGACTTTACATAAACCTTGGCGTTAGACTTGCCCATGCCGAACGACATGGCGTTGTTGCCGCCGCCCATCTTCTTCATCATGTAGCGGCTCACAAGCTGACCGACAACGACAAAGAGAACGACCGGGAAAACCCATGTCAGCAGGAAGTTCGCAATAGGAGACGCCTGTTCAACGATCTCGCTCGAGAACTTCGCGCCGGAATCGTACAGACGCTCGGTCAGCCCCGGGTCGTCCATCAGACCAGTCTTATAGATCTTATCGCCCGACTGGTCGGTAAAAAGGATCTGGTTATCCTCGATCTCGACCTGGCCGATCTCCTTATTCTCGGTCATGGTCATAAAGGTTCCGTAGTCCACTTCGGTGATGCTCATCTGCATCATTTTTGGGACGGCAAAAAGGTTTAAGAGGAGTAAAATAGCCATCACAATGATATAGTAAAAGATCAATGGCTTTTTTGGCGACTTGATTTCATCCATGGCGGCACTCCTAACTTTTATATTGGTTACCAACATTATACCTTGCGGCAGCGTTCGCGAAACTTGTTTCGCAACATTAATTATAGCATTTTGGTTGAAAATTGTACAGCGGAAAATTAAGAAAAAATGTGAATTTATCCCGACTTTTCTAATAAAACCTGTTTTTTATCAAAAGCAAAAAGTTTAGATCAATCCTTTTTAAGGGATTGCAGAGATCGAAGGGACAGAATTATTTTTTACTCACGCGGGAGTTTTGACGGTTTTCGAAACCCGAAAAGGGATTGAGAAAATACCGGTCGTTCTGACCGGCAAGTCGAAACTCCATGTTTTTCCTTTGCGCAGAGCAAAGGAAAATAAGGCTTGCACGGGAAATCGATATGCACTCATTCTCACGGCTTCCGAAGCGTTTCGATCCCAGTTGTTCTGCCACCGGCAGAGCCCAAAAAATAGCAAAAAAGGAACCTCCCGCAAAGGAGATTCCCCTAAAAGTTACGCCAGGCCTCTGGCTCTCGCCGCATCCAGAAGCAGCGACAGACAGCGCTCAAGTTCAGCGGGCGGAACGGCGGTGCACATTCTCGCCATACAGGGCGCGCCGTAATACTCCTTACCCGGATCGCAGCAGAAGTACGCTTCCTCAGAAAGAAAGCGGAAAAGCTCTTCTTCCGTCAGCCCCAGCCCGGTAAAGTCCAACCACAAAACATAACCGGCTTCCGGCTGATTGACCTTGACCGCCGGCATATGCTCAGCAAAGAAGGAAGCGACCGTTTCGTTGTTCGACTGGATGACCGAAATCATCTCTTCCAGCCATTCCTTCCCTTCCGGGGTATATCCGCCGCAGAGCGCCGCATACGCCATCGGATCGATGCTTCCGAAATGGTCGGCATCCCGCTGCGCCTGATACTTTTCGCGAAGAGCGGCGTTTTTGATGACCACATGAGCGTGGTTGACGCCGGTAAACGAGAAGGTCTTTCCCATCGAAAAGACGCTGATGACACAGTCGTTCTCTTCCGCCAGATCCGCCAGCATCGGAACGCCTTTTCCCGTCAGATCAACATCCGCAAAGATTTCATCGCACCAGACGGCGGTACCGTACCGGCGGGCGAGCGCCAGAATCTCCCGAAGGGTCTCGCGGGAAATGATCTTTCCGGTCGGGTTATTGGGGTTGCAGAGGAACAGCAGTTTATTGGAAGGAGACTGCATCGCTTTTTCCAGTTCCGCAAGGTCAAGAGAACAGTCGCTTCTGACCGGAACAAAGGTCGTTTTCCGTCCGAGCCGTCTCGCCGCCTGTTCATAGCGGTTGTAGCCAGGGGTCGGGACGATGATCCCCTCCCCTTTTTCGGTAAAGAGACGGATCGAGGTCGCGGCTGAGAAGATCGTGCCCTGAACCGGAAGAATCCAATCCTTTTCAAGCGTCACGCCGCGGACGTTTTTCATCCACCAGAGAATATGATCGTAATAATTCTGATCGGCAACGGTAAAACCGAACAGCCCGTTCTCCGCCGCTTCCTTTACGGCGTCAATGACTGGGCGGGCGGTCTTGAACTCAAACTCTGCGCCGGAAAAACAGACCACGCCCTTTTTACGCACCGCGTCGGGCGTGAACATCAGTTCCTTTAAGTTTCCTCTGTTCTTCCGATCCACGCGGGTATCAAAGTCGTATTTCATAAGTCCTATATTTCTTTCCTTTCCCACATCGGGAAGCCCCGATGTTACAGATTATGGCAGGCAGCCATATGACCGCCGCCGAGATCGCGCAGAATCGGAGTCTCGTTTTTGCAGCGCTCGGTCGCGCGGGGGCAGCGGCTGCAAAAACGGCAGCCGGGGCCGGGATTGATTGGGCTTGCGACCTCGCCCGCCATGACCGTCTCCCCGCTTCTCGCCTTTTCATAGTCGGGGTCGGCGACCGGAACGGCTTGCAGAAGCCCCTGGGTATAGGGATGCGCCGGGTGAGAATAAATATCGCTCACGTTTCCGATCTCAACCAGAGAGCCTAAGTACATAACCGCTGTCCGGTCGGAAATATAGCGAACCATCGAAAGGTCATGTGCAATAAAGAGATAGGTCAGCCCCATCGACTGCTGAAAATCGACGAGCATATTGACGATCTGAGCCTGAACCGAAACATCCAGCGCCGAGATCGCTTCATCGCAGACGATAAAGTCGGGGTTGACGGCAAGCGAACGGGCCAGACCGACGCGCTGACGCTGACCGCCGGAGAACTCGTGCGGGAAGCGGTTGGCGTGTTCCCGGTGAAGGCCGACCTTTTCCAAAAGGTCATAGGCGATCTCCATCCGCTCTTTTTTATCCGAACCGATGCCGTGAATCTCCAAGCCCTCGGTGATGATCTCGCCGACGGTGAAGAAAGGGTTTAAGGAAGCGTACGGATCCTGATAAACCATCTGCATCCGGCGGGTCAGTTCCCGGCGCTCTTTTCCGCGAACCTTGGAAATATCCTCCCCATCAAAGAGGATCTTTCCGCCGTCCGGCTCGTAAAGGCGAACCAGTGTACGGCCGACGGTCGTTTTTCCGCAGCCGGATTCTCCGACCAGTCCGAGCGTTGTTCCGCGGGGGATTGAAAAGGAAACGTCGTCAACGGCGTGGAGAACCTTTCCTCGGGCAACCTGGAAATACTTTTTCAAATGCTCGACCCGGATCAGCGGCTGCTGATCTTGGGAACGGGTCTGTACTGCTTTTTCCTCAGACATTTTCCTTTCCTCCTTCCGCAATACTTTCACGATAAGCTTTCATCTCTTCGGTCACAAGCTCAGCGTCTCTTCCGACCGGGGGTTTTACATGATTTCCCGCACGTTCGTCCAGCAGCCAGCAGCGGGAGGTGTGACCGGGAGCCACCGGCGTTTCTCCGGGGGCGTGCGACAGACAGACTTCCATGCAATAGGGGCAGCGGGGTGCAAATCCACAGCCCTTGGGCGGGGCAAACAGATCGGGCGGCGAACCGGGAATCGCCGTCAGGCGGGTCGAGCGGCTTTCCTGCATATCCGGCATCGAGCCGAGCAGTCCCCATGTATACGGGTGCTTGGGATGATAAAAGATGTCCGAGAGGGCACCCTTTTCCACGATCTGGCCGGCGTACATGACGGCGACGCGCTCCGCCATACGGGCGACGACGCCGAGGTTATGGGTAATCAGGATGATGCCGCAGCCGGTATCCTTCTGAATGTCCTTCATCAGCTTTAAGATCTGAGCCTGCGTCGTAACGTCCAGTGCGGTCGTCGGCTCGTCTGCCAGAAGGATCGACGGGTGGCAGCAGAGCGCCATTGCGATCATGACGCGCTGACGCTGACCGCCCGAAAGGGTATGGGGATAGCGGCGGTAGACGGTCTCGGGATTGGACAGTCCGACCTTTCCGAGCATTTCGATTGCGCGGGCTTTCGCCTCTTCGCGGGTCACGTCTTTTTCGTGGATGCGGATCGCTTCGCTCATCTGACGGCCGATACGGGAAACGGGGTTTAGAGAGGTCATCGCATCCTGGAAGATCATCGAGAACTCTTTTCCGCGGTAGGCGCGCATCTCCTTATCGGTCTTTTTGGTCAGGTCTTCGCCTTTATAAAGGATGCTTCCGCCGCGGATGGCTGCGGGGGGTTCGGGGTTTAAGCGCATGATCGTCTGGACGGTGACCGACTTTCCGCAGCCGGATTCGCCAACGATCGCAAGCGTCTCCCCGCCGTCCAGGTAAAAGTCAACGCCGCGCACGGCTTTGACTTCGCCCGCGTAGGTATCAAAGGAAACGTGCAGACCGTTTACTTCCAAAAGATGTTCATTCATCAGGCGGTCTCCTTTCCTGCGGATGCTTTCTCCTGTTTGGCGGCTTCCTTTTCCGCGCGTTTTCTGCGGCGGAGAGCAGAGGTGCTCATCTCGTCCCGGAGCTGCGGATCAAGCGCGTCGCGCAGGCAGTTGCCCAGCATGAAGAAGGAGAAGATAATCAGGCTGATGACGAGAGAAGGAATGATGAACTGGTAAAACTGTGTCCGGTACATTCCGGCGCCGTCGGAAGCCAGCTGTCCTAAAGAGGTCATCGGAGGCGAAATGCCAAGGCCGATAAAGGCAAGGCTCGCTTCCATAAAGATGGCGGCAGGAACGAAGCTGGTCAGCGAAATGACGATGTTTCCGAGAATGTTCGGAAGGATGTGGCGGTAGATAATCCGCATCGGCGAAGCGCCGAGGGTCTGAGCCGCCAGGGTAAACTCACGGTTTTTGAACTGGAGGATACGTCCGCGGTAGCCGCGCGCCGGCCCCATCCAGTTCATAACGGCGAGAGCGATGATAATGGCCTTTGCACCGCCGCCGAAGTAAACGAGGATCAGGATGACATAGATCATCGAGGGAATGCACATACCGATATCGATCAGCCGCATGATGACCATATCGACCCAACCGCCGAACCAACCGGCGACCGAACCGACAAACATACCGATGATAAAGGGAAGGATCGCGCCGATAAAGCCGACCGCCAGCGAAACACGCGCACCGACCCAGACTCTTGTCCAGAGGTCGCGTCCCGCCGAATCGGTACCGAACCAGTGAGCGGCGGAGGGCTTTAAGTTACCTTCCAAAAGGCTCGTCCGGTCGTACTCATACGGCGAAAAAACGGGGGCAAAAATTGCCATCAGAATCAGGACAAGCAGCAAAACGGTGCAGAAGATTGCCATCTTATCCTGCCTGATCCGGCGCCAGACGCTTTTCCAGTAGCTGACGCTCGGACGGACGATCTGATCGGTATCCAGTTTGGAACGATCAACCGGGGCAAATTCCGACGGAGAGATGCCGTCGGCATAAACTTTTTCTTTTTCCATCAAACGACACCTCCTTTATGCTACGCGGATTCTCGGATCGACCACGCCGTACAGCAGATCGACGATAAAGTTTGCGGCAACAACGATGACCGCCTGGAAAATGACCAGACCCATGACCATCGTATAGTCAAGGCCCTGGATCGAGGTCACAAAATAGGCGCCCATGCCGGGAATCGAGAAGATCTTTTCAATAACATATGAGCCCATCAGCATACCGGCGATCTCGGTTCCGATACCGGTGATCATCGGGATGATCGCGTTTCGGATCTGGTGGAAAACAACGATCCGGACGTTTCCCAGACCCTTGGCCTTTGCGGTCTTGAGGTAGTCCTGACGGTCAACCTCCAGCATCAGGGTGCGCATACTGCGGGCATATCCGGAAACCGTTCCGAGCGAAAGACATAAGGTCGGAAGGATCGTATGCTTAAAGCTCTTCCACTGAGCGACAGGGAGAAGTCCGAGCTTGACCGAGAGCAGATACTGTAAAAGTGCCGCAATAATAAAGGTAGGAACGGCGGTGCAGACGATGATAAAAACGTTGATGGCCCGATCGGAAGCGTGTCCGCGGCGCTTTGCGGCAATAATGCCGAGGAGCAGCCCCATTGGGATGCCGAAGGTCAGCGCCTGAAGGCCAAGCTGTGCCGAAATCGGGAAGGTCGTGGCAATAACGTAGTTGACGCTTCGGCCGGCGTATTTGAGCGAATAGCCGAAATCGCCGTGGAGAAGGTTTTTCAGGTAAGTAACGTACTGTTCCCAGAGCGGACGATCCAGCCCATAATAGGCCATCATACGGTCAAGCGTATCCTGAGTCATCAGGGTCGTGGACGCGAAGGGATTTCCTGGAAGAAGGCGGAGCAGGAAGAAACAGGCCGTGACGATCAGCCAGATGGTGACGACCGAAATCAGCAGTCTCTTGAGGATGTACTTTCTCAGAGGGATCATCTCCTTATTGCAAATGAAAAACGCCGAATGAAGGGAAAGCGGCACCGCTGAAAACGGTACCGCTTT
The DNA here is from genome assembly GCA_022770625.1 of Oscillospiraceae bacterium. Lineage (GTDB taxonomy): Bacteria > Bacillota > Clostridia > Oscillospirales > Ruminococcaceae > Faecivivens. The sequence continues at coordinate 51,921 of JALEHK010000083.1, read as the reverse complement.
GTACAGTCGGGAAAAATTATTTGTTGACGCTCAGGTGGTCAAGCTCGATCGCGTCGTCGAAGGAGTTGTAAACAAAGCCATCGACATAATCGGCAACAGCGGCGTAGTTGACGCCGGTCTCGATCGGGATCAGGGGACCTTCGTCAATAAAGATCTGCTCGGCTTTCGCGTAGTCTTCCATACGCTTCGCACGGTCAAACTCAGTCGAGGTGGACTTGATGAGGCTGTCGTATTCCTCGTTGCTGAACAGGCTCATGCCGGAACCGGTGACGTCGTTGACCGCACCGCCGGTGATCCAGTATTTTGCAAACGTGGAAGGAGTCTCGCCGCCGCTCAGAGAGGTGTAGTAGAGGTCGTACTGATAGCTCATCATGCTCTGAATCGCGTCGGGGATGGGCTTGAGGTCGATGGTGATGTTGGTCAGACCGAGAACCTGCTTCCACTGGTCAACCAGCGTCTCCGCCATCAGACGGTAGGAGTCGTTTTCAAAGGTCAGGTAGGACAGGGCGGGCAGTTCATCAACCGAAGCGTAGCCCAGCTCGTCCAGAGCCGCCTGAAGGTATTCCTTTGCCTTATCGGCGTCGCCGTTCATCGGAACGGTTTCGACAGAGAAATCATCGGCGAACTTGCTGTCAACTTCCTTACCGGCCATATCGCCGTAGTTATAGCGGTTGATCGCGATGCCGCTGCGGTCAACGGCCGCGACGATTGCTTCACGGTCAAGCGCATAGGACATTGCCATGCGGAAGTTCTTGTTGGAAAGAAGCGCGGCTTTTGCTTCGTCGCCCTGACCGTAGGTGTTGAACTGAACGCCCTTAGTCCCGGAGAAAACATCTTCGACCAGATAATCGGAGAGGATATCCAGGTAATCGTTTCCGACCGTAAGGATCGCATCGGCTTCGCCGCCCTCAAACATCGAAGTAGAGGTGTTGGCGTCGGTAGCCTGGATCATCTTGACCGTCTCAACCGGATACTGGGAATCGGAGTTGAGCCACTTGTCGTTCTTGGTGTAGGTCAGGTAGGAATCGTAGACCCACTCGGAAAGGACGTAGGGGCCGGAGCTCATATAGTTATCAACGGTGCCACCGAGAGCTTCGCCCTGCTCGGCAACGAAATCCGCGTCCAGAGGATAAACCTTGATGTTGGTGCCGTCAAAGTCGGCATTCGGAGTCTCAAGGGTCAGCTCAAGGGTGTAGTCATCCAGTGCCTTGATACCGACTTCGCTTACGTCGCACTCGCCGTTGTTATAGGCTTCCGCATTCAGGAAGCCGTAGGTATCGATCAGGAACGCGGCATTTGCGGAGCCGTTGTTCGGATCAAGCTGAGCGGTCAGATAGTAGGCAAAATCCTCAGCGGTGATCGGGGTGCCGTCCGACCAGGTCGTTTCTTTCAGGTGGTAGGTGAAAACGGTGTTGGTGTCGTCAACCTCCCAGGTATCGACAACTTCCGGCTGATAAACGCCGTCGTAAGGTCTGAACAGCATCTCCTGAGTCAGGTAGAAGGCATAGTTGTCGAGGTTGGAAGTGGACTGAATCATGTTCAGGGTATTGGGCTGAGTGGCGATGATCGTAAACTCATCAGCCGTAGAGCCGGAGGTCTCTTCGGAAGAAGCTTCGCCGGATTCAGCGGAGGATTCGGAAGCGCTCGCCTCAGAGGACGAACCGGCAGAGGAGCTGTCGGTATCGGTATAGGTACCGCAGGAGGCAAAGCTCGCGGCCGCAAGAGCGGCAGCAAGGGCAAATACGGTCAATTTTTTCATGATAAAGATTCCCCTCTCTTTTATTTCTCCGTGTAAAGCGTTTTTGCATATCTGCTACAATGCTTTACACCGATAAAATTCTCAAATGATATTCTTATCATAAACATTTTGCAACAAACTGTCAAGACTTTTCTCCCGCTTTTTTGTTTCATGCAGAATTTTTGGCTATTTTGCCGGATATCCTGCATATTTTTATTTGTTTTTGCAATATTTGAAAACCGAAAATTTCATTTTCAACAAATCGTTGACATTAACTCTTTCATTTGCTATACTGATTCCAAGAAAGAAACTGCCGGAGAAGCTTCTCGCGGCGGAAGGAGTGCAAGATGGATCAAATTTACCTGCAGGGTCGGCTGATCGACCCGCTTTCCGACACGCCTGTTGAGGACGGAGCCGTTCTTATTGAAGGAAACAAAATCGTCTATGCCGGTCCGGCGAAAAACTGCCCGGATGCGGAAGGAGCCAAACGGTTCAGCTGCGAGGACGGAAGCATCCTTCCCGGTTTTATCGACGTGCACGCACATCTGACCGGCGATGAGGACGCGGGATCTTTTGCAAACGGCGGGCTTTTCGGCGACCAGCTGATCGGCGGCGTCCATCAGATCGGACTGCTCCTTGACGCAGGCTTTACCGGCATCCGCGATATGAGTGAAGCGGGGCTTTTCCTTTCGCGAGGCGTAGAGCGCGGAGCCATCCGCGGCCCGCGTATCGTTCCCGGCGGGAAAGTTCTCGGCATTACCTCGGGACACGTTGATATGTATCCCCAGATGACCAAAGAATATTATAACGCCCACGATCATCTTTCGATGCTCTGCGACGGGCCGGACGACTGCGTGCGGGCGGTTCGGGAACAGTTTAGGATGGGCGCGAAATTTATCAAGATCTGTGCGACCGGCGGCGTTTCCTCGCCGACCGACCGGGTGGATGACGTTCAGTTCTCTCCGGAAGAGCTTCGGGCGATCGTCGGAGAAGCCAAGCGCCACCACAGCTACGTCTGTGCCCACTGCACCGGATACGAAGGCGCCTATCAGGCGCTTCTTGCCGGGGTAAGCTGTATCGAGCACGGCGTTATGCTGACCCAGAGAGAGATCGATCTGATGGCGGAAACAGGTGCGTTCCTCGTCTCGACCCTTTCGGTCTCGCTCGGCGTTGCCAATATTCCCGGGCTTCCCGATTGGATGCACGAAAAAGCGGTCATGTGCGCGGAAGCCAATAAGAAAACGATTGCAATGGCCAGAAAAGCGGGCATCCGCATTGCACTCGGCACCGATTATTCCAACTCGAAGAACACCCCCTATCTGGAAAACGGCAGGGAGTTCGAAGCCATGACCCGCGCGGGCATGACCCCGATGGAAGCGGTTCGTGCCGGTACGATCAACGCCGCCGCCGTTATGGGTATGGAGGATTCGATCGGAAGCCTGACGGCCGGGAAACTGGCGGACATCGTTATTGTTGACGGAAATCCGCTGGAGGATATTTTCTGCCTCACCCACGCCGACCATGTAAAACTTGTCATCAAGGACGGAAAGATCGAGAAAAACACTTTATAATCACGATCTGCAAAGAGGCAGCCGGGCAACGGTTGTCTCTTTGCGGCTTTATTTAAGGAAAGAGGAGTTTTTATGCAGCTTATTTCCCTTACACAGACCTCTCCGCAGAAAAAATCGATCGTTCTCCGCGGAGAAACAGTCGATTATACCGCGCAGTTTGAAACAGCGGAATTTTCAGGCAGCGCGCAGATCACCGCGTTTACCTACCTGATGGAAAACGGAGATCCCGAACGTCCGGTTTTATTTGTCACCAACGGCGGCCCCGGCTCCGGCGTTGTCTGGCTGCATCTGGGGCTGTTCGGGCCGAGACGGATCCATCTCGAAGATCCGATCCGCCCGCAGACGGTTCCTCCCTACCGGCTGGAGGACAACCCTCACTGCCCGCTCGACATCTGCGACATCGTTCTGATGGATCCACCCGGCGCAGGATTCTCCCATGAGCCGGATGAAAGCACGGCGGCTGAATTCTACTCGACCGACGGAGACGCGCACGCTTTCGCGCTCTTTATCGAAGAATGGATGATCCGCCACGGAAGAGCCAATGCGCCGATCTATTTCGCAGGCGAAAGCTATGGCACAGTTCGCGCACCTGCGCTTGCGGACGCGCTGATGGGCGGCCCGTTCTCCAGTCAGCAGCGTCAGGTCTCGATCTCCCTTTCGGGCATTCTTTTCCTCGGCACGGCTTTTACCACCGAACCGGGCGTTGTCGGAAAGCCTCCGGCGGAGGAAAGCGTGCGGAACCTTCTCTGCTGTGCCGCAACGGCCGCCTATCACCATCCGGAATCGGGCGTTTCTCCCAGAGAAGCCGCCGAAAAGGCATGGGATTTTGCTCCGGAATATCTGACCGCGCTCTTCCTTGGAAACGCGCTTCCGGAGGAAAAGCAGGATGAAACTGCACAGACCCTTTCCTCACTCCTTCATATTCCCGCGCCTGTCCTGAAAGCCGGAAAGCTGAGATACACCCTCGACCAGTTCAGAAGAAGCGTTCTTCCCGGAAAGGAAGCGGGCGCTTACGACGGACGGTATCTGATGGACGGGGTCGGAAAGCCCGGAAACTTCCCGATGCCGGGGATGATCGATCCGGTCGCGGAAGATCCGGCGATGGGTATGTATACGCCCGCGTTTATCGGCGGGATGAATCTGCTGCGCGGAGAGCTGGAACTTCCGGAAAGTGTCTATACTGCCATCAGCTTTTCGGTCAACGGACGCTGGAACTATCAGTCAAACCGTGCGCCCCTCGCAAGTCTCGAAAACGCGATGCGCCGAAACGGGAGTATGCGTCTTTTCTTCGGAACGGGACTTTTCGATCTCGTAACCGTACCGGGAAATGTACGCTATACGCTGAATCAGTCCTCCCTTCCGATGGAACGGGTCACGGCGATCGAATATGAATCGGGACACATGGCTTACCTCGGTGAAGAATCCGCCGAGCAGCTTGACCGGGATATTCATGAATTTATCCGCTGAAAGAGCTCAAAGATACTATAAGAAAGGACACGATCCATATGACCAATAAACGTCCCCTGCAGATAGACGATCTTTTACAGGTCGAATATCTCTCCTCACCGGCGCTCTCACCCTGTGGGAAAACGGCGCTGTATGTCGTTTCGACCGGCGATCGGAATACCGGAACATTCATCCGAAAAATCTGGAAGGCCGATCCGTCCGGAATGTCCAAAGCAAAAGCGCTTTTTGAAGGCGATTTTCAGCAGATGCTCCCCCGCTTTTCTCCCGACGGAAAAACCGTTTATTTCCTTTCGGACGAAGGAAATCCGGGCGTTTTCCAGATCTGGGCGCTGAAGGACGGCGAACGGAAAAAACTCACCCATCTTCGTCACGGGATCAGCTGGTTCTCGGTCGCAGAAAACGGAAAAGCGCTTGCCTTTGAAGCGCCTCTCTGGATGGAAGGAACCGCCCCGGGCGACAAAGAGGACAATGCTCTGGAAGAACTTTCCGGGGTTTCGCGCGTCGACTGGCAGAAAGCCAAAGACCGCGCACCGATCCATATCACCGAGGTCATGTATAAATTTGACGAAACATACGGAATCCCGGACGGAAGCCTTTCTCAGATCGGCGTCGTCTTTACCGAAAGCGGCGAAGAGAAGCTTCTTACTTATGAAAACGTCCACCACCGCAAGCCGGTCTTTTCTCCGGATGGAGAGAAGATCGCCTGCTGGCGGTATCCCCACGGCGGATGGAAGAAAAATCGGGGCGAGATCAGCGTCTATACCCTCGACGGAGCCAGAGAGGATCGAACCGAAAACATCATCGGTCTGGATGAAATGCCGGTATGGATGGAAGACGGAAGCGTTCTTTACTCCGGGTATTACATGAGCGATACGGATTTCCACGGCGCTTTCTATAAAACCGGAAGCGAAAAGGACAAACCGGTTTCGGTTGCGTTTGACGAGAAGGTATGCTGGGGGCCGGGGGCGATGGTCACCGGACATACCGCCTACGGCTACCCGAGTGATCCGGCAAAACGGGTCGGCGGAAAGCTCCTGTTTGAATCGATCCACTGCGGCTCGACCGGCGTTTACTCGCTCGACCTCGAAAACGGCGAGACAAAGCTGCTGACCGGCGAAAGGGTCTGTGTCAACGGATTTGACGTAGCGGAAAGAAAAGTTCTCTGTGTCGAAGGAAATCCCGAACACATCGCCGACCTCTATCTGTACGATGAAACAGGAGAGAAGCGGCTGATTGCCCGGCACAATAGCTGGATGGAAGAAGTGGCGCTTCCGAAAGCGGAAGAAGTACTGGTTCCCTCGCCCGACGGAAAATCCAAGATCCATGGCTGGATCTTAAAGCCTGCGGGATTTGAGGAAGGAAAAAAATACCCGGCTGTTCTCGACATCCACGGCGGGCCGGAATGTGTCTATCCGTTTGACTGGTGGTTTGAATTTTTCTATCTTTCGGCCAGAGGGATGGCGGTCATCTGGTGCGACCCGCACGGAAGCATCAGCTATGGCAGTGATTATCAGGAAGGAGCATGGGACGATATTGCCTATGAGGATCTGATGGCGTTTACCGACTACGCCGTATCGCTCGGATTTATCGATGAGGCGCGGATCGGCGTGACCGGAGGAAGCTACGGCGGATATATGACCAACCACATCATCGGACGCACCGGGCGCTTCGCGGCGGCGGTCTCCCAGAGAAATCTCTGCAACCGGGCGACCTCCTACGGTACCGGCGATATGGGCAGCATCCTTGAAACGCCTTTCCGCGGATGCTATACCTCGCTGATGAACCGGATGAAGGGCGGCTCGACCACCATCAAGTCGATCGACAAAATCACGACCCCGCTTCTGATCCTTCATGCGACCAACGATTACCGGTGCAGCTTTGAGCAGGGCGAGCAGATGTTTATCGCAATGAAAGACCGACGCCCGGATATTCCGGTTCGGTTTGCCGCCTTCCCCGGCGAGAACCACGGGCTGACCCGCGAAGGAAATATGTATGCGCAAAAAGGTCATCTCTTAGAGATGGCCGACTGGTTTGCAAAATATCTCGATTCCGGCGTAAAGGAGGAAGCGTAACATGGCTTTCAGCACAACAAACGATTACTATAAGATCCGCTGGGCGGGAGGCAACGATCTCTGCGCCGAAAAAGGACTCGCGGTCTATACCCGTTCGCAGGCGATCTATCCGGACGGAGAAAAGGACACGGTCGTTCTGATTGATCTTTCTTCCGGGAAAGAAAAGGAACTGACCGACGGAAAAAATCCGAAGTTTTCCCCCGACGGCCGTGAGATCCTGTTGACGAGAAACGGTCAGCTCTACCTGTACGCGATCGAGGACGGTAAAGAACGGAAGCTGACTTCGATGCGGTTCGGAGTGGAAAAGGCTGTCTGGTCTCCGAAGGGCGACCGGATCGCGTTTCTTTCCAAGGTAGAGCTTGCCTGTGCGCCTTCCCTCTGGAACAAAGAGGAAACGCCGGAGGAAAAGGAAGAGGCAGCGCGCCGGAAAGCACGCCACCCATACGTTTCGTTTGAGGACTATGGCTATAAGAGCGATGAGGACGGCGGATTCTCGGTCGGACGCTGCACGACCCTTTGGAGCGTTGAGGTAAAGGGCGGAGAGCCGATCCTGCTGACGGACGGTGAGCGTGAACATGTCATGCCGGTCTTTACGCCCGATGGGGAGACGGTGCTTTTTGTCAGCAACCGGGATTATCCCCGTTCGGAATCCATCGCGATGGATCTTTTTGCGGTACCGGCCGCGGGCGGAGAGATTCGCAAGCTGACGAAGGACTGCTGGATCGCCTATTATCCCGCTTCCTTCCAGCCGCTCGTCACGCCGGACGGAAGTTCGGTCGTATTCGGCGCGCTCGCCCCTTCTCTTGCGGGCGGGATGCCGCTTACGAGACTGTTCAAGACCTCTCTGACGCCGGGTGAGGGCGGACATCTTCCAGAAGCTGACGCGCTCTGGCCGGAGAACGCTCCCTGCCATGAAGCGACCTGCTTTTTCTATAACTGCGAAAATCTCGGCGGAGACCGTCCATCGGCTGCTTTGAGCGGAGACGGGAAATATCTTTACTTTGTTTCCGGCTGGCACGGCGCTTCCAATCTCTACCGCGCATCGACCGACAAGGCCGAGATCGTCCCGGTGACAAGCGAACTGGCGGCATGGCGTTCGGTTGTCCGCAGCAACGATCAGTATCTTCTGACCCGCGGCGACTTCACCTCGGTTCCGGAGCTTTACCTTGCGGATGAAGGGATGATGCGGGGAGAAAAGCCGTTTGAGCCGAAGAAGCTGACCGACTTAAATCCGTGGATGAAGGGAATGCTTGTTTCGCCCAAAGAGATGTGGATCGATACGCTGGACGGAGAGAGCCGGGTACAGGGCTTTGTTTTCCCGCCTCAGGGGATGGAACCGGGGAAGAAATATCCCGCCGTCGTTTATATTCACGGCGGCCCGACTCCGTTTATGGGCGCGGCGCTGACCTATGAGCATCAGTGTATTCTGGGCGCCGGAATGGGACTGATTATCATGAACTTCCGGGGCAGTTCCGGGTACGGAGAAGCCCATCAGTCGATGAAGCGGGCGTATGACGGCGGAGCGATGACCGATATTCTTCAGTTTGTCGATGCGGCGGTCAAGGAAAACAGCTGGATCGACGGAGAGCGGATCGGCGTCACCGGCGGCAGCTTCGGCGGATATATGACCAACTGGATCTGCGGACACAGCCGCCGCTTTAAGGCCGCGGTCACCCAGCGGAGCATCGCGAATGAGCTGATCCAGTACGCTTCCTCTGACATGGCGGGAAGCTCGAAGGAGTATCAGGACTTCTCCGACTTTATGATGGACAAGCTCAAGGAGTCGCCCGTCAGCTACGCCGAAAAGATCGACATTCCGTTCCTCATCCTGCACGGGATGAACGATATGCGCTGCCCGGTCGAGCACGCCCACCAGCTCTTCTCGGCACTTAAAGAGACCCATCCGGACAATCCGGTCGAGATGATCCTCTTCCCCGGCATGACCCATTCCTTCCCAATGGGCGGGCCGATGGATCTTCGGATTGCTCATTACGACGCCATGATCGAATGGTTCAAGAAATATCTGTAAGAGGGGCGAAGCTGTCATGTATTATTATCTGTATATCCGTCCCGAATGGGAAAAAGACACCGTTTCGGCTCTGAACATCCGGATCCGCACCGATTTTTCGGCAAAAGCAGGTGAAGATCTGATGGCGCGGATCACCGAGATCACCAAGATCCCTTTCTGCCCGATGGATACGCCGGTATTCACCGATGAGCAGGGAGAGATCCCGTATGAGGTGAAAAAAGGCGAGGCGGAGATGAGCTTTATCTACCGCGAATATTACCGCCCGCTCAGAGACACCAAGGGAGAAGTCTGCGTTTCCTACCGCGTAACCCCCCGTATTCAGCCGGAGGGATACCGCTCCAGTCCGTATTTTGATCTCGTTGCCGAAAAGGGCGGCGTCAACGGAAGCGGTACGACCTTCCTTCTGCATATCCCCGATATGGATCGGAAATTTGACTTCTCCCTTAGCTGGGATCTCTCCGGGCTTCCGGAAGGATGCCGGGCGGTCTGGACGAGGGGCTGCGGAGATGTTTCCCGCGAAAACACCGATGGGACGGATGTCCTTTTTTCCGCATACATGGTCGGAAAGGTTCACGCGGTCGAACAGGGCGTCGCGGGATTTTACTGGTTTGACGATCTGCCGTTTGACGCTGAAAAAGGCGCGGAACAGATTACGATGCTCTTTGGATATATGTCCACAATGTTCCACGATAAGGGCGGAGACTACCGCGTCTTTACCCGTCACAACCACTTCCCCGGCGGCGGCGGAACCGCTTTCCCCCGTTCGTATATCTATGCCTACGGAGAGGGCGACAACGTTATGATCGAAGAGCTTCAGTCGCTTCTCGCCCATGAAATGGTGCACAACTGGCCGACGATGAACGATACCCCCGCCGGAGCCGGAACATGGTATGTCGAGGGGAGCGCCGAATACTATTCGACCATCGTTCCGCTGGAAATGGGAATTTGCAGCCTCCAGAAAACCGCCGAGGTCATTAACGAAAAGGCGGGAAGCTATTATACGAACCCCTGTAAGGATCTCTCCAATCTGGAGCTTGGAAAACTCTACTGGGAGGACAGACGCTGCCAGCGGCTTCCCTATTCCCGCGGCATTATCTACCTTTCCAATCTTGATGCCGAGATCCGCCGAAAGACGGGCGGCGCGCACAACCTTTTGGATATCGAAGTGGAGCTGTTAAAGCTTGACAATCCGACAGCCGAGGATTTCCTTCGGATCGGCGGCGAAATTGCCGGATTCGATCTCCGTCCGGGATACGAAAAGATGTGTGCCGGAGGGATGATGATTCCCGATCCGGAGGCGTTTGGCGGACAGTTTACCGTTACGCCCTGCAAGGTTCGCATCAACAACGCACAGCACCGCGCCGATACCGAACTTCTGGATGAAGAAACAGACGGATACGTCTGGAGCGTCAAAGAATAAACCGTATATTTTTCAAACGCTCCGCAGTTTTTCTTTTGAGAGACTGCGGAGCGTTTTTATGGTTTGCTCATGCTTTTAAGGCATATAATATCAAAAGCAAAAGGTATTTGCTATTAAAAAACGAAACAGGTAACCCGACATAAAAAGCGGAAGGCTGTACGTTCATACAGCCTTCCGCTTTTTTCAGTTTCCAGTCATGCTGAGCCGCTTTTTGGGGAAAGCCTCGGGATGCGCTTCGATCCATTCGATCAGATCAGCGACCGCTCCGTTTAAGCACTCGCCCGTCTCCATCCTGCAAAGCTCCCGCAGGTCGCGGGGTGTGTCCCGGACACAGGCGGAAAAACCGGCAGTCATGAACATCTCCCGGTCGTTATAATTGTCACCGATAAAGATCGTATTTTCAAGCGGCACGCTGTAAAGGTGGCAGAACTCCAAAAGTCCGGTGCCCTTGCTGATTCCCTCGGGGATCATCTCAAAGGTCGATCCCGACCAGGTATAATAAACGCCCGGATGCCCCATCGCACGGGCCGCCGCGATCAGCTCCTCCCGGCAGGAAAGCGGGCAGTCAAATAAAAACTTCAGGTAAGGGCCTTTCAGTTCCTCATACCGAACGACCGGGAGCTTGCAGCCAAGCGCGCGGGACGCGCGGGACGCACGGGATGCCGTCTCTCCGCTTTTATCTCTGCTGAGCAGGGCATACCCCGCCTCATTGGCCCCGAGCACCTGGATCCGGGGATCGAGCGCCGCAATCTCACGGGCGTAATCGACCGCCTGATCCGGAAGAGCAACCGACGAGATCACCTTTTTATTCGGCGTATCATAGAGCGCCGCGCCGTTATTGATGATGGAAATACCATTGATCGGAAGCCCTCTGATGAAGTGGGTGATGTCGGTCACCCATCGTCCGGTGCACAGCCCAAAATGACCGCCGCCCCGAACAAAGCGCCGGATCGCATCATAGTTTCTTGCCGGTATCCCAACACCCGCCATGCCGAGCGTTCCGTCGATGTCGCTGAAGAGATAGAGATGAGAAAAACTCATGAAGCCGCTCCTTTTCATCCTTCGTTAAAGAAGGGCAGCGGTTTTCCGACAAGTCCCTCCATCGTTACGCCCGCAAGTCTGGCCATGGTCGGGCAGAGATCCAGCATCGATACGCCATTTAGCCGCACGCCTTTTTTGACATCGGGGCCAAAGGCGATAAACGGAGGCTTCGGGCCTTTATCGGGATGGTGGCCGTGCATCGCGCCGTATCCCTTAAACCAGCGTTCGTCCTTGGGCTGGATATAAGGGCCGTTATTGACCTGACTTTCCAGGATCGTTCTATCTGTTCCTTCGAGGACGAACGAGAAGCCGCCCGAAAGATGCTCCTGTTCAGCCGCTTCTTCCTTAGTATAGACCCGCTCGATATATTGCGGAAAGGCCTTCTGAAGTCCTTTCAGGATCAAGCCGACCTTTTCGGTCAACTCCTGATCCTCCGGATCACGCAGGTATACGTGCGCCGAAAAGCCGGCAGAGAAAACATAGGCGTCATACGAAACCGGCTTTCCGTCTGCGTTCACCCGGATCAGACCGGCATCGCGGAAAGCATTGTTGATGTAAAAGATGTTGTCAATGTCGATCTGGCCGTGGTCGCCGAGGATCACGAAGTTGGTCTCGTCAAATGTTCCGGCGCGCTTACTCGCTTCAAAGATCCGCTCGACAAGGATATCCAATGTCTTGAGACAATCGACCGTTTCGGGCGCCAGATCGCCGTATACATGACGGATATGGTCGAGATGAACCGCGTGATAAAGCATCAGATCGGGCTTTTCGTTTTCGATCAGATCGATCGCGATCTCTCCGCCGTAGGTCAGAAGGTCGTTGTTGTTCTTCCAGTTGTAGTGGGCAATATAGCGGTCATAGTACCGGTCAAAAACCGATTCCGACGCGGAGTTTTTATAAACCTCGCGGGGATCTTCGCAGAGCGATTTGACCGGCCAGATCTCTGGACAGTTAAACCCTCTCTTTTCCCCGCCTGTAACCGGCCAGTTGACACTGGCGACCGTTCTTCCATCGGCGAATACCGCGTCGGCAAGGGTCGGAACTTTGATGTTTTTCTTTTCCCAGTACCAGTCGGAACCCATCAGCGAAAAGTCCGGCTCATCGGGGGCAAGGGAAGCTTTCTGGTTATGGATAATGCCGTGGGTTTCGGGGTAAACGCCGGTCACAAGGGTCGTGTGGATCGGGTAGGTCAGGGTTGGATAGATTTCATGGACGTTTCTTGCGATAGCGGCGTCCTTCAGCCACCGAGAACCATACGGAAGCGTTTCCAGAAGATCCAGATCGCCGGTCTGAAGCGCGTCCAGCGAGATGACAACAAGTTTATGTCTCATTTTTCTTTCTCCTGTCATAAAGGAACGGCTGCTTTTTTAGCCTGAAGCCGTTCCTCTTTTTCATTTTTTATCAGTTGCCTTCGGCCAGCAGGTCGTTGCACTTTTTCGCAGTTTCAGCTACAGTCGAATCTACATCAGCGCCGTTGACCCAGCAGGCGTCCATCATTGCTACCAGTGCGTCCTGAACCTGAGAGTAAGCGGTGGTCTTGGGACGTCCCTGTGCGTAAAGTTCAAGCTGATCGAGAGCGACTTTGAACTGAGGAGTCGATTTCCAGAGGTTGGTGATGGTCTCGGTCGCGGCGGCGCTCTTGGAGTTGGGGACATAACCGGTGTAAGCGGACGCGTAAGCCGACTGATCGGTCGCGGTCATCCATTTGATGAACTCCCAGGAAGCCTCTTTCTCTTCGTCCGGAATGATCGAGGACATGACGAGGTTGCATCCGCCGGTCGGTACGCCGTAGGTCTTGTTCTCAGGGATAAAGCAGGTGTTGACCTCAAAACCGTTTTCATCAGCGACCGAAAGAACGCTCGTAAGGTTGGCCGTGGACGTCATCCACATCGCGGTATTCTGGTTGATATAGTCGGTATCGACCTTGGAGGAATCCTCGCCCGCTACGCAGCGGATCGCGCCTTCCTGCGCCAGATCCTGGAAGAAGTGCATGACATAGCGGCATTCATCGGAATCGATGTTGCAGGCGGTCTCGTCCGCGTTCAGGACACTGCTGCCCTGCTCCATCATGAATGCTTCAAACGTCCAGATATAGCTGTACATCGACAGACCGTAAGCGCCGGTCTTTTCTTTGACGGTGCGGCAGTAGTCGGCCAGTTCGTCCCAGTTGGAAGGGCCGGCGGGATCAAGCCCGGCCTGTTCCAGAAGGGTCGTATTCATATAGAGGATCGGGGTCGAACGAAGATACGGAAGCCCGTAATAGGTTCCGTCCACCTCACAGTTGACCATCAGGCCGTCGAAGAAGTCGGACATATCGACGTTGTCGCACTCAATATAGGAATCAAGAGGCTGGATAACGCCGTTCTTGGCAAACGGGCCGATGGAAGCGATTTCCATAACGGTTACATCGGGGGTATCGCCCGCGACATAAGCGGCCTGAAGCTTCTGATGAACGTCGGCGTAGGAACCCTGATATTCAGCAGTCACGTGGATTCCTTTTTCAGCACCAACCGTTTCGTTGAACTTAGCAACGAGGTTTTCGTTGTTTTCCTGAATCTTATCGGTCCATGCGTACCAGTAGGTCAGCTCGACCGTATCCCCATTTCCCGCATCTGAAGAGACCGCCGTCTCAGAGGAGGACTCGGACGAAGCCGCAGACGATGTTTCCGAAGAGGAAGAAGAGGTGGTGGAAGCGCTGTTGCCGCAGGAAGCGAGCGAAGCCATCACGGCGAGTACGAGGCAGAGAGACATTGCTTTTTTCATAGATGTTACCTTTCCTTTCAAAACTTACCTTTTACTTTCCTTTTTTATCTTGACCCGGCTTTTTCTTTATTTTACGCCGGTATAGGTGAACGCTTTGATAATCTGTTTCTGTGCGAAGAAGAATACGATCAGAACCGGAATAACGAGGATGACGTTGCCCGCCATCATAATCTGGTAGTTGACGCCCGACTCGGTCATACGCAGCGACGCGATTCCGACCGGGAGAGTGCGGACATCGGCCTTAGTGGTCATGACCAACGGCCAGAAATAATCGTTCCAGACATTGATGAACGTCAGCATCGTGAGGGTCACGACAGTCGGTCGTGCAAGCGGAAGCATGATCCGGGTAATGATCTTGAACTCCCCGGCTTTATCCAGACGCGCCGCCTCGAGAAGCTCTTCCGAAACCTGCTTGAAGGTCTGGCGGAGCATAAAAATCGCGAATGCACTGGATGCAGACGGAAGGATCAGCGACCAGTAGGTATTGATCATTCCCCATTTGCTGAACATCAGATAGACGGGGAGGAAGATCAGCTGAGAAGGGATCATCATCGTTGCAAGGGTGACGCCGAAGAGAATCTTGGAGCCTTTGAACCGATACCGGGCAAACGCATAGGCCGCCGGAATGACGGTCACACATTGGCAAAATAAGGTTCCGGCCGTTACGATCAGCGAATTTTTAAGCATTCCGAGGATATCGATCTTCTGGAAAACGACCGCGAAGTTTCCCCACTGCGGATCACTGACCCAGAAGGAAGGCGGCATTAAAAGCGTCTGGCCGAGCGTCTTGACCGAGGTGATAAACATCCAGTAGAAGGGAATGAAGAAAATCAGAGCGATCAGCAGATCGATCAGGATCTTCAAAACCGTACCGACGCACCTGATCGGTTTGATGCGCAGCGGCTTTTTTTGTACAGAAGTCATGGATCTTCTCTCTTTCCTTAGTTATAGTGAACGCGTTTGCTGAGTACCTTAAAGTAAATCAGGGTAAAGAAACCGATGACCACCATCAGCGCCACGCCGAGTGTTGACGCATACCCGATCTTAAAGTATTCAAAGCCGTACTGGTAGATGTTGTAGACGAGGGTGTTGGTCGAATTGACCGGGCCGCCCTGAGTCATGATATTGACCGTCTCAAAAACCTTGAGCGCGGCAATGATATTCATCAGCGCGAGGAAGAAAGCCGTCGGCGAAATCATCGGCAGGGTGATCTTCCAGAACACCTTCCACCGGGGCGTTTTATCCAGCGAAGCCGCTTCGTAAAGATAACCGGGAACCGCCTGCATCGCTGAGATCAGGATGATGGTGTTGTAGCCAAGTCCTTTCCAGACCGAAACAAGAACCAGTGATGTCATCGCCACCTTCGGATCGGACAGCCATCCGACCGCCGGAATATGGAAGAGGCTCAGGAAATAGTTGAGCAGGCCGTAGTCGCTGTCCATCATCCACATCCAGATAAACGCAACCGATACCATCGAGGTAATATACGGAGTAAAAGCGATGCTCTGAAGGATCCGGTTGATGCGGGTATTTTTATTCAGGTAGACCGCCAGAAGAAGCGAAAGAGCCATCTGAAGGATCACGACCATGACCATGTAATAAACCGAGTTTCCCAGTACCTGCCAGAAATCCGCATCAGCAAACATATGGGTATAGTTTTTTACGCCGATAAACTTTTTCTCTCCGATCAGGTTCCAGTCAAAAAAGCTCAGGTAGATCATATAAAAGATCGGATAGAGAATAAATAATCCGAAGATCACCATAGCGGGCGCGACCATAAGGTAAGGACGGAGGGTAGTCGTCACCTTTCTGGCTGATTTTCCTGAAACGGTCTTTTCCGAAACGCAGAGCTTTACTGCTTTTCTGGAGACAGCCGTATTTTCAATCTGCAACAAACTGATCACCTCTTAATAAGCCAAATCCGATCAGCTTTTGAGCCGCATCAAAGCAGGCTACGTCTTTATAGGGAACCGCGATACGGCAGGCCCCGTAGGAATAAACCGAATCGCCGAAATCCTTGACCGAAACGCTTCCAAAGCCGGTCGTCAGTTTATACTGGGTCTGATCGCCGAGCATCTCGCGGGCAACCACCTCGCCGGAGATCACAAGTTCACGCAGGCCGGGTACCTCTTCTTCGCTCATCAGTCTCGCTTTCTCAGGGCGGAAGCCGATCTTCTCAACCTTCGGAGATACCTTATCACCGGCTACAGCGGCACTTAAAACGTTCATGGGAGGAGATCCGATAAAACGGGCGGCGAATACGTTGGCAGGCTCTGCGTAAAGCTGAGCGGGAGCGGCGTGCTGCTGGATCTTACCCGATTCCATCAGGATGATATCGGTTCCCATGCTCATGGCCTCGACCTGATCGTGGGTAACATACACAAAAGTCGTTCCCAGTTTCTGATGCAGCTCGATCAGATCGGTGCGGATCTGGGCACGGAGTTTGGCGTCCAGATTCGAAAGCGGCTCATCCATCAAAAAAACCGCCGGCTTTTTAACGATCGCGCGAGCCAGCGCGACCCGCTGCCGCTGACCGCCGGAAAGATTGGCGGGCTTACGGGAGAGATACTCGGTCAGACCAACCATCTCGGAAATCTCCTCGATTCGTTTGTTTCTTTCCTCTTTGGGCACTTTCATGTTTTTCAGCCCAAACTCGATATTTTCCCGAACCGTCATGGTCGGATAGAGCGCGTAGTTCTGGAAAACCATGGCGATGTTTCGGTCGCCCGGTTCTACGTCCCGTACACTGACGCCGTCGATCTGTACGTCGCCCGCTGTCGTTTTTTCAAGCCCCGCGATCATTCGGAGCACAGTCGATTTTCCGCATCCGGAAGGGCCGAGAAGGATCGTAAAGCTGCCCTCTTCGATGCTGAGGTTCAGTCCCTCGATAACCGGCGGATTCTTGCCGTAGCATTTGGTGATGTCTTTCAGTGTGATCTTATCCATATCTGCACACCTTCACTCCTTTCAACAGCACCAAGTATACCGGGGGCATCTATTCATTCCATCAACTTGAGGTAAATTCTGAGAAAAAAATAACCGTGCCCTCTGCACTTATGTAAAGTACAAAGGGCACGGTTTTTATAAACGAAAAAAGCGCTCCCGCCCGTTTTCACAGGCAGAAGCGCTTTGAAAATCAAAATTATTTGCCGAGAACTTCCTTGACCGTCTTGATGATGTTTTCAGAGGACAGGCCGTAAAGTTTTAAGAGATCGACCGCAGGGCCGGACTGACCGAACTCGTCGTTTACGCCGATCTTTTTGATGAGGCAGGGGCATTTCTCCGCACAGACATCTGCAACAGCGCTTCCGAGACCGCCGATGACCGAATGTTCCTCGACCGTAACGATCTTTCCGGTTTCAGCAGCGGCTTTCAGGATCAGCTCCTCGTCCAGAGGCTTGATGGTGTGGATGTTGATGACACGGGCATCGATGCCGTCGGCAGCCAGCGCCTCAGCGGCAACGATCGCTTCGTTGACCATCAGACCGGTTGCAACGATCGTGATGTCCTTACCGTCGCGCAGGGTGATGCCTTTTCCGATCTCGAACTTGTAGGTATCGGGATCGTTAAAGACCGGAACAGCCAGACGGCCGAAGCGGAGATATACCGGGCCGTTATGGTTGATGGCAGCTTCAACAGCCGCTTTTGCTTCAACGTCGTCGGAAGGAACGATAACGGTCATGCCGGGGATGGTGCGCATCAGAGCGATATCCTCGCAGCACTGGTGGGTCGCGCCGTCCTCACCGACCGAGATACCAGCATGGGTCGCGCCGATCTTTACGGGCAGGCCGGGATAGCCGATCGAGTTGCGTACGATCTCAAACGCACGTCCGGCAGCAAACATGGCAAAGGAAGAAGCAAAAACAGTCATGCCGGAAGCAGCAAGGCCGGCTGCAACGCCCATCATGTTTGCTTCGGCGATGCCGCAGTCAAAGAAACGGTCGGGATATGCTTTTTTGAAGATACCGGTCTTGGTTGCAGCAGCAAGGTCTGCGTCCAGTACGACCAGATTCGGATATTTCGGAGCCAGCTCCTTCAGCGCATTGCCGTAGGATTCTCTGGTAGCAATCTTTTTCACGTCAGCCATGGATCTAAATCCTCCTTCTTAATCAATCCAGCGCAGCAAGAGCAGCGTTCAGTTCAGCTTTCGCCTGTTCATACTGTTCGGCATTCGGTGCGGTACCGTGCCAGGAGACCTGGTTTTCCATAAAGGAAACGCCCTTGCCCTTGACCGACTTCTGGATGATCGCAGTCGGTTTGCCCTTGACGGTGCGGGCAGCCTTGAAAGCAGCTTCGAGCTGATCAAAGTCATGCGCGTCGATTGCGATGACGTTCCAGCCGAAAGCGGTAAATTTATCGGTGATCGGGTAAGAGGACATAACCTCGGTGATCGGGCCGTCGATCTGGAGGTTGTTGTTGTCGATGATGGCAACGAGATTGTCCAGCTTATACTGAGCGGCAAACATCGAAGCCTCCCAGACCTGTCCCTCTTCAATCTCACCATCGCCGAGGATGGTGTAAACGCGGGAATCCTCGCCCTTTACCTTAGCAGCCAGAGCCATGCCGCAGGCAGCGGAGATCCCCTGACCGAGCGAACCGGTGGACATTTCCACGCCGGGAGTATCGTTCATATTCGGATGACCCTGAAGCATCGAGCCGATATGACGAAGCGTCTTTAACTCTTCCACAGGGAAATATCCTCTTTCCGCAAGCGCCG
The DNA here is from genome assembly GCA_022770625.1 of Oscillospiraceae bacterium. Lineage (GTDB taxonomy): Bacteria > Bacillota > Clostridia > Oscillospirales > Ruminococcaceae > Faecivivens. The sequence goes on along the minus strand of JALEHK010000083.1, from coordinate 33,103 downwards.
CGTAAAGCGCGGGAGCGCTATGACCCTTGGAAAGGACCAGACGGTCTCTTCCTTCCATTTTGGGATTCTTGGGGTCGATATTCATTTCTTTCCAGTAAAGATACGCCAGCGTATCGGCAATTGAAAGAGAACCGCCCGGATGGCCGGATTTGGCGTTATAGGTACCCTCAATGACGCCAAGACGGATGCGGGTAGCTACCTTCTGGAGATTTCGTTTTTCTGCGAGTTCCATAAAAGTGATCATTCCTTTCTGCTGATGCGCACTTCCAAAGGAGAGCGCGGACAACATCCCGATGCGGAATTTTCCGCCCTCAGAATATAGACGATTTGTGTTCCATGATATAATCGAGCGCTTCGGCAACCGCACCGGAATCGTTATCCGCCGCTGTCGTCAAATCTGCGAGTGCCTTGATATCTGCGGGGGCATTATCCGGAACCACCGAAAAAGCAGCAGCTTCCAACAGTTCCCGGTCGTTATAGTAATCGCCCATACCGACCAGCCGCTTTTCCGGCACACCCAGCAGATCGCACAGTCTTTTTACGCCCTTTCCTTTTCCGCTTTCATTCGGAAGGACTTCATAGAGCATACGATCGCTTCTTACTAATTGTACACCACAAAGCCCCTGTTTGTCCAGATACTTTATCAAATCTTCCATATATTCTTCGTCATAATCAAACATGAACTTGACCCACGGAAGATGTTCGACTGCGGAAAAGGTCGTTTTTTCAAACGGGATCGGGTACCGGTCGATCAGATGCCACTGCATATACGGGTGCCAGTTAAGGACATAGATCATGTCCGGCGCAAAAATCTCGACGCCGGGAACGCCTCCGGGCGCGTCCTTAAAGTCCTCCATCACTGACAAAACGAGCTTTTTGACATCCTGCGGGATCTCGGCATACCAGAGCGGGCGCCGATCCACCGGATCATAGATCATTCCCCCGTTAAAAAGGACACAGGGGGTCGTGATCCCCATTTTTTCGATAAACCGGTCAACCATCGGTACCGGGCGCCCGGTCGCAAGCGCAAACTTTCCTCCCGCCGCAGAAAAACGCCGGACGGCGGCAACATTTTCTTCCGGTATCGAGTCATCGCGCCGGATCAATGTCCCGTCACAGTCACAGCAGAAAAGGATATCCTCCATCCGGTTTCCGGAAGGAGCGCTTCCGCGGCGGAGTTTGGAAAGAAAAGCCGTAAAATAATCCGGAAGCGGAGAAGTAAAGGAAAGCGTTTCTCCCGTTACCGGATGAACAAATCCGATCTCACGGGCGTGAAGGCATTGCCCGTTCAGTTCCCCGATCACCTTCGCCGGGCCGTACACCGGATCGCCCGCGACCGGATGCCCGATATAGGCCATCTGAACGCGGATCTGATGGGTGCGGCCGGTCTCAAGCGTCAGCCGGACATGGGTAAAGCCCTGAAACCGTTCGAGCACCTCAAAGTGGGTGACAGCTTCCCGGGCATCGGGAGCAAGCGGAGAAACGACCGCCATCTTCTTCCGGTCAGCACTGCTCCGTCCGAGGTAGTTGCGCAGCGTACCGCTGTCCTCTTTGATATTTCCGTAGACGATCGCTTCATACCGGCGGGTAAAGGAGTGCACCCGGATCTGTTCGGCAAGGCCGATATGCGCGCGGTCGGATTTTGCGACGATCAAAAGGCCCGAGGTATCCTTATCGATCCGATGGACGATCCCGGGACGGGCAACGCCGTTGATCCCGGAAAGCGAATCACCGCAATGATATAAAAGCGCATGGACAAGGGTTCCGGTCGGATTACCGGGGGCGGGATGGACCACCATTCCCTTGGGTTTATTGACAACCAGAAGGTCATCATCCTCATAGACAATCGAAAGCGGAATATTTTCCGGTGTCAGGTCAAGCGCTTCCGGCTGTGGAATCTCGACTGAGATCTCCTGACCGGACTGGACTTTCGTATTTTTATCCTTTTTGACCGTCCGGCGCCCGGAAACCGACACACATCCGTTTTCAATCAGTTTCTGGACAAATGAACGGGTGCGATCGGGAAGCCGTTCGGAAAGCCATGCGTCCAGCCGCTTCCCGGCATCCTCCGCCTCAGCTGAAAAGACGAGGTTCTCATTTTCCATTGTTTTCCACCTTTGCCGCTTTTCCGGCCTTTTCTTCTTCAACCATCTCGATCACAAGCAGGATCAGCAGGACGATCGTTCCGCAGGTCACACAGATATCCGCGAAATTGAAGATCGGAAAATCGATCAGGCTGACATTGATGTAGTCAATGACATATCCCCGGTACACCCGGTCGATCAGATTTCCGACGCCGCCGCCGATAATAACGGCAGTGGTAAAAAGGGTCGCGGGCTTACGGATCTTTCCCATCATAATGGCGGCGATCAGGATCAACAGAACGAAAGCTGTTACCCAGACCAACAGCCACTTCTGTCCCTGCATCATTCCAAACGCCATTCCGCGGTTTTCCAGATAGGTCAGCTTGAGCGCCTCTCCGATCAGCGGGATCTCTCCGGCCGATTTCAGCCAGTTTCTCATTTCGATTTTGAGCAGCTGATCGACAAAGGCAAGGACTGCCGAAAGCAGCAGCGCAAGATATGGCAGCATAAATCAGATTCCTCCCCAAAAGATAAGCGCCCCGCCCCGTCTGAGCTTCAAGGTTCAGCCGGGACAGGGCGCGGATCAATGACCCATGGTATTTTTACAGAAGGCTCTTAACGACCCGTGCGCATCTCGGGCAGAGGGTCGGATGATCTTCTACGCTGCCGACCGAAGGAAGAACCTTCCAGCAGCGTTCGCACTTCCCGCCTTCCGCACGCTCTGCGCTTACCAGAACCGCAGGCTCTGCGTCTCCGGCATCGCCGTTTACAATCGAGACCTGAGAGACGATAAAGACGTCGGGAAGAGAATCCTCCATCGAATGAAGGGTATCGTACAGCTCACCGGAGCAGGTCAGTGTGACCTTTGCTTCCAACGATTTGCCAAAGACCTTGGCGGCGCGCTTTTCTTCCAGCGCTTTCTGAACGACGGGACGGACTGCTTCCAGCGTTGCCCACTTTTCAGGTGCTGCAACGGTAATGCCAAAAGGCTCGGGCATATCGTTATAGAAAACGCTGTCCTTATTCAGGCCTTCTCTGACCGGCATATGCTGCCAGATCTCTTCGGAAGTAAAGACGAGGATCGGAGCGATCAGACGGACGAAAGCGGTGAGAATATCATAGATGGTCGTCTGCGCGGCACGGCGGAGAACGCCGTCCTTTTCTTCGCAGTAGAGACGATCCTTGATGATGTCCAGATAGAAGGAGGACATATCGACGGTGCAGTAGTTGAGGACGGCATGGAACGCGACATGGAAGTCAAACGCTTCGTAACCGGCCTTGGCTTCCCGGATCACCTCATCCAGGCGGCTGTACGCCCACTTATCCAGCTCGGTCAGCTGATCGGGAGAAACCGCATCGGTATTGGGATCGAAATCGCTCAGGTTGCCGAGAATATAACGAGCGGTGTTGCGGATCTTACGATACGCCTCAGCGAGCTGTTTGATGATCTCCTTGGAAACGCGGATGTCCGAATGATAATCGGAGGAAGCGACCCAAAGGCGGAAGATATCCGCGCCGTACTGATCGATGACCTCAGAGGGAGAGATCGCGTTGCCGGCAGATTTGTGCATCTGCTTGCCTTCGCCGTCAACGACCCAGCCGTGGGTGCAGACAGCTTTATAAGGCGCGGGCAGACCGGAAGCAACCGCTGTCAGCAGAGAGGACTGGAACCAGCCTCTGTACTGGTCAGCGCCTTCAAGGTAAAGGTCAGCCGGCCATTTCAGTTCGGGACGCTGTTTTAAGACGCCGAAATGAGTTGTACCGGAGTCAAACCATACGTCGAGAATATCCTGCTCCTGAGTGAAATGCGTGCAGCCGCACTTGGGGCAGGCAAAACCTTCGGGAAGGAAGTAGTCAGGCGTATGCAGATACCAGGAATCGGAGCCTTCCTTTTTGAACATCTGCGCAATCGCTTCGATCGACTGCTCATTGACGATCGGTTCGCCGCAGTCGTCGCAGTAAAGGACAGGGATCGGAACGCCCCATCTTCTCTGACGGGAGATGCACCAGTCGTTGCGGTCGCGAACCATCGAAGTGATCCGGTCGCGGCCCCACTCGGGGATCCACTCTACATCGTTGATGGCCTTAACCGCATCGTCCTTGATGGCGTCAACCGAGCAGAACCACTGTTTGGTTGCACGGAACATGACCGGCTCTTTGCATCTCCAGCAATGAGGATACTGGTGGACAATCTCTTCGGTCGCGAGAAGCGCGCCGCAGTTTCTGAGGTCTTCAAGAATCGGTTTGTTGGACTCGACCGTTTTCATACCGGCATACGGGCCGGTCTCTTCCGTCTGGCGGCCTTCCGCGTCAACCGGAACGATGATCGGGATCTCTGGGTATTTCTGGCAGACGATAAAGTCGTCCGCGCCGAAGCCGGGAGCGGTATGAACACAGCCGGTACCGGAATCGAGGGTAACATGGTCGCCGACGATAACCAGAGAAACGCGGTCGTAAAGGGGATGGCGGGTCTTCATGTACTCGCATTCCGCACCGGTGAAATGACCGACCAACTCATAATCGCTGATACCGGCTTTTTCCATGACGCCGGGCGCCAGCTCAGAAGCCATGACATAATACTCATCGCCTACATGAACCAGCGTATAATCAAATTCAGGGTTCAGGCAGATCGCAAGGTTTCCGGGGATGGTCCAGGTCGTAGTCGTCCAGATTACAAAGGAGACCTTTTCCTTATCGACGCCCAACTTCTCAAAGAAGCCTTTATCGTCGGTCACCTTGAATTTAACGTAGATCGAGGTGCAGGGGTCTTCGTTATATTCGATCTCAGCTTCCGCCAGTGCGGTTCCGCACTCCGCGCACCAGTAAACCGGTTTTAAGCCGCGGTAGATCATTCCCTTTTCCGCCATCTTACCGAAAACTCGAATCTGCTCCGCCTCAAATTCCGGCTTTAAGGTGATATAAGGATCCTTGAAATCACCGGTGACGCCCAGACGGATAAACTGCTCCTTCTGCGTCTCAACATAACCCATCGCGAACTCGCGGCAGATCTCGCGCAGCTTGGGAACCGGAACGCCGTTTTTATCGACACCGATCTTTTTCAGCGCTTTCAGCTCAGTCGGAAGGCCGTGAGTATCCCAGCCGGGAACATAAGGAGACTGGAAGCCGGACATATTCTTATACTTGACGATCATATCCTTGAGCACCTTATTGAGCGCGGTACCCATGTGAATATCTCCGTTTGCATAGGGAGGGCCGTCATGGAGGACATATTTCGGTTTGCCCTCGTTTCGTTTTACCATGTTCTCGTAAAGATCCACAGCATTCCAATGTTTGATAAAGGTGGGTTCCTTTTTGGGAAGACCCGCGCGCATATCAAAGTCGGTCTGGGGCAGATTCAGGGTCTTGTTATAATCCTGAGAATTTGCCATAGCTTTCTTCATTCCTTTCGATTGATCAATATCAGCTGAGCTTGACCTCGCCGAATTTATCTGCAAAAGCATCTGCATTAAACGCAAACTCCTCTTCTTTTTCAGCAGGAGCCGCAGACGCTTCCTTCTTTTCAACCGGCTGAGTCGCGGGCGCTTCGGAAGCGGCGAGCGCTGACGGTGCCTTTTCCGGAAGGTTGGTGATCAGACTTAAATGTTCGCGGTAAAGCGCGATCAGTTTATTCTTAAATCCGGAAACCTCTTTTTGCAGCTGGGAAAGAGTTGTGCGCTCCCGTTCAACTTCGGAAGCGACCGAGTTTACCTTCTGTTCGGCGGTTTTCTGCGCCTCGGAGATCATACCTGCCGCACGATTCTGTGCGTCGGTAATCATCTGGCTGGATTTGGCCTGCGCTTCGGAAATCAGCTTATTGGCGTATTCCTGTGCCTCGGAAACGGTCGTATCCGCCTTGGACTTTGCTTCGCTCTCGATCGAGGATTTCAAGCGCTGCGCACCCAGCATCGCTTCTTTAAGGTTTCCCTCATCGGAACGGTACTCGGTGATCTTATCGGCAAGGATCTTCATCTTGCTCAAAAGCTCCGTCTTTTCCGCTTTAGCCGCTGCGAGTTTTTTCTCAGTCTCAGCAACATAACGATCAACATCTTCCGGACGATAGCCGAAAGCCGCTTTTTCAAATTTCGCTTCTTTGCTCATTTTGTCCTGTCCTTTCTCTCATTTCTCTCTTTTTCCCGCTCCGGAGAGGATCTCCTTAAAAGGCCGCGCGGGGAAGCCTTTCTCTTTATCCAATGCGGAAACGATGAGCATCAGATAGGGTTCCGTAAAACACTATCCGCTACTTACCCTTTACCGGATCAAACGTATTTGTCAAAGGTAACGGCCGTCCGTCCGCGCCGGCTTACTCTGCCGATCTCACGCAGGATAAACTTTCCCTTGCGGCGGATAATGACGACATCTCCCTCTTTCAGGTGACGGCTTACATCCTTTTCCTCGATATGACCGACACTGACAAGTCCTTCGCGGATCAGCGCGCAGGCTTTTTCCCTGCTAGTCGAAGCCAGAAGTGCCACAGCCGCGTCCAGTCTCGGAGACATCAAACTTCCCTTGACCGGTTCAAACCGCTGCACATTTTCCAGAGGAGGCGTTCCCTTTTCCATCTGCACGCCGACCGAACCGATCCGGTCGATCTGGGTCGAGAGGACCTTTTCGATCCGCTCATCGGCAAAAATCGCCGCTCCGGCCTCGATCGGGATAAGATCGCCCAGCATCTCCCGACGGATCTGCTGCGCCATCAGACTTCCGAGAAGCGCACGGTGTTCGAGGGCATCGCTTTTCCGGCAATGAGCGGTATAACCTACGATTGGGAAAAGTTCACGCTCCGGCTCAAACCCGTCCGGAAAAACGCCCAGCATCTTTCGTACCGCGCCCTCATACCCGCCCCAGAAAAGGATCTGCATTCCGGTATTCCGGGCGCATTTTTCCGCAAGCGGAAGGGCAAGCGCCTGCTCCTCCTCACTCAGAAAAGCGGTAAATTTGGGACAGTACTGCTTATCCGCAAGGGTAAAGAGATTGCGGATTGATGCCGAAAAATACTCGTTTTCCCTATCCATCGTCTGTTACATCAATCCGCTGTTCTGAAGCTCGTCCATCAGGTCGCCGCGCAGTTCAACATTGCTGGGGGTCAGCATATAGGTGTTCTTTGCGACCTGTTTGATGCTGCCTGCATTCGCGTAGGTAACGCCGCTAAGGAAATCGAGTACCCGTCTGGAAAGATCGGGCGCGCGCCCTTCGAGATTGAGAACGACCGTGATCTTCTCATTGAGCTTATCCGCGATCGCCTTGCAATCGTCAAACCGCTCGGGCTGCACCAACATGACCTGAAGCTGTGCGGAAGTCTGGATATTGACCACTCTTCCGGTGCGGGGGGTATAGCTGCTGCGTGAAGAACTGTACGAACTTCCGCTGTAAGAAGAACCGCTTCCATAAGAAGAGCCGTAGTCTGAAGAAGACGAGGAGGAAGAAGCTGTTCCTGAAGAAGCGGACTCTTCTTCTTCGCCGTAACCCTCTTCCATCTCTTCGTCATACTCGTTGTTGTCACTGTAAATGAATTTCTTGATTCTATCGATAAATCCCATTTGTACTAGCCGCCTTTCATTTTTATCTTTGCGGTTTACCCGCCGGTTCGGTAGTTACGGGCGCCAAAGATCCCCTGTCCGATACGAACAAGGGTTGATCCTCTCCGGACAGCCATCTCGAAATCTCCTGTCATTCCCATCGACAGGGTATCGATCCCGCTGCCTTCTTTTTCCCGAAGGGCTAAGAAAAGTTCCTGCATCCTTCCAAAGCACCGGTCGTCATGATTCTGTCCGGCAGACGCCGGCGCAACCGTCATCAGTCCGCGGAGCGAAAGGTTCGGAAGCGCGGCTATTTCCCCTGCCGCATCGAGCACCCCTTCCGGCGAAAATCCGGATTTGCTCTCTTCCTGTCCGATGTTGACCTCCAAAAGACAGTGCATGATGATCCCCGCCTTTTCCGCCTGGGCGGACAGAGCGCTTGCCAGATGAAGGCTATCGACCGATTCAACGCAGGACACCCTGTTTATTATATCGCGAATTTTATTGCTCTGCAAGTGCCCGATAAAGTGAATTCGCGATTTTTCGCAGGTATAGAATGAATTTTTTTCCATAAGCTCCTGCGCACGATTTTCTCCCAGCAGAGAGACCCCTGCGTCAAGCGCTATATTGACTCTTTCGGGATCGACTGTCTTGGTGACTGCCATCAGGGAGACATCTTCTTCCTTACGGCCGCCCTCTTCAGCTGCCTGCGCGATCCGCTCACGCAGCCGAAGGATCCTTTCGCGGATCTCTTTTTCCTGTTCGGAAGAAACCCCGCTATACGTCTTTCTGATTATAGAGACCAACCCCTTCCACGATAATCGTATCGTAAAGCTTCAGAGGATCTTCGTCCTCATCTGTTGAATCAGAAACAATAAACTCATCGGTCTCATATACATTATGGATGGTGCGGAAGTACATCTTATTCATCAGGACAACATATACTCCCGGAATGCCGTTTTCATAGCGGATCGCGGACTTGGGCACCTTCAGCCCCGTATAGGTTGCCACCAGCAGCTCACAGGACTGAACGCGGGTTGTCAGAAGGAAACTGTCGATCACATCTCCCTCCAGGATCACCAGATACTTTCCGGCGTCCACATCCCTGCGCAATTCGGACACGGTCATTTTTACCGTATCCGACCGGTTCGGGAAACGGATCCGGACGGTGCGCCCCTCGCTCAGCGAGAGCGCCTGCTCGTCGGTGACTGAAAAGACAAACCGCCAGATATGACTGGTGACCATCTTGATCTTGGACGAGTCCGCCGTATAGCCGCTGTACCCCGAAAGCTGGGAATCCAGCTCCGACGCGGTCAGTTCCTGAAGCTCGTCATCGGTAAAGACCTCTTCATAGCCGTCTACATGATCGACGAAAAAGCCGGACACATCCGAAGTGTACGCGGTATAGGAAGCGTTGTCCTTTGCTTTCAGGGACGAAAGCTGTTCCTGAAGGCTCGCGATCTCACCGGAATAATCGGTGTCGGCATTGATGATGATCTGCCGCTTGGCAAACGACTCAGTAAGCGATGTACGTAGCTTGTCCAGTCCGGTCAGGTCTCCGTTGTCCCTCGCCTGTATCAGCTTTCCAACGTCCGTCCCGATCTGGGAATTGAGCGTTTCGGGAAGGATGACCTCACTGGTTTTGGAAGAATCCTGCGCCTTTTTCAGGCTTTCAAGGGTATCGGAAAGAGAAGAAATCTCCCGCTGAAGGTCGATGGCCTCCTGACTTTTATACAGCCGCGCGACTTCCGACCCGATCGGGACTTTTTCGCCGACCGAATAGCTGCATGAAAGGACGCCCGACTGACTGACCGGAATGCTTTCCTCCTCGCGGAAAAAGACGCCGGTGATCGGGATCGTATTCTCTACCGTTGTCTGATAGACCGTCTGGTAGGTATAGCTGCTTCCCGAATAGCGCTGAAGCTGGAACAGTACATAGACGATCAGGAAAACCGAAAGTACGACCGTACCGATCCGCATAAGCCGTGTGCTCAAGGGTTACGCTTCCTCTTCGCTGTTCAGGATCGCGATCGACTTCTGCGGCACGATCGTGGAGATCGCGTGCTTGTAAATCAGCTCCTGCTTTCCATCGCATTCAAGAATAACCGTATAGTTATCAAATCCCTTGACCATGCCGCGGAACTGGAAGCCGTTGACCAGGAAAAAGGTAACCGGGATCCGCTCTTTGCGTGCCTGATTGAGGAATACATCCTGCAAATTAAGGTTTTTCATCTGTTTTATTGCCAGTCCTTTCTTTAGGTTTGCCCATGGCTTTTCTCTTTTTAGGCATACCTAGCCATAGTATTATTTGATTATAGCATAGATTCTCCCGAATTACAATGCAAAATCCCCGGTTTTAACAGGATTGAGAGAAAAGGTGAGAATCTGTTAACAAATTTTCTGCTTTTAAGACAAGCTCCGGCCATGGCAGAAGATCCGGCTCCAGCCAGTGAATCTCTTCATTTCGAGAAAACCATGTCAGCTGCCGCTTGGCATAACGGCGGGTTGACTGCTTCAGGGTATCGACACATTCATCAAGCGTCTTTTTCCCTTCAAAATACGGATAAAGTTCCTTGCATCCGATTGCCTGCGCCGCGGTATGCATCCGCGTCTCATAAGCGGCGCGCGCCTCTTCCAGAAGCCCCGCTTCCATCATCCGATCGACCCGAAGATTGATCCGGTCATAAAGCTTCTGTCGGTCATGGAACCGCAGCCCCAGCCAGAAAGGATGATACGGCGTCTCAACTTCCTTGGAGCGGCGGATATGCTCGCTCAGCGGGATCCCGGTCGTATGATACACCTCAAGCGCCCGGATCAGCCGGGGAATATTGTTTTCATGTACACCGGCGGCATACTCCGGGTCGCAGCCGCGCAGCATCTCCATCAATGCCTTCCCGCCTTTTTCCCCGGCGATTGCCACAAGTTCGGCGCGGTAACCGGGGTCTTCCCCCTGATCGCAAAGCCGGATTCCCTGCAAAAGCGTATCGGCGTAAAGTCCTGTTCCGCCGGCAATAACCGGTGTTTTTCCATGGGCTTTGATCTTCTCGATCGCTTCCGCCGCCAGACGCTGGTATTCGGCCAGCGAAAAAGGTTTGGACGGATCGAGAAAATCAACCAGGTGATGGGGAATTCCTTCCATCTCTTCGACCGTCGGCTTTGCGGTCGCTACATTCATTGTTTTATAAATCTGCATGGAATCGCAGGAGACGACCTCGCCGTTAAACCGTTTGGCAATCTCGACGGCGAGCTTGGTTTTTCCGGAAGCGGTCGGGCCGACAACGGCGATCACCGGTATTTTTTCCATGGTTTCCGTTCTCCTTTACTGAATCCGCCCGAACAGCTTTTCAAGCTCCCGCTTGGTAAATCGAAGCAGAACCGGGCGCCCGTGCGGACAAAACCGAACGTTTTCGTCCTCGACGATCGTTTTGACAAGCTCTTCCAGCTCGGCGCGGGTGTTGTGATCTCCGCCCTTGACTGCGCTCCGGCAGGCCATCCGGTGGAGAATTTCATCCACCGCCGTTACGCCTGTGTGCCGGTCCATAAGCCCGCTCAGCGCATCCAGAAAAAGATCGCGCGGCGACGCGTCTGCCATAAGCGCCGGAATCGAGCGAACAGCGACTGTACTGCCACCGAAATCGTCCGCTTCAAAGCCGAGACGTCCGAGCGCCTCTTTATGCTCCAGTGCAAACTCGTGTTCCTCTCTGGAAAGCGTGACCGTCACCGGAGAGAGCAGCATCTGCCGTTCCAGCGTCTCGCCCTGGCTCTTTAAGCGGTTATAGCGAATCCGTTCATGCGCTGCGTGCTTATCGACAAATGCAAACTCTTCCCCAATCCGGCAGAGGATATAGGTGGAAAAGATTTCGCCGAACACTTCAAAGGACGCGGGTGCTTCTTTTTCCTCAGGCGTCTCTTTCTCTCGCACCGGCTGCGGCGTAGCGGGCATCTGAATCAGCACAGGCTCTTCTTTCGGCTCAAACGGTTCCTTAAGCGCGGAAGTTCCCGACTGATAGGGGTGCGGAGAAGCAAACTTCAGCACCGAAGGGTCGTCCGGAAGCTCATCCGCATCGGGAAGTTCGGATGTATAGGCTTTGGGCGGGTCATTTTTCGGAAGAGTCTTTTCCGCCTTTTCGTGAAACTGCTGCCGGAGAAGCGTCTCCTGCTGATCCTTACGGCTGACCCGTTCCGGAAGATCGTCAAAATCTGCCGGATCCGCCTCTACGTCCAGCATATTCTCCCGGTTCTTTCGCGGAAGCCATTCCTCCCGAAGCTGAACCTTTGCGCCCTTTTCCTGCGGTGCTTCCTCTGCCGCCGCCTTTTTGTACTCAGCGGCGGACATTGTAGAAAAGTGTTCGGTGTCCGACGGTTTCGGATTCAGCAAAAGCGAGGGCTGTTCGGATTTTTCCGGATTGGAAAACGGATTTAAAACATTTTCTTTTTTTCCGGCGGCCTTTCCTTCTCCAAGCTGGCCGTCCTTCATAAGCGTTGATTTGATCGCGAAATATACCGCGTCAAATACCGTTTTTTCGCTGACGAAGCGAACCTCAATTTTGGCGGGGTGTACGTTTACATCGACCATCTCGCAGGGAAGCTCCAGCATCAGCACACAGCTCGGAAACTTTCCGACCATCATCGCGCCCCGGTATCCTTCCTCCAGCGCGACCCCGCAGGTACGCGTCCGGGTATAGCGACCGTTGACGAAAAAGTGCTGCATCGCCCGGTTGGCGCGCGCCGACATCGGGCGGCAGATAAATCCGCTCACACTTACCTCTCCCGAACGGTAGCTGACCGGAAGCATCGCGCGGGCAAAATCCCGTCCGAGCACGGTATAGATCGTTCCGAGAAGATCGCCGTTGCCCGGCGTGCGGTAGCTCTGCTTTCCGTCCCGGATAAACGAAACTGATATTTCCGGATGGGAAAGCGCGATCTTATCGACGATCGACGCGACAGCGTTGGATTCGGTAATATCCTTTTTCAGAAATTTGAGCCGGGCGGGAACGTTATAAAAGACATCGCGGACGATGATCGTGGTTCCGTCCGGGCACCCCGCCTCGCTGACTTCCTCCACCTCCGAGCCGCTGATTTTTACCAGCGCTCCCGCTTCCGCGCCGCAGGTCTTGGTAAGCATCTCAACGTGTGCAACCGCCGCGATCGACGCAAGCGCTTCCCCGCGGAAACCGAGCGTTCCGATGCGGTCAAGGTCGGACGCTGACTGAACCTTGCTGGTTGCGTGGCGCAAAAAAGCGGTCGGCGCGTCCTCCGCGGAAATTCCGCAGCCGTTGTCGGTCACCCGGAGATACCGGACGCCGCCGTACTGAATTTCCACCGTGATCTCCGTCGCGCCCGCGTCGATCGAGTTTTCAATCAGTTCCTTGACAATAGAGGCAGGCCGTTCGATCACTTCGCCTGCCGCAATCAGTTCCGCCACCTCGCGGGGCAGAACGTTGATTTTAGGCATAATCTTGCTCCTTTAGATCATCATCTGCTTGAGTCTGTAAAGAAAGTTCACCGCGTCTCTCGGCGTCATCGAATCGACGTCCGCCTGCCTGAGCAGTTTCAAAACCTTTTCATCCTGCCGCTCGGAAAGCGAAATCTGAAGCTCGTCCTCTTTCTCGGCGGGAACGCCTTCACTCGCGACCTCGCGTGCAGCGGCGGCGCTTTCCTCGAGCTGCTTGAGAATCACCCTTGCCCGCGCGATTACCTTATCCGGCACGCCTGCCAGTCTGGCGACCTCGATACCGAAGGAATCGTCAGTCCCGCCCCTTACGATTTTGCGGAGGAAGATAATGTCCTCGCCCTTTCTCCGAACGGCAATGTTATAGTTGACGACGCCGGAAAACTGATTTTCCAGGTCGGTCAGTTCATGGTAATGGGTCGCAAAAAGAGTCTTGCAGCCAAGATTTTTATCGGTCAGGATATGCTCGACAACCGCCTTTGCGATACTCATTCCGTCAAAGGTCGAAGTCCCTCTCCCGATCTCGTCGAGCAGAACAAGGCTTCTCGGCGTCGCGTTTTTCAGGATGGTCGCTACCTCGTTCATCTCAACCATGAAGGTGGACTGTCCCGACGTCAGATCGTCCGACGCGCCGACACGGGTAAAGATCCGGTCGCAGATCGAGATCTCCGCCGACTGAGCCGGTACAAACGACCCCATCTGCGCCATGATCGTGATCAGCGCGACCTGCCGCATATAGGTCGATTTGCCCGCCATATTCGGCCCGGTAATAATCGCGACCTTGTTGGAAGAGTTGTCCAGAAGGGTGTCGTTCGGAATGAAGGCGGTGTTTTCGCTTCTTCCGGCGATCCCGCTCTCGGCGCCGAGCTGTTCAACAACCGGATGCCGCCCGCCGACGATATGAATCGTACCGGAGAGGGTCACGTCCGGCCGGACATAGCGATTCTGAACGGCGACCTCTGCCAGTGAAACCAGTACGTCCAGTTCTGCAATCGCTTCGGCAGTCGCTTCAATCACAGTAATCCGTTCCTGGATCTGGCTTCTGAGCGTTTCAAACGCCTCCGCTTCCAGTTCGTGCACCCGTTCGGTCGCATAGTACATCTTGTTCTCGAGTTCTTTCAGTTCGCTGTTGATATACCGTTCACCGCCGACAAGCGTCTGCTTGCGGGTCCATTCCTCCGGAACCTGAGAGACAAACGACTTGGACACCTCGATATAATAGCCGAAAACCCGGTTGTAGCCGATCTTCAGCGTCTTGATACCGGTCTTTTCCTTTTCTCTTTCCTCGAGCCGCGCCAGATAGTCCTTGGCGTTGACCTGGAGATCGACCAGTTCATCGATCTCGGACGAAAAACCCTTTTTGATCACGCCGCCATCCTTAAGGCTGACCGGCGTATCAGGATTGATCGTATCGTCGATCATCTTTTTTACGTCGGAAAGGGTATCGATATTGCGGTCGAGTTCTTTCAGCTTGTTGCTTGTAAAAGAGGAAGTGACCGCTTTAACGGCGGGAAGATGCCCGGCGGCCGTCGCAAGCGCCAGCATATCTCTGGGGCCGATCGAGCCATACACAACCTTGGTCATCAGCCGCTGAAGGTCATAAACCCCTTTCAGCTCCTCCGAAAGCTCTCCGCGCGCAAGGGTATTGTCATAAAGCTCCTGCACAGCCGACTGGCGGCGGGAGATCATCGCGACGTTCATCAGCGGCGAATCGAGATATTCTCTCATCTTCCGCTTGCCCATCGCGGTTTTTGTCCGGTCAAGCACCCATAAAAGCGAGCCTTTGACCCCATCCTGCCGCATCGTCCGAAGCAGTTCGAGGTTGCGCACCGCGTCGGCATCCAGTGCCAGATACTGCTCCCCCGAATAATGGGTCAGCCGGACAAGCCGCTTGACCCCCTGCTTCTGCGTCTCGGTCAGATAATCGAGCAGCCTTCCTACCGCAAAGAACGCCGGTGTATCCGGCGTCAGATTCAGTTCCGAAAGATTTCCGACGCCAAACTGTTCTAAAAGCATCGGCTCAAAGCCGGTATCAACGTAGTCCTCCTCTTCCTGCAGATCGATCACACAGTGCAGATGGCTTCGGATAAAGCCGGTAATCTTCGTTTCCTTTTGAAGGGGCGGATTAACTAAAAGTTCCTTCGGAGAAAATCGGGAAAGCTCGTTGCTGATGAGCCGCACGATATCCTGCCCGCGCAGCGAGGTAAAGCGCATCTCTCCGGTCGAAACGTCGGCAAAACAAAGTCCCGCCTCCGGCATCCGCCCGGAGACAAGAAAGATTGAACCGATATAGTTATTTTCACCCTCCGGTAAAACCGTGCTGTCGATGACCGTTCCGGGCGTTGTGATCCGGATGACCTCCCGCTTGACGACTCCTTTCGCCAGATAGGGAGACTCGACCTGCTCGCAGATCGCCACCTTATATCCCTTTTCGATCAGTCGCTGGATATATGTCTCGGCCGAATGATGAGGAACGCCGCACATCGGCGCCCGTCCCGGAAGCCCGCAGTTTTTTCCCGTCAGCGTCAGCTCCAGTTCTCTGGACACGGTCAGCGCGTCATCAAAAAACATTTCATAAAAGTCACCCAGCCTGAAGAAAAGGATATACCCCTTATGCTGGTTCTTTACCCGTAGATACTGCTGCATCATCGGTGAGAGCTTGCTTTCATCCTTCAAAAGCGGCTCCCATTCCTCTTTTTTCAGCAGGTCACCGGCGCGCTGCGACTCATTTTCCTGAGGCATCTCTTGCCTTCCTTTCCATGAAAACCATTTTCTAATCCGTTATTCACATTATAGCATATCGGGGCAGAAAGTGACAATTGCAAAAATGTGAAAAATAAAGGCAGCGCAGCGAAAATCCGCCGTGCTGCCGCATTTTATTTTTCCCGGCCGGACTTTATTACTCAACCGAGATGATATAATAATACACCGGCTGTCCGCCGTTGACGAGGTTCAGTTCAATGCTGTCCGAGAGCTTGGCGCGAAGAAGATCATACGCCGCGCTCGCCATATCCTCCGAAACATCGCTTCCGTAGATCACGGTGACAAAGCTGGAATTGCGGTCAACCATCGACCGGGTCAGCTTGAGCACTGCCTTGGTCAGATCCTTCTCAACAAACGAGAGCTTTCCGTTTTCCATCGCAAGGATCTCGCCCGCCTTGATCGAATGACCCCCGAACTCGCTGTCGCGAGCCGCAAAGGTGACCTGTCCGGTCTTGACCCCTTCGATCGCCTTGGTCATGCCAAGACGGTTTTCGGAGAAGTCCGCGTCGGGATCAAAATTCAGCATCGCCGTGATCCCCTGAGGGATCGTCCGGGTCGGAAGAACGCAGACTCTGCGGTCGGCCAGACGAACCGCCTGTTCCGCCGCCATGATGATATTCTTATTGTTGGGAAGGACAAAAACCGTCTGTGCCGGAGTGGCCTGGATTGCGTGCAGAATATCGTCGGTAGACGGATTCATCGTCTGCCCGCCGGTAACGATCTGGTTGACGCCGAGATCGGTAAACAGCGCCTGTACCCCTGCACCCGCGGCGACCGCCACAAAGCCGTAGGGAATATCCGGATCGACCGGAAGATAATCGGCGTTTTCCTCCTGCTGATCGGCCTGAAGCACCTGCTCGGTATGCTGCTCCTTCATGTTCTCAATCTTGAGCGAAGTGAGCGCGCCGAACTTCAGCCCTTCCTCGATCGCGTTTCCGGGATGATTGGAATGGACATGGACTTTGATGATATCTTCGTCATCGACTACGACAACGCAGTCTCCGATCGACTCGAGATAGGCACGCAGCTTGAGCGCATCCTCACAGCCGGGCGCTTTTTTGACGATATATTCGGTGCAGTAGGTAAACTTGATGTCGCCCTCTGCCTGTGCGACCGCCGTCCGGGGCGCAGCAGCCGGTTTCTTTTCGGCATCTGCTTCGCTTCTGACAACAGCTCCGCCCTTAAAGACATCGAGCATCGCTCCGAAGATGACGCAAAGTCCCTTGCCGCCCGCATCAACGACGCCCGCTTTTTTCAGGACCGGAAGCATCTCCGGCGTCTTTTTCAGCGTCTCTTCTGCCTGCGAAACGATGGATGAAAAGACCTCGATCGGGTCGTTGGTCGAAAGAGCGGTCTTGCTGCCCGTTTCGGCCGCTTCCCGCGCAACCGTCAGGATCGTTCCCTCGGTCGGCTTCATGACCGCTTTATAAGCCGCCTCGACACCGAGCGTCAGCGCATCAGACAGATCCTGACCGTTGGCCTCGGTCTTTCCGGCAAGTCCCTTGGAGAACCCGCGGAATAAAAGCGAGAGGATAACGCCCGAGTTGCCTCTTGCGCCGCGCAGAAGAGCGGAAGCGGCAGTACGCGCCGTCTCTTCTACCGTCGGGTCGTTTAAAAGTTCCAGTTCGCGGACACTTGCGCCGATCGTCATCGACATATTGGTACCGGTATCCCCGTCGGGAACCGGGAAGACATTGAGTTCATCGACCTTCTGCTTCTGATTGGCGATGACATGAGCCGCGGAAATGACCGCGTCCCGCAGGATAGTTCCGTTTATCACGTTTGTGCACTCCTTAAAGGCGGAAAGCCGCCACATTTTCCTGATGAAAAGAACTCAGTTGACCTGCATTCCCTCCACAAATACGTTGACTGCCGCGACGTGGATCCCCGTGACATCCTCCACCGTATAGGTGATCTTGTGCACGATGCTGTCAACCGCCGCGGAAATATTAATCCCGTATGTGACCTGAATATGGAGATTGATGACCAGCTTTCCGTTTTTGACGCCGATCACTACGCTTCCGGTATTTTCCGGTGCAAAAATCCCCTTCCGGCGCGGTGCGGGAGCAAGTCCGGCCACACCAAAGGAGTCGCTGAGCGCATCGCTTACAAGCGAAGTAAAAAACTGCTCTGAAATCTCGATGGTTCCGAGATGGTTCTCCATTTTTATCATACGTCATTCCCCTTTCTAGGCAAAATCCGTGTGCAGGCATTTATACAGATTTATTTTAGTCTAAAGAGGTGGATTTGTCAAGAAAAATGTTTACCGGCTTACCGGGCGGCTTACCGAAAAAAACGTGCGCCATCTCCGCCGGAAAGCGAAAACAGTGCACGTTTTTATCGATCAGTCTCTGCCCTTGATGACCGGCGAAATCCGCTTATAGATTACAAAAGTAATCAGCGCGTTCAGAAGCCCCTTGACAAAGGTAAAGGGCATATTGAAGCAGACGATGCTCTGCTCCACGCTCTTCATCGCCGGAACGATCGCCTGATAGGCAGCGAGGATCGTTTCCTTATCCATGAAGTTGTAGTAGATCGGATAGACGAGGAAAATATTGGTCACGCAGGAACCGATTGCCATGCAGACCGCACCGACAAGGCTTCCGATGATCGCGCTTTTGCGATTTTTCTTATGCTGATAGATCATCCCCGCCGGAACGACAAACATCACCCCGAGAAGGAAGTTGGAGAGTTCGCCGACACCGCCGGTGTTGGAGCGGACGAAGAAGTTGATGAGGTTTTTGATCAGGCAGATCACCGCCCCGTAGACCGGCCCCAGGCTGAACGATCCGATCAGAGCCGGAAGCTCCGAAACGTCGAGCTTGATAAACGCCGGCATGAACGGTACCGAAAAATCCAGAAACATCAGGATAAACGAAACAGCCGAAAGCATAGCGGTCATAACGAGCGCGCGGGTGGATACTCTGGTTTTGGTTTTCTGTGTGGTCATGATTTTTTCCTTTCCGGACACGGGGATGTCCTTTGACAAATGTATAAAGCGTATCCTTCAAAACATTGTCCGGAAAAACAAAAACACCCCGCTTAAAAAAGCGGGGCGCTTCAATCATCACGCAAACCGTCCGGAAAACCCACTTCGAGTCCCCGAACAACTTTGTTTCTCTCATCCGGACTTCCGCTGAACTTTGCACAATCGGTGCAAAGTTCAGCACGAGTTTTCCTTGCAGGAAAACTCTCAAAGGCTAAACCTTACGCCGAAGCATCTGCACAATCGGTGCAAAGTTCAGCTTACGCCTTACTTCGCACCAAAGCACCACAAAATTCAGCTTTTTACCGTCGGTTCCGGAATCACACCGGATCGGCGCGCTCTCTGAAAAAGCGCGTTCGCAGACTTTTACTGCCGGTGGAGATTTTCACTCCGCCCCGAAACAACGTATGAAGTTTTTGCCTGAAAGGGCTTTCGCCCTCATCAGCCTGAAAGCAGAACCGATTACTCGGTCACAGTCTCTTCTGCCGGAGGATCGTCGATCTGTAAATCAAATTCAAGCAGCTCGCCGCACTTCGGACAGTTGATCTCGCCTTCGTCGAGCATCTCCTCATCGACCTCAAAGACTTTTCCGCAGGTCGGGCAGGTTACTTCGTAGAGATCGCTGTCGTCCTCTTCGTTGTCCTCGTCGTCATAGTCCTCATCGTAATCGTCGTCCTCGTCATCTTCGCCGTACAGATCGTCCTCGATCTCGGACAGATCCTCGTCCAGCGATTCAATGACGTCGCACATCTGGGTGTTTGCTTCCGTCAGATCGGCGACCGTTTTTGCCATTTCATCGAGCGCATCGATAACGGCATTCAAAACCTTGGTCTCTTTGGACGCGGGGTCAAACTCCGCCATATCAACGAGGCCTTTAAGATAAGCTACTTTTTCCATCAGTTCCATATGAACCTCCACTCCCGAAAAACGATCCGCAAACTCACGGTTATCATTTTATGCGGGCAAGCGTAAAAATATTCCGGCCTTTTTAACGAGCCTTATGCTCTGGACAGGTACTCGCCGGTTCTGGTATCGATCTTGATCATTTCGCCTTCTTCGATGAAGAGCGGAACCTTGACCTCAGCGCCAGTCTCGAGGGTAGCGGGCTTGAGGGTGTTGGTAGCGGTGTTGCCCTTGAAGCCGGGGTCGGTCTTTTCAACCTTCAGCTCAACAAAGTTGGGCGCTTCAACGCCGAAGACATTGCCCTTGTAGGAAAGAACCTTGCAGATCATGTTTTCCTTGACGAACTTGAAGGAATCGTTCATGATGCTGCCGGAGATGGGCATCTGCTCGTAAGTCTCGGGATCCATAAAGTAGTACAGGTCGCCGTCCTCGTAAAGATATTCCATATCCTTGCGCTCAACATAAGCTTCCTGGAATTTAGCGGTGGGGTTGAAGGTGGTTTCGGTGACGGCGCCGGAGATGACGTTTTTCAGCTTGGTACGGACGAAAGCCGCGCCTTTGCCGGGTTTAACGTGCTGGAATTCGATGACCTGCATAACCTGGCCGTCCATGTCAAAAGTCAATCCGTTTCTGAAATCGCCTGCAGTAATCATTGGGCGTACCTCCATATAATCGAAAATCTTTGTCCGCTTCCGTATTTTTGCAGAAGCAGGGCGTCCTTCTACGCACAGCGCACAGACGCATCATACTTTATCTAGTTTACCGTATTTTGCGCAATTTTGCAATAGCTAAATCAAAAAAAGCCGATGAAAAGGAAAAGAAAATCTGATGAAAAAGCCTCTTTCCGCTTATTTCCCGTCAAGGAAGCCCTCATAACTTGCCTTCATCGCCGCCGCGTCCTCCGTCTGAGTGCCGGCCGACTCGCAGATAAACCGCGGCGTCCAGCCTCTTTTGGCAATCAGCTCCATCAGCGGCTCATAGTCCGGGCCGTATTCAGTATCCGCAAAGGTCAAATGGCACTTTTCCCCGCCGGGCACAGTATACATGATCTTGGAAAAGTGGGAGTGAAACTGCCGTGCCCTTTCCTCCCCGAGCCGGTCAAGAAGCGTATTGAGGATCGCTTCAAACTCTTCCCTGCCCCTGATCGAGCCGAAGGTGCGGGCGTTTAAGTGCCCGAAATCAATCGTCGGGAGCATCCGCTCGTCCACCCCGCAAAGTTCCATGACCTCGTTTAAGTCGCCCAGCTGATTGACCTTGCCCATCGTCTCCGGGCAGATAATCACGTCCCCGAGTCCTTCCTCGTCGAGCGCGTCCTGCGCCCAGCGGAGCGTTTCCTTTGCGAGAACGAGCGCTTCCTCCCGGCTGATCTTGCCGGCGCTTCCCGAATGAACGACGATCCGGTCGGCCCCCATCAGCTTCGCCGCCCTGGCGCTGTCGAGGATATACCCGACCGAGTTTCTCCGCTTTTCCTCGTCCACCGAAGAGAGCGAGATATAGTACGGCGCGTGAAGCGAAAGCCGGATGTCCTTTTCCTTGCAGAGCACCCCGAGCTTTGTTACTTTCTCGGCATTGACCCGAACCCCTCTTCCGCATTGATATTCAAAAGCATTTAAGTGAAACTGCTCCAGATACTCCGGAAGCCGGAGGGTATCCTTATATCCCATTGCCTTAAAGCTGTCCGCCGTACCGGCGGGACCGAAACGTGTGATCAATTCTTTTTCCCTTTCTTACCGAGCGGTGTCGTTTTTCCTCTTTCATTATAAAGGAAAATCCCGCTTTTGTACAGAATTATTTTCCCGTCCCAAAATACCTTCTGAGGATCGGCGCCTCCCATTTCCGCTTAACGGCAAGGAACCCGTGCGTTTCCTTTTCCCACGGCGTCACGAGCACCGACGTCACCCCCGGCTTTAAGTTCCCGCCGAGGATATCGGTAAAGAGCTGATCCCCAATGAGGCAGGTCTCCTCCGCCCGCATCCCGTACCGCTTCAGTGCGCGGGTGATCCCAAAGGTCAGCGGCTTGGCGGCATTGGCGACAAACGGAAGCCCGATCAATTCCGCAAACGGCGCTACCCGCTCCGGCGTATTGTTGGAAAGGATCACCGGAGTCAGTCCCTCTCCTTTCCGCTCTTCGATCCACTCCGGGATCCCGGGAAAGGGCGTGGGATTGTTATGGCTGGTCAGGGTGTTGTCCACGTCCAGAATCATCAGCCGGATCCCCCGCTCCTTAAAAAAGCTCCCGGGGATGTCGGTGATATGGGGAAAATAAACGTCGGGTGTCAAAAACGGCATGGCTCTGCTCCTTTTTATCGGCCGTGTGTAAAACGAAAAGCGAGCCGGAACCGGCTCGCTTTATCATCGTTTATGCAGCGTAAAACTTATTTGTATTTACGCTTTCTTGCGGCTTCCGATTTCTTTTTGCGCTTTACGGAAGGCTTCTCGTAGTGCTCTCTTTTGCGGACTTCAGCGAGCACGCCGGACTTGGCGCAAGATCTTTTGAATCTTTTGAGTGCGTTCTCAAGAGACTCGTTGTCTTTTACTCTGATTTCTGACATTCTGATTCCCTCCCTTTGCCAAACGGCAGAGGTCTAAAGGCGGTACATACCGCCGCCTGCCAAAGTCAACCTCTATTCCGCGCCAGCCGCAAAGATGACGGCGGAGACCCGGCAAACAGACCAATGGCATCTACCACATTTGTATTTTCTATTATACAGCACCGTACCGGGAAATGTCAAGATGTTTTTGAAAAGTTTGCCCGGGTTTGTTATAAAAAATATATCAGTAGATATTTTTGAAAATGTGCTCTTACCTTCTCTGGTGATTGCACCCTCTTGACCGGTTTATCTCTGATTGACTCTTTCAGCCGCTAAAAATATGAGCCCTGTTTTCCGAACAGAAGCACCTGCTTCGGAAAACAGGGCTTTTTCTATTTATCCATTCTGCCGGAAAACTTCTTCTCTTTTTGCCTGTTTGCTACAAAATCGCGGAAAAGCAGTAGCGGATTTTTCAAAACTGTGATATACTAAAGAAAATAATGGAGAACCCTCAGACTAAAACAACCATGTGAAAATGTACTTGTGCGAGCCTTCTAAAAAAGCGCCCGCTGAAAGGTGTGAATGTAAGTGTCCTATTCATCAAAAGGCCGTAAGGTCAGAAGACGCCGTAAAAATCTGAACGTCAGAAATCTCGTGATCCTGATCGGAGGAGCGGTCGTGTCCGTCCTTCTTCTGATCCTGCTCATAAGCGGAGCTGTTCATCTGATCTCAAAGGGTCTCGGCGCCATCACCGGCGGCGGAAAAGATTCTTCTTCCTCCACCCCGGCCTCAAGCGTCTCCGAGATCGAATCCTCCAGTCAGCCGGACGAGGAAACGATCTCCTGGTCGAGCGTCCAACTGACCGAAGCGGACGAGCATCAGGGCGATCTGATCCTGGTCAACGCCCTGCATGAATACCGGAGCGAACCGGAAGATCTTCTCATCTTCTACGGCAACAAGACCCGTTCCTACGGCATCAAGGTCGCCGAGATGTACGCAAAATCCTCGGTCGTATCGGCGATGAACGAGATGATGGACGCTTTCGCCGCCGCCACCGGAAACAGTTCTGCCCTTCTCGACAGCGCTTACCGCGATGTCACCTCTCAGCAGACGCTTTACAATAACGATCTGGCTTCGACCGGCGAAACGACCTCTTCGACCGTTGCCGCTCCCGGCGCAAGCGAACACCATACAGGCTACGCACTGGATCTTTCCTACCAGTCGAATGTCGGTTATCAGTACATCGACGGTACCGGAGACTATGCATGGATCGCAGAAAACTGCTGGAAATACGGCTTTATCGTCCGCTATCCCGAGGATAAATCGAGCGTCACCGGCATGAGCGGAAAGCCCTGGCATCTACGCTATGTCGGAAAGGTTCACGCCGAAGCGATCGTCAAAGGCGGCTACTGCCTGGAAGAGTATATCGATATGCTCAAGCTCCACGACAGTGAGAACCCCTACTCCTTCACCACGGAAGATGGCGAAGTGTATCTGATCTACTACACCGCTGGCGCCGGTACGACGACCGACGTTCCCGTTGTTTCCGGAAAGAGCTACTCGATCTCCGGCACCAACGAAGGCGGCTTTGTCACCATCGTTCCGATGTCTGCTTCCGCCCCTGTCTCCGATACCTCTGAGCCTTCGACCGACAGTACGGGAAGTTCGGATGCTTCGTCCGATTCTTCATCCAATGCTTCCTCTGAAAGTTCTTCCTCCAACTGACCGACAACCTGAAAAGGCGTCCGTATCCTTTCCGATACGGACGCCTTTTTTCTGTTCATATTTACTTTTGCTCATTCAGGCTTTCGCTTTTTTCTTCCGCCTGTGTCTCTTCTCTATCGGGCGTCCTTCCCGGTGCCTGATAGGGAGCCTGCGCGGTCAGTCTCGCTTTCACCTTTTTGTGATGCCGGATCGAAAGCGGAACGATGACTGCCGCCGCGATCCCAAGGATCACCAATCCCGGAAGCGCGTAGATCAAAAAGATCACAAAATCCTGCGCGCCTTCCACAAAGTTCTCCCAGCTTCCTGAGAACGCCGCACGGATCTTTGTTCCAAAGCCGGTTCCTTCCGAAACCTTTCGCACTTCTCTGAGCCAGACGCTGACGGTCGAATAGGAGAGCTGATTTTCATAGGTTCTCATCTGCGCGGTATAGCTTTCCAGCTGATACTGTACGTCGCTCAGCTTATCCTCGATTGAGAGAAGGGTTTCAATATCCTCTGCCCCGTCCGCAAGCTCTTCGAGCCGTTCCTTCTGATTTTGAAGCGACTCCAGCCGCGCGTCTACGTCGATATACTGTGCGGTAATATCGTCCGTCTGCTGCGAAATTGAATAGACATTTCCCGCACCCGAAAGCTCGCTTAAAAAATCCTGATACTTCTCTGCCGGAACCTTACAGGTCAGATCACAGTACCGATTGCCCTCTTCCGAGCTTCCCGACTGGGAAGTGGATTCGATATAGCCGCCCGCCTCGCTGAGCGCTTTCCGGATCGCCTCGACCGTCTCCTCATAGGTTTCCGTCTCCATCGAAACATCCGCCGTATAGACGATCTTGCGGTTCTGGTTCAGTTCCTCCGCGCCCTCTCCGGCGGTCAGCCCGTTTGCAAGCTGTCCCGCGTCGATCGTGCCCGCCCCCATATCATCATATCCGCCGTCATAGTCATACGCTGCGCTTTCCGCTACCGCTTCTCCGCTGCTGTAATTCTTGCTGGCCGCCCCGCATCCGGTAAAAAGAATCGCGCCCGCTATTCCCACCGCTAAAAAGAGCCTGAGCTTTGTTTTTCGATCCGCTTTCATAGCCGATCACACCTTTCCGTTTGTTTTTCCGCGAGGCTAAAATTGAGCCGCGGATTATTTCCTTTCTGTCCATAATTGTTTTGCGCGCGGGAAAAGGTTGCAGAAAATAACCAACCTGATAAAATTTTCCTGAAAATAAAAAAGCGGGAGCAGAAAAACGCTTTCTGCTTCCGCAATTTTTACTTATTTATTGAACATATCCTTCAGCCGGTCGCCGAACGATTTCTTCCGGGGACTCTGCCGTTCCGTCAGCGAATCCTCGAACTCGCGCAGCTTCGCCTTCTGTTCGCGGGTCAGACCCTTAGGCACTTCCACCACGACCGTTACATACTGGTCGCCGCGTCCGCGGGAGTTGAGCCGCTGAACGCCCTTGCCGCGCAGACGGAACACCGTGCCCGGCTGGGTGCCCTCCGGCATCGTATACGCGACCGTACCGTCAATCGTCGGAACTGTCAGCTCATCGCCATTGACCGCCTGATAGAAGCTGACCGGGATCTCACACCGGATATCGTACCCTTCTCTGCGGAAGGTCGGATCGGAGGCGACGCTGACCGTCACCAGAAGATCGCCCGAAGGCCCGCCGTTGATACCGGCATTGCCTCTTCCGCGCAGGGAAAGGGTCTGTCCATCGTCGATACCCGCCGGAATATCGACCTCGATGGTCGCGGTCGAGCTGGTCGTTCCGCGTCCGCCGCATTTCGGACAGCTCTTGAGAATAACCTTGCCTCTGCCGCCGCAGGCGTCGCAGGGGCGCTGAGACGCCATCATTCCGAAAGGCGTGCGCTGCTGAACGCGAACGGTTCCGCTACCGCCGCAGGTCGGACAGGTCTTCATCGAAGTGCCGCCCTCGGCGCCGGTGCCGTTACATTCCTTGCACTGTTCGGTACGGGTCACGCTGATCTTTTTGGTCACGCCCTTGCAGGCCTCCATAAAGGTAAGCGAAACCTGTACATGAATATCGCTTCCTCTCCGGGGAGCGTTTGCGTTTCCTCTGCGGCTGCTGCCGCCGAAACCGCCGCCGAAAAAGTCCTCAAAGATCGAGCCTAAATCGCCCATATCTCCGAATCCGCCGAATCCGGCTCCGCCTTCCCCGCCGCCATAGCTGGGATCGACGCCCGCAAAGCCGAACTGGTCATACCGCTGACGCTTCTGCGAATCGGAAAGGATCTCATAAGCCTCGTTGACCTCTTTGAACTTTTCTTCCGCTTCCTTATCACCGGGGTTTAAGTCGGGGTGATATTTTTTCGCCATCTTGCGGTAG
The DNA here is from genome assembly GCA_022770625.1 of Oscillospiraceae bacterium. Taxonomy (GTDB): domain Bacteria; phylum Bacillota; class Clostridia; order Oscillospirales; family Ruminococcaceae; genus Faecivivens. Next base: position 6,810 of record JALEHK010000083.1, on the reverse strand, counting down.
GCTTTTTTCAGTTCATCCTCGCTACATCCCTTCTGGACGCCGAGGACTTCATAATAATCACGTTTATCAGCCACTGGCCCTTCCTCCTCAGCCCAAAACGATTTTCCTCAAACCCAAAGGCAGGGTAAGCGATCCCTGCCGCTTACCCATACCTTTGCGGGAAAACCCGTTTAAGCCTTATTTATTGTCGTTGTCAACTTCGCGGTAGTCTGCGTCTACGACATTGGGGTCAGAGTTCTGAGAGTTGCCGCCCATGTTTCCGCCTATGCCGCTCATGTCGGGGCCTGCACCCTGTGCGCCGCCCTGCTGTGCAGCCTGCGCCTGATAAAGTTTCTCAGACAGCGAGTAGAAAGCCTTCTGAAGCTCTTCCTGTTTTGCCTTGATGAGTTCAATATCGTTGCCCTTGAGCGCTTCTTTAAGGTCGTTCAGTTTTCCTTCGACCTCGCTCTTCTCAGCAGCCGAAGCCTTGTCGCCGATCTCGTTCAGCGTCTTTTCGGTCTGGAAGACCATCTGATCCGCATTGTTGCGGGTATCGACGGCTTCTCTTGCCTTCTTATCCTCAGCCGCATAGGTCTCAGCCTCGCGGACTGCCTTATCAATATCTTCCTTGCTCATGTTGGTGGAAGAGGTGATGGTGATCTGCTGTTCTTTGCCGGTGCCGAGATCCTTCGCGGATACATGAACGATACCGTTGGCGTCAATATCGAAGGTTACCTCGATCTGAGGAACACCGCGGGGAGCTGCGGGGATACCGTCCAGACGGAACATACCCATCGACTTGTTGTCTTTTGCGAATTCTCTCTCGCCCTGGAGAACGTGGATCTCAACAGAGGTCTGTCCGTCGGCAGCGGTCGAGAAGATCTGGCTCTTCTTGGTCGGGATGGTGGTGTTGCGGTCGATGATCTTGGTGAAGACGCCGCCCAGCGTTTCCAGACCCAGAGACAGAGGAGTGACGTCCAGAAGCAGCAGACCTTTGACCTCGCCGCCCAGAACGCCGCCCTGGATCGCAGCGCCGACTGCGACGCATTCATCCGGGTTGAGGTTCTTGGAGGGTTCCATGCCGGTCGCATTCTTGACCGCTTCCTGAACCGCTACGATTCTGGTCGAGCCGCCGACCAGCAGAACCTTATGCAGATCGCGTGCGGTCAGACCGGCGTCGGAAAGTGCCTGACGAACCGGGCCCATCGTTGCGTCAACGAGGTCGGAAGTCAGTTCGTTGAATTTCGCTCTGGTCAGGGTAACGTCGAGGTTCTTGGGGGTACCGGTCGAATCGACGCAGATAAAGGGAAGGGTGATCTGAGTGGAGGTGACGCCGGACAGATCGATCTTTGCCTTTTCAGACGCGTCCTTCAGTCTCTGCATCGCCATCTTATCGCCCGAAAGGTCAACGCCGTCGGACTCCTTGAAGCCCTTGAGCAGCCAGTCGATGATTCTCTGGTCGAAGTCATCGCCGCCGAGGTGGTTGTTGCCTGCGGTAGCCAGAACTTCCTGAACGCCCTCGCCCATCTCGATGATCGAGACATCGAAGGTGCCGCCGCCGAGGTCATATACCATGACCTTCTGGTCGCCTTCCTTGTCAGCGCCGTAAGCCAGTGCCGCTGCGGTCGGCTCGTTGATGATACGCTTTACATCAAGACCCGCGATGCGGCCGGCGTCCTTGGTTGCCTGACGCTGAGCGTCGGTGAAGTATGCCGGGCAGGTGATAACCGCTTCGGTAACGGGCTCGCCCAGATAAGCCTCAGCGTCTGCCTTCAGCTTCTGAAGGATCATTGCGGAAACTTCCTGAGGGGTATAGCTCTTGCCATCGATCGAGACTTTGTAATCCGAACCCATGTGACGCTTGATCGAAGCGATCGTGCGGTCGGGGTTCATGACAGCCTGACGCTTTGCGACAGCGCCGACCATTCTCTCGCCGTCCTTGGAGAAGGAGACGACAGACGGGGTGGTTCTCATGCCTTCGTGGTTGGCGATAACAACAGGTTCGCCGTTTTCCATAACGGCAACACAGGAGTTGGTGGTACCAAGGTCAATACCGATAATTTTTCCCATAATAAATTCCTCCGTATTCATTTTTCAGAATGTATCGTACTTTTTGATGTTTGTCATTTTCATCAGGTGTTCGCAACCGCGACCATCGCGTGCCGGATCACCTTGCCGCTGAGGGTGTAGCCTTTCTGCATGACCGCCGCAACGACATTTTCGCCAAACTCGGGATTTTCCACCCGGCTGACGGCATAGTGGAGATTCGGGTCAAAGGCTTCGCCCTGCGCCTTGATCTCCTCGACCCCCATTTTGGTGAGGATCGAAACCATATTGTCATAGGTCAGCTGAATGCCGCGCTTGAACTCCTCGTCGCTGCATCCGATTCCGAGCGCCCTCTCGAGGGTGTCCAGCACCGGGAGCAGTTCCGCGATGCATTTGACGCGAGCCGTTAAGCCGATCTCTTCTTTTTCCTTGTTGGTGCGTTTACGGTAGTTGTCAAACTCCGCGACCTTTCTCAGAAGCTGATCTTCCAGAGACGCGACCTTTTTATTCAGTTCCTCGGTGGGATCCGCTTTCGCTTCAGCTTTTTCTTCAGCCTTTGCGGCTTCCGTTTCGGGGACTTCCTTTTCGGTTTCGCTTGCCGGTGTTTCCTCCGGCTGCTGTGTGGTTTTCTCTTCTTCGTTATTCACTGCACAGCCTTCCTTTCTTCAACCGGCTAAAACCGGATCATAATCTCGCCCCTTCCGGCGGGACGCGTCCTTGCCGGTTTGGAGCGGTCTTCCTCAAGGCCTTCGGTCAAAAGCCTTGTTACCGTTTCAGACAAAAATTCAACATAGGGGATGACCCGCCCGTAGTCCATCCTTCTGGGGCCGATAACCCCGAAGTATCCGAGGATGCCTCCGGCCTGCCGGTACGGGGAGATCACGAGACTTGCGTTTTCCATCGCCAGTCCGTCCGTTCCGCCGAACCGAATGGTCAGTCCGTTGGGGTCGGAGCTTAACAGATTCAGGATCCGCTGCTTCTCATCGAGCAGAAGGGTGAAATCCTCATTTCTGAGGATTCCATGCCGCAAAAGACTCGATTCGTTGCTGATCGTGATCTGCTGCTGCTGCATCTTGCGGGTGATGTCGTACACGCTGTAAAGGAGGGGCGCCAGCGCCATGTTGTAGCTGCCGATTCCCATTCCAAGCTCAACGATCCTCTCATCGGTCAGTTCTTCGATCCGCATACCGGTGATATTTTCCCGGATGAACCGGACGAAGAAGGCAATCTGTTCCGGCGTAAGATCGATCGCCAGCCGACAGACACGGTTCTCAACCGCGCCGCTCGATGCGACCATCAGTACCGAATAGAGCTTTCTGCCGATCGGGATGACATCGACCTTCATGATAATGGCTTCGTTCATCCGCCCGGTCGCCGATACGCTCGCGCAGTCGGTCAGCTTTGCGAGAATGTCCGCCGCGTTTTTGACCAGCTCTCTGGGATTTAAGTCCCCGCGCACCAGTTCCTCGTCGATCAGTTCCCGATCCTGTTCCGAAAGGGGTTCCCGCTTCATCAGCTGACTGATGTAAAAGCGGTAGCCGCGGTTGGTAGGGATCCGTCCGGCGGAGGTGTGGGGCTGCTGAAGATATCCCAGCTGCTCCAGCATCGACATATCGTTTCGAATAGTCGCAGAGGAGACGCCCGGCATGAACTGCTCGGCGATAACCCTTGAGCCAATCGGCTCTCCGTACTGAATATAAAGTTCCACGACCCCTTTAAGGATCATGAGCTTTCTTAAATCGCCCTTCAAGGTTATCACCGTCCAATTTCTATTGAGTTTTGTTGCTTATTTCTTTCTTAGCACTCTATATCTCTGAGTGCTAAATATAATTTACCACGCATTTTCCCGTTTGTCAATACCTTTTGCGAAAAAAAATCGAAATTATTTTTGCAGTCCTTCTCTTCGAGTGCTGATTTCTCGTTCGCCATCAAAATTTTCTTCCTTTCTTGCACTTTCCTCCTAAATCCGTTATACTGAAAATAAGCTCAATCAAAAGCCGATAAGAAAAACCGGAAGTCTCGAAAAATAAAAGTTCAGGGGGCAAGCCCTTTGTTTTCGCCTTCTGCCGGCCCGCATCCTTTCTCACAATTTCCCAAACCTTCCGATCCCCGTTGCCCCGCACCGGCGGGGTCAAAAAAATAATCCTAAAAATACCCCCGAAAGAAGTGACCGCTTTGAACGCATTAAAGGAAAATAAGATGAAAAACACCCTCTCCGATTTCTTTTCCCAAATCAAAGGTACGCTCCTTTCGCTTTTGATCGGCGCGATTCTTTACATCGGCTTTCTGCTTCTGCGCGGGAGCGAGACCAGCACCTTCTTCGCAGGCAAAGGGGGTCTTGCTGACCTTGCAGGCAAGGGAGGCCTTGCTGACCTTGCAGGCAAGGGAGGCCTTGCCGACCTTGCCGTCCGCCATATCACCACCCCCATCCGACGGATGATGGGCTGGCTTTGTGATTTTCTCCCCTTCTCGATCATGGAAACGCTGATCCTTCTCGCCGCTTTCCTCGCGGTCATCATCCTGATCCGCAGCATTTTCCTTCTCATCCGCCGCCATGGAAAAACCGAAAAGGCGATCGTCCTGACCCGCACGATCGGATTCTTTCTTGCGGCCGCCCTTCTGATCTGGGACGGTTACTGCTGGCTCTGGGGGCTGGACTATTATAAGCCCGGTTTTTCCGAGCTGAGCGGCCTTTCCGACCGTCCGGTCTCCGCCGAAGAGCTTTCGGCCGCAACCGCCCATTACGCCGCTGAAGCAAACCGCTTATCCCTTCTTGTTTCCCGCGATGAAAACGGCCTTTTTAACGAAAGCCTCACCGATATTCTGGAGCAGTCGGACGAGATCTATGCAGGTCTGGCGGACGTTTATCCTTTTCTGAACGCGCCCCACCGCACTCCGAAAGCCATGCGCTTTTCAGGATTGATGAGCCGGATCGGCTATACCGGCGTCTATTTTCCCTTCACCTCCGAGACCAACATCAATATCGACGCGCCCCTTGCACTTATCCCTTCGACCATCGCTCATGAGCTTGCCCACCAGCGGGGGATCGCTCCCGAACAGGACGCAAACTTTGTGGCCGTCCGCGCCTGCATGACCAGCGGTAAAAACGCCTACGCCTATTCCGGTGCTCTTCTCGCCTATATCCACCTTGGAAACGCTCTGTACGAGGCCGACCGCGCCGCATGGGAAACGGTCTACAACTCTCTTTCCGCCGAAGTCAAGGCCGATCTCGCGGAAAACAACCGCTATTGGGAAGCCTTCCGCGAAACCGGTCAGGAAACCGCCGATAAGATCTACGAAGCCTTTCTTTCAAGCTACGGCCAGACGCTCGGGACGAAAAGCTACGGCGCCTGCGTCGATCTTCTGACGGTCGATTACCTGAATCAGGCTCAGGAAAAAGCGTCCGCCTTTTTAAGCGAGGTCGATGGCATCAGCTGACCCCCGTCCGCTGACGATTCCCCCATTCTAAAAAATTTCTTTGATTTCTGTGCAACTTTTCTTTCTCTACGAAACAGTTACTTATTGCACAGGCGAAAACATAAATCCGTTCTTTTGGGAGAGACTGACTCATATCCGTCTCTCCCTTAATAAAGAAAGGATTTATGCTATGAAAAGATTTTTGTCTGTCCTGCTCATTCTCACCCTCTTTGGCATAATCACCCTGTTTTCCTGCTGCAACAGCCGCTTAGACACGACCGCCGGGGAAGTATACAATGCCGTTCAGTCCGCTTTCCTTGAAAAATACGGAAGCGAAGCGATCCTGAACGCCCCGACGGATATTGACGATACCGTTCTTTCGGAGCAGTTCCATCTTTCCTCCTCCGACGTGGAGGATTACCGCGGCGTGACCGCCGGAATGATGACCAACTGCGATGCTCTGCTGGTGGTGAAAGCCCGCTCAGGAAAGCTGGAAGCGGTTCGGGACGCCCTGTCTCAGGCGCTCGAGGAACAGCGTGCACAGTTTTCGTGGTACGCCGTTATGGACAATCCCGAGCGCCTGGAGGCCGCAAAGGTCGTGACCGAAAAAGACTTTGCCGCCCTTCTGATCGTCGGGATCTCACCCGACGACCCGGATCTGCCGGTCGATTTTACCGAAGACGTGGAAATGGCGGAAAAAGCGTTCCGAAACGCGGTACGCGCCTGATTGGCGCCAAAAAACAACACACATCTGAAAGGAATTTTGACATGATGCACCGCAAATTCACCATGGTACTCGCTGTATTTTTTGCCCTTCTGACCTTCTCCGCCTGCGGAAAAGCCGCTTCCGATGCTTCCGAGCCTTCCTCAGACGCCTCCTCTTCCGTTTCTTCCGGGGTCAGCGCCGAGACTTCCTCCGAGACCGGTTCCGAGGAATCCTCTTCGGAAGTTTCTTCCGAGGAAGCCTCTTCCGAGGAATCCTCTGAGGAAAGCAGCGCCGAAACCTCTTCTGCCGAATCAAGCGCCGAATCAAGCGCGGCAAGCACCTCCTCAAAACCTGCCTCCTCCAAGCCCTCCTCCACGGCCTCCTCCAAGCCCTCCTCCACGGCTTCCTCCAAGCCCTCTTCCAAGCCTTCCGAATCCTCTTCCGCAAGCAGCGCCGAATCTTCTTCCGAACCCTCTTCCAAACCTTCCTCGGAGTCCTCCTCTGCGTCCAGCGCGCCCAGCGCGTCCAGTTCTGTGAGCGCTTCGGACATCTACTCGGCGATTGACGCCGCCTTCCGCAGCAAATACGGAGACGGCCCGATCGTAAACTCGCCCTATTCGGTTGACGACACCTCTTTGACCGAACTGTTTCACTTAAACTCC
>JALEHK010000081.1 GCA_022770625.1 Oscillospiraceae bacterium | reverse complement strand
AACAGAGACTAACCACGCGAATACTTCATTATTGAATGAAGTATTCGCTCAAGGCATGCGGACAAAGCGGAAACCTGAACCGAAAAACTCCCGCGTGGGCGCATAAATCGTCTCGAAAACCGGTCAAAAAAGTTTAGGGGCGCCCTTTTCAAAGGGCGCGCATACTCCTAAAGCTCTTAAAATCCGCACTTTCTTCCGGCTTTTCACTTATACGCAGAGCGCCCCCTTAAAGCACTTCCCATGCGGAAACGTTTTTTTGGGATCACATTTTGGGTCTTGCTGTGCAAGACGACGGTAATCGGAACGCTTTGGAAGCTGTGAAAAAAAGTGAATACCGGTTTCTGAGTGCAAGCAAAGGACTCTGTCCTTTTGAATCCTGCAAGCCTTTAAAAAGGCTTGACCTAAACTTTCTTGACCGTATCCCGCCACGCCCAATTTTCCCCCACGCAGGAGTTTTTCGGTTCGAGTTTGAGCGCAGAGCGAAAACTCGAATTTGCCGCCAAACCCAGCCGGCGGCAAAAGAAAAATCTCCATGTTTTTCCTTTGCGCAGAGCAAAGGAAAATGAGGGTGTCAATCCTAAACTTTTTTGACCAAATTCCGAACAAAACCCCACCTGCAATTCCTCTCTTTGAGGAAGCACAGGCGGGGTTATTTCATTTCTCTTTATCAAATATCCGCGCGATTCGACCGGTTTCAGCCTTTACTTCCGCTGACCGGGAAAGTGCTTTTCCTCCCGGGCAGAGCCGTTCGACCTCTGACCAGAAAGCGGGAGAATGGTTAAAATGGATCCGGTGGCAGACCTCATGCGTGACGACATATTCGGCAAACCGATCGTTCATCGCCGCGAGCCGGAAGGAATAGGTGATCTCTCCGCTGCGCTTGCAGTAGCCCCAGCTTTTTCCGGCGCGCCCGATCCTGACCCCAGAAACCGAAACGCCCGCCTTCTCCGCGATCCGTTTCGTCATCGGCGTCAATACCTTCACAGCAAGCGCCTTATAGAGCTTTTCCGTCTCTGCCGCGCGCGTCTCGGCGCTTTCTCCGTGCAGATAAAATTCTCCACCCTTCCAGCAGCTTTCGCCCTCCGTCCGGTGCACCGGACACTCCCGCCCGAAAAGCGGAAGCGTCTCCCCTTCGTCAAAAAGAACCGGCGCATCGTCCGCGTGTTTCCCAATCTGCGCCCGGATCCACCCCTCGTTTTCATCGAGAAGCGTCTCGATCCGCTTCATGCTCGTGCGGGGCGGCGTTTTGATGACCAGTTTTCCCCCGGCTGTGACGCTGACCGCGATCCGTTTCCGGCGGGAGTCGGTGCGGATGGTATAGCGAATCCCCCGAAACTCTCCCTCATTCGGCAAGCTCAAAGTCCACTTCTCCTTCCGCAACATCCGCGCGGATCACCTTCCCTATCACCCGGTCGCCGACCCGGTAGACCTTTCCGGAAAAGTTTTCCCTCAGCGACGCGCCGTCCAACGTATACTCTCCGCGCGGCAGAAGCTCGATCCGAACCAGTCCCTCGACGCCTTCTTCCGTCTCGAGATAAAGTCCGTAGGAAACGGCACCGGAGATGATGCAGGGGAACGTCTCGCCCAGATGCCCCTTCATATACTCCGCCTTATAGCTGTCCTCGCATTCTCTCTCGATCCGCATGGCGTTTACTTCCGCCTCCGAGCTTTTCCTTGCCGCGTCGCGGACAAACGCGCGTCGGTTTTTCTCGATGATCTCCTTGGCTTTGGCAGGAAGCTGCGGGAGCCCCTCTTCGTTTACTCTGACCGCGGCCACGACTTCGCTTAAGATCCGGTGGATCGCAAGATCGGGGTATCGCCGGATCGGAGAGGTGAAGTGTGCGTAGTCCTCCAGCACCAGTCCGTAATGACCGAGCGGTTTTTCATCATACGCCGCCTTCGCCATCGACCGGAGAACCTGACGGTTGACGAGCGTTTGATACGGCTTGTCCTTGACCCGCTCCAACAGCTCCCTGAGCTTCCCGGCGGCAGGATTTTCCCCAACCCCCTCTTCGCCGAGCGAAAGAAGGAGGGTCGAAAGGCTTTCGAGTTTTTCGGCCGACGGCTTTTCATGCACCCGGTAGACAAACGGAAGGCCGAGCATCTTCCCGAGACGCGCCGCCGATTCGTTGGCGAGAAGCATGAATTCCTCGATCATCTCCTCCGCTTCGCCCCGCTCCCGGAGCTTGACGCCGGTACATACGCCCTCTTTGTTCAGGATCAGCTTACATTCGCTGCTCTCGATCTCGGGAACGCCCCGACCGGCGCGGAGGGTCTTTCTCAGCCCGCTTAACTTCTTCATCAGCGGAAGCTGCGCCAGAACATCGGCGTACTTTTTCTTCAGCGCTGCGTCCTCTTCCCCGGCGAGCAGCCGGTTCACTTCCGAGTAAACGCCCTTGACGCGGGAACGGATGACGCTCTTTTTGAAATCGAAGTCGAGAAGCCGCCCCTCACGGTCAAGCGTCATGATGCAGGAGAACGCCAGCCGTTCCTCTCCCGGATTCAGCGAACAGATCCCGTTGGAGAGTGCCGGCGGAAGCATCGGCACGACCTGATCGGCGTAGTAAATGCTCGTTCCGCGCCGGAGCGCCTCTTCGTCCAGAAGGCTCCCCGCCCGGACATAGTGGGAAACGTCGGCGATATGAACGCCGAGCGTCCACTCTTTCCCGTCAAACGAAAGCTCCACTGCGTCGTCAAGGTCTTTGCTTTCGGCGGAATCGATCGTAAAGATCGGATGCTCCCGAAGATCGAGCCGACCCTCCTTTTCCGATTCAGGGATCCCGAGAAGGGCGTGCCATTCCGCTTCGCCCATCACCTCCGGGGAAAACTCCCGTTCGATCCCGGCGGCGGAAAGGAGCGCTGAGGCGGTGTTTTTCGCCTTGCCGCTGTCTCCGAAACGGGCGGTCAGTTCTCCCTGATACCGTGCGTCAAACCGCGTCCGGCTCTCCTTTCCGTTTCTCATGAGTTTCAGCGTGACCCGCTCCCCGTCCTCAACATCGCCGGGATTACGGATGAACACCTCCGCTCCAAGTTCCGCGACCGAAACATATACCTTTCTCCCCGACCGTCTCGCGACACCGGTAAAGACGGGGTTTCCCGGCGTCACGACTTTAACGACCTCTCCGTCGTCCAGCTGCCCGTCGGTTCCCTTATGCACCCGCAGCAGAACGGTGTCTCCGGGGAGCGCGTCGCCCAGCTTGCTTCCGGGGACAAAGATGTCGCGGGCCAAGTCTCCCTCACCGGCTCTCGCGAAACCGAACGTTCCCTTGAACCGGAGCATGACCGCCTGCTCAAAACCGCGCGGAAGCGGCGCACTCTTTTTGCCGGAAACGGCCTGCCGGGTGATCTCTTCCGCTTTCAGGATATCGAGCTTTCTTTTTCCCGCCACCGTCAGGATAAAAAGCCCCTCCCGGCGCTCCAATACTCCTTCCCGAACGGCCTTCTCCGCGAGTTTCATCGCCGCCCGGTCGTTTTTCACACCGGACGCTTTTTTGAGGCGGGTGAAGGTCATTCCGCCGTCCTTTTTGGGCGCGGATTTTCCAAGTTCCGTCAGAAACGCGAGGTATTCCCCATGCGGCGCGGACTCGGACGGTTTTTTCGCCGGGAATCTCCGCCCGGAGCGCTTTTTCTGTTCTTTTTTCTCATCAAAGCTTCCATCTGCATGGAAGCGGTATTTGGCGTTTTTATATTTCATTTTTTTCTCCTATTTTTTGATTATGATTATATTTTGGGTCTTGCTGCGTCAAGACCGTCTTGCTTCGCAAGACAGCTGAATTTGGCAGACTTTGAAAGCCGTGAAAGGTTTTGGAATATCGGCTTCGAGTGCGAGCGGAGGGCTTTGCCCTCTCGACACCCACAAGCCTTTAAAAAGGCTTGACCTAAACTTTCTTGATCTAAAATTAAAAAGTTTGGGATTGACACCAATTAATTTTCCTTATTGAATTTGCGTAGCAAATTCGCAATGCCAGCTTGCCTGGCAGAAAGGGAGTCATGGGGATTGAAGGGGCTAAAGCCAGGGTTTTGCAAAACCCGTCATTTGCACAGGAAACCGACGATCATTCTTTTTCACAACTGATAAAACGTTCCGGCTCCGGTCGTTCCGCGCAGCGGAACCCAAAATATGATCCAAAAACAAAAGCCCTGCGTATACCATGCGCAGGGCTTTGATCTTGAACCATCATTTGATGTAAACGGCGAGGATGCTTGCGAGAACCGTCAGGATAAAGAAAGCAACGCCGCCGATCTTGGTCAGCCGTGCCAGCACAGCCTCCATCGTGCGTCCGCTGTTCCTGCCGAAGTAGGATTCGGTGCTTGCAAAAGAAGCGCCAAGCCCGCCCTCTTTCGGCTGCTGAAGCATGGTCGAAACGATAATCAGAATGCAGGCAAGCAGAAGAAATACGCCCGCAACAATTTCAAATACACTCATCGGTAACAATCCTTTCCAAGTTCATCCGCAGTTTCCCCGCAGAATAAGCTGCACATACTTACAATAGTACCATTATACCATACGCCCCCGCCTTTTGCAAGAGGGAAAATGCGGCAAACCCCTTCTTTTACCCCTTCGGATCGAGAACGGTAAAGGAAGCATAGAGCGCGTTGTGATCCGAATACCCGTTGACCGGCATCACGACCTCGCTCGGCGAAAGGGTGTCGGCGGTATAGAGGATGTTGTCGATTGCCTGGGTGTTCCAGTCCAGCCCGTGGTAGGTCGCAAAAAAATTGTCCTCCCGGTTGAGCGCGGTCAGCCGCTCAGACAGTACGCTCAGTTCGGAAAAATCATGCAGGTTAAAGTCCCCCGCCACGATTACATACGGACTTTTATCCTCCGAAACGTCCAGCGCCAGCTCATAAAGCTGCTGCGCCCGCCAGTCGCTCCGGGCATAGTTTAAGTGCACCGCATAGACCGAAACGGTGATGTCGGAGAGCTCCACATCCGCGTGAAAATATCCGTTATGGATCTCGGCGTATTCCTTCCGGTTTTCCATATACTGAACGCCCGAAAGGGCTCCATCGGTCAGAAGCGCCGTTCCGAGCATCCCGGTATCATAATCGCACTCGTATCCGAAAAGCGCCGTGTCATAAAGCCCGTCCGCTAAATCGGTCATGTTGTTCCCCCGGTTGATCCGGCGGGTGCCGATATCGACCTCCTGTAAAAGCGCGATATCAGGCGAATAGGCGGAAAGCTGGGACTTCTGTTTGTCGATCATCCCGTTTCCGTGAATGATGTTCCATGTCATCAAAGAAAAGGTCGTTCCGGGCTTGGCTTTTTTGGTATAGCCGACGCCGAAAACCGAAAGGGTCACCGCACAGGCGGCGATCCATGCCAGCCGACGCTGTCTGCGAAGATGTTTGCAGGTCATATGTACTCCTTTTGGATCAATTCAGTGTATCCGCCGATTAAAAGTTACGCGATTCCGAATTTTTCACAACCTTCCGAGTGTTGTTCCAGAAAACGGTTTTCATAGAAAACGGCTTTTATAAAAAGCGACCGTAACTCTTTAGACGAAGTGCGCTCTGAAAAGCGCTCTCGAGATGGAAATCGTGAAAAATAGAGCAAAAAACCTCTCAAAATGCAAAAGTCGATTCTTCATTTATAGCACACTGCGCCGCTTTTGTCAAGAACGCGCAAAAATCCCCGCTTCCCTCATGTCCGGAAAGCGGGGATCTCCTCAGCAGATGAGCTGATAAACCGCGATCATGGCCGGCATCGTCACGATGCAGAGAATGACGCTTAAAACGTTTAGCGCGCTTGCTTTTTTGGAGTCAAGCCCGCTGATATCCGCCATCTGGGTGACGCTGACCGCGATCGGTGCGCAGGCGGCAAGGCTCGTGACTAAAAGGACTCCCTTCGCCCACGGGAACATCCGCGTAACCCCCGAAAGGGCGAAACAGAGCGTCAGCAGCAGCGGATAGAGAACCAGCCGCCCGCCGACCACCAGCCAGCTTTTCCACGACCGGCAGACCCCTTTCATATCGACCTCCGCCATCAGCATCCCGATCATCAGCATCGCAGCCGGGCCGATCATGCCGCCAACCGAGTCGATCGTGTCCCCGATGATCGGCGGGAAGGTGATCCGGCAGACGAAGAAGAGAAAACCGACGGCAATGCTAATCATATTCGGGTTGAGCAGAATCTTTTTCAGCCCGCCCTTTTTCGCGTTTTCCGGAACGAGAAGGCGCGGAAGATGGGTCCAGATCAGGATCGTCTGCACCGCCAAAAAGGCGCAGCAGTAAAAAACGTATTCCTCCCCGATCGTTGCCCCGACCAGCGGCACGATCAGGTTCCCGCCGTTGGAATAGATAAGGCTCGCCTGCTCGATCCGGTCAAGCTTTGCGCATTTTTTCAAGACCGCCGTAAGCGCGATGTACAAAACGTGCAGAAAGACTGCGGCGAGCGCCGCCAACAAAAGCCCCGCGGCGCGCTCACTGCTCCACTCGAGCTGAAACGCTGAAAGGATCATACAGGGGCAGATGATGTACAGAGTCAGCGAAGAGAGAACGCCGGTCTGCCCTTTTTTCACCGCCCCGATTTTGACGACGGCGAACCCCATCAGCATCATCAGCGCCATCGAAAGGATCTTCCGAAGAAGAAGGACACTTAATTCCATGATGAACGTCTCCTTTTATTTTTCAGCCCCGGGAACATTTTTCCGCGTCGATCGCCAGCACCAGCATCAGCGCCGCCAGCGCGTCCTCATCCCGCACAACGTCGATCACATAGGTATCGGTCATATGGAACAGTTCCTTGCTGACCCGAGCCGTCTCGATCCCGTTCCGGTCGAGAACGGTATAGTCCCACTCCATAAAGCTTCCTTCCACATACCAGCCGTTGTAATCGATATCGAACCGGGGCTTGAAAAGGGAAAACTCCTTCTTGATCGTTCCGGCCGGCGCGCCGTTCATCCAGATCACGAACCTCGGAAGAAAGGTAAAAATCTCCTCCTTGACCATCCCGACCTCGTTCCCATAGGCGTCGTAGATTTTCAGGCAGTGCCCCCAGGAAAGCTGTCCCTCGACCGTATAGAGGGTATTCCCCTCCTCGTCGTAGATGTCGTAGCTGTCCAGCCATGAAAAAAGCCGCTGCTTAAATAACATCCGCATCTTGATTGCTCCTTTTTTCAATTTTTTCCGTACAAAATCCGATGCTTTTCGCTGTTAACTTATGAACAGTTTACCACATCCCGCCCGATTCCGCAAGTACGCACTTTTTCTTCCGGATCGTCACCTCTGTGTAACCGCGCCATGTTGACATTCCGTGGGCAGGAGAGTACAATGAAGAAAAAGCATGGAAGGAAGCTGCATCATGATCTACCTGAAAAACGACTATTCCGAAGGCGCTCATCCGAGAGTCCTTTCGGCACTGATCGAAACCAACCTGGAAGCGACCACCGGCTACGGCGAGGACGAATACTGCGCAAAAGCCGCCGCAAAGATCAAAAAGGTTTTTGCCTGCCCGGACGCGGACGTTCATTTTCTGGTCGGCGGCACCCAGACGAATCAGACCGCTCTCTCCGCCTTTCTCCGTCCGTGGGAAGCGGCAGTCGGCACCGAGCTTGCCCATATCGCGACCCACGAGACCGGTTCGATCGAAGCAACCGGTCATAAAGTCCTGACCGCGCACGCCCCCGACGGGCTTCTGACCCCCGCGATGGTCGAAGAGATTTGCTCCCGCCACGAGAGCGAGCATATGGTCAAGCCGAAGATCCTCTACATTTCCGACTCAACCGAGGTCGGCACGATCTATCATAAGGCAGAGCTTGCAGCCCTTTCCGAGTGCGCGCATCAGCGGGATATGTACCTCTACTTAGACGGCGCGCGGTTGGCGAGCGCCCTGACCTCCCCCGAAAACGATATTGCTCCGGAGGATCTTGCGAAATACTGCGACGCCTTTTATGTCGGCGGTACCAAAAACGGTGCGCTCTTCGGCGAAGCGCTGGTTCTCATCAACGATGCGTTAAAGCCCGACTTCCGCTATGGCTTAAAGCAGCACGGCGGTATGCTTGCCAAAGGCCGCCTGTTAGGGGTACAGTTTGACGAGCTTTTCACCGATGGGCTGTGGTTCACGATCGCCGGTCATGCCAATAAACTCGCGAAAAAGCTACAGGACGGGATCGTCGAAAAGGGGTATTCTCTCCTTGTTCACTCCCCCTCCAACCAGATCTTCCCGATCTTCCCCGATGCACTGGTGAAAAAGCTGGCCGAGTCGTTCGCTTTTGAGGAACAGGGCGCCGCCGGTGAAGGCCTGACCTGCATCCGTCTGGTCACCTCCTGGGCGACAAAAGAGGACGCGGTTGACGCTTTTCTTGCTCAGATCTGATTTTTCTTGAAAAAAGTAGTTGACAAATCCTTTTTCCCGTGATATAATAACAAAGCTGTGACAAAAAAGTCACAGCGATAAGGACGAGTTCCCGAGTGGCCAAAGGGGGCAGACTGTAAATCTGTTGCGTAAGCTTCGATGGTCCGAATCCATCCTCGTCCACCAAAAATACCGTATCACATTTGTGATACGGTATTTTTTTATGTGGACAAGGATGGATTCGGAGTGAGGGTTAAAAAAACGATCCGGCGGATCGTTTTTACCGAACTGGACTTCCTGACTCGCTCCAATTCTTCGACTTGACCTACCCATGCGAGCACAAGATCGTGGACGAGGATGGATTCGGAGCGAGGGTAAAAAAGACGATTCGGCGAATCGTCTTTACCGAGGCGGACTTCCTGACTCGCTCCAATTCTTCGACTTGACCTACCCATGCGAGCACAAGATCGTGGACGAGGATGGATTCGGAGCGAGGAAGCTGCGGGCGTTATTTTTGCACAATATTTTGGGTTCCGCTAACGCGGAACAACTGAAATTGGAGCACTTCGGGAGTTGTGAAAAAGAGTGAATATCGGCCGGCGAGTGCGAAGGGAATTTCGCTCATTGCGATGAGCGACCAGCGACTCTGTCTCTGGACTCTGCAAGCCCTTTAAAAAGGGCTTAATCCTAAAC
Organism: Oscillospiraceae bacterium; assembly: GCA_022770625.1. Classification (GTDB taxonomy): domain Bacteria; phylum Bacillota; class Clostridia; order Oscillospirales; family Ruminococcaceae; genus Faecivivens. The sequence continues at coordinate 3,655 of JALEHK010000081.1, read as the reverse complement.
TTTATAATCGCCGCAGCCCTACAAAACCGAGATATACCGCCCGTCGGCGTATCCGATCACACCGCCGTACTGGATCACCTTCCACCCCTGCCATGAAGAAAAAACGATGACCGAGCTTCCATTCGGGATCGTCCGCAAAATCCTTGCCGCGCGGTCAGGCTTTTCCCTGAGATTGAGCGCGCCGCCGCCCGTCCGAACGAAACCGGCTTCAATCGGAACCGGCGTGATAAACGGAATCCCGAAATACCGGCAGAGACTTTCCACCAGATTCGCCGCGATCCCATCGAGGTTTTCGGTGATCCACCGCGCGTCCTCCGGATTGTCATGATAGGCCAGTTCCAGAAAGACCGACGGCGCTTTGGTTCGCCTGACCTCTCCCAGACGGTCGCTCCCGATCGTGCGGACGACTCCCGGATAGATCCCGCGCAGACCCCGTGCGATCTCTTCGGCGGCACGCTTTCCCTCTACGCTTCCGGGATAATAATAGACGTCGCTTCCCCTGACCTCCCCGTACCGGTTTTCAGGCGCGGCGTTGGAATGGAGCGCAAGATGCAGGTCATAAGTCCCGGCGTTGGATGCGCGGATGGAGGACGCGGCGGTCATATCGGGGCTGTTCCGGATAAAACCGATCCCGCTTGCGCGAAGATACGGCTCCATCCGGTTGGCCAGCTGGTTCATGTAATACTCTTCGCTCCCACCGGTCGTATAGAGATTGGCCTCCTGTGTCGAAGGACTGAGATAGATGGTCGGCATGAAACACCCGCTCCTTTCGTCGGTACATCCTATGCCCGAACGAAGCGGCGTGTGCTTACTCGATCTTTTCCCCGCTTAAAACCATCTTCCGGTACATCTCGCCCCATTTGCCCATCTCTTCGATCAGCGGACGGAGCGTCGCCGTGATCTTCCGCTACTATACCGACTGCGACCGGGCGGAAACCGGCGAGCATTATTCCATCAAGGGCGTCGAGACCCAGATCTACGTTCTCGGAGAGGGCACATGGAAACTGGCGCATGTCCAATACGGAAAGGATTCCGATTAAACGTAAAAATGCTCTGCCGGGTGCGTTTCCGGCAGAGCATTTTTAATGGGCAATTTTATTTTTCTAATTACATTTTGGGTTCCGCTGCGCGGAACAACCGGAACCGGAACACTTTGGAAGCCGTGAAAACTTCGCAAATATCGGTTTCGTCTGCAAGCAAAGGACTCTGTCCTTTTGAAACCTGCGCCCCCTTTAAAAAGGGTTCGATCCTAAACTTTTTTGATTATAATAAAAGGGGTCATGGGGATTAAATGAAAATCCTCAGTTCTCCCACTGCACCGCCTGATGACTCCGCATCGGATAGACGACGACTTCTTTCCCTTCCAGATCCTCGTGGAAAAGGCTGACCGCAGTGAGCTGACGGTTATCATAGGTCGTGTAGTAATAGGTTCCCGTCTCGGCACTGCAACAGCTCGAGTAGATCGTAATCTCATACTTTTCCCCCGGAAGCTCACAGCACCCTCTCTGCTGTTCCACCGAGGTGAGGATGTGGAAAAACTGGCTGACCGATTCCTCTTCCGTCTGGGGCGCAAGCGAATTCGCGGTGACAAACGCCGCCCGGATAAACCGCGACTGGGAGGAAAGGTCGCCCGGAAGCCCGATTGCGCCCATTCCACGGCTGTAGCTTTCGAGCGGGATATTTTTCCCGAACCGGTTTTCGGGTGTCTTGGGCGAAAGGCCGGCGTAGTTGTTGAGCGCAAAGTTCTGTACCGGGAAGGGCGGGTTGTTGGTCAGAACCCCCGCCGGATCGTCGTAGACGTGAAGCCCGTCCGCCTGCTGTTCCAAAACGATAAACCCGGTCTTGTCCCCGATAAGCCAGTGCATCTGCGCGACCGGCATCTGGTCATTGAATGGGGTATCGGTGATGACGAGCTTTTCCGCGGCTTTCTTTACGTCCGAAAGGTCGGCGCAGCTTCCTAAAATCCACGGGATCAGCTCAAACTGCGCGATGTTCGTTTTCCCTTCGACCGGCCTCCCATAGACTGCGTTGCCGACAAAGTTCAGTCCCGCGATGCAAAGCCCCTTCTCGTTCATCCCGTCGTAGTAAAGCGGAACCCCGCCCGCGACGTGCGCCATTCCGATCATCGCGTAGTGCTCCTTCATCTCGCCCATATGCCGGAGAGAGAAAGGAAAACGCCGCGGCGTGACCGTTACGCTCTCGCCGTAGGAAAATTCATAGTCCAGATTCCGCCCGAAATAAAGCCCGCCGTTTACAAATCCTGCCGCTGTACACATAATGATTTCCTCCTGTTTCTCCGTTTACAGCCGCTCGCTGCCGTTTAGCTTCAGCTGCCGGAAATTTCCGTTTTCTTCAAAGCCGAACGCGTCATAGAGCTTCGTTCCCATGTCCGACGCGGTGATATGCACCGCCCCGCACCCGGCCTCTTTCGCCGCTCCGACCACCTTGGAAAGAAGTGTCCGCGCGATCCCCTGCCGCCGGAACCGGGGATCGGTATACATTCCCGAAAGAAGTCCGATCTTTCCCGACGGACATCCGAACCACGGCGGCTTCTCGACAAACGACATTCCGCTCGTTCCGATGATCTCACCGCCCGTTTCCGCCAGATAAGAGACAAACGTCCCGTCCGACAGATGCCGCTCATAATAATCCTCGAGCGCCGCTCTTAAATCCCGCTCTTCATCCGGCGGGCGGCGGTTTTCCCGCTGTTCCTCGATCAGCTGCCGCATCCGTATCCCGCATACCGCCGGTATATCCTCGATCGTCATCCTGCGAAACCGAACCTCGTCCATTCCGCTCATCCTTTCCTTTTTCAAACAGTATACCACAGTTTTCTCCCGGCGGCATGAATTTTCCTAAAACATTTTCCGATTCTTTTTTCATTCTCTCTTGACAGCCGGTCGGTCGGGAGTTATAATTGACATATGTCAGAAACAAAGGAGGAACGACCGATGCCAAGACCATCCCGATGCCGGCGGATCTGCTGTGAACCGGCGCACACCCGCTTTTCGCCCGATCAATCGGAATCGGAAGCGGCTGTTTCAGCCGCGGCGGTCACCCTGAGCGTAGACGAATACGAGTGTATCCGTCTGCTCGATTATGAGCATAAAAACCAACTCGAAGCCGCCCGGCAGATGGATATTGCCCGAACGACCGTCACCGCCATCTACCAGTCGGCGCGGGAGAAGATTGCCGCGGCGCTGGTCGAAGGGCGTCCGATCCTGATCGGCGGCGGGCGCTACCGGCTCTGCGGCGGAGACGCCTGCCCCGGCTGTTCCCGCTTTTCCTCCGTCCCCGATGCAAACACCATCTTAAAACTACCCGAAAAAGGAGAACATCAAATGAGAATCGCAGTTACCTATGAAAAAGAACAGATCTTTCAGCATTTCGGCCATACCTCCCTCTTCAAGATCTTTGACGTGGAAGACGGGAAAATCGTCAAAACAATGCTCGCCCCGACGATGGGAAGCGGCCACGGTGCGCTGGCGGGCTTTCTGAAAACACTCGGCGTCGATACGCTGATCTGCGGCGGAATCGGCGGCGGCGCATTAAACGCGCTGGCGGACGCCGGGATCGAGGTCTGCGCCGGAGTCTCGGGAAGCGTCGATGACGCGGTAACCGCCCTCTTAAACGGCACCCTCTCGTTCAGCAGCGA
>JALEHK010000054.1 GCA_022770625.1 Oscillospiraceae bacterium | reverse complement strand
TATGGTGCAGGGGATTATAGTAGAAAAAGATGTCGGGACCTTGCAGGCCGATGTCGAAAAGAGGGCGGTTGGCGCGGATGATCCGGGCGGCCGCGGGCGCGGTGGACGGCGCTGCATCCGCCGCGGAGTCCATCGTGGAGTCCATCGTGGAGTCCACCGCAGAGTCCGTAAGAAGATCGAGAACATCGTGCCCGAAACGGGCGTGAGCATAAATCGCTGGCATAAGCATTCCTTCTTTAAATAAAATGTGCAGAAAAGAGAGGGGCGCGCGGATATGATCGCGGCGGAAATGCGCTCCTGATATTTTGAACGTTGGTTGGGGGCAAACGGCGGGAGAAAGTCTGTCGCGCCGTTTGCAGATAAATCTGCGTGGAGAAAGAAAGGAGCGGTTGACGCGGATGTGATCGCAATGGTATGCGTCCCTGATCTTTTGAACGTTAGTTGGGGGCAAACGGCGGGAGAAAGTCTGTCGCGTCGTTTGCAGATAAATCTGCGTGGAGAAAGAAAGGAGCGGTTGACGCGGGTGTGATCGCAGTGGTCATGCGTCCCCGTTGGTTGAAAATGGGCGGCAGAGTGAGTCTCTGCCGTGCCATTCGCGCTGTTTATTTATTATAAAGATACCATATTTTTGATAGGTGCGTCAAGGAATTTTATGTGTTTCCTGTGTAAGGGGATTGTAAAATTGCAGAAGATACAAAAGAAACAGCGAAAATTTATGCAATCAGCATAAGACTTTTCCGGTTCAGGCAAATTTACCGCAGAAGATTTTTCAAAGGGAAACGGATTTTGTCGGTATCGCCGTTTCTGAGCGGTTTTGCGGGGCGGAGGGGATTTAGGAACTTGTCCGGTCGGACGGGTTGTGCTATAATCATACCCGTATTGAAAAAAGGAGGACATTACTTTGAAATACATCACAGAATTTCTTACGATCCTCGCGGTATCGTTTGCCGGGGAGCTGCTGCACGCGGTCATTCCCCTCCCCGTTCCCGCCAGCATTTACGGGCTGGTGCTGATGCTGATCCTGCTGATCTCAGGACTGCTCAAGCCGGATCACGTCGAGAGCGCCGCTCAGTTCCTGATCGACATTATGGCGGTCATGTTCATTCCGGCGGCGGTCGGGCTGATGGAGCAGTGGGGCAGTCTCGCGGACTTCTTAGTTCCGGCGGCCGTTATCACGGTCGCGGTCACTGTCATTGTTCTCGCGGTCACCGGACGGGTCACCCAGCGGGTCATCCGCACCGAACGGAAAAAGGAGGAGAAGAAATGAAGGACTTTTTATTTTCATCGGTCTTTTTCGGGGTGTTTATCAGCCTTTTCGGGTATGAGGTCGGGGTACGGCTCAAGAAGAAATTCGGCTGGGCAATCCTCAACCCGCTTCTGATCGCAATCATCATCGTCATTGCGGCGCTCAAACTCCTCAAAATCGACTACAACACCTATTACGACGGGGCGAAATACTTAAGCTATCTGCTGACACCGGCGACGGTATGTCTGGCGGTTCCGCTTTATCAGCAGATCACGGTGCTGAAGAAAAACTGGAAGGCGATTCTTGCGGGGGTCGCTTCGGGGGTACTTTCGAGCCTTTTAAGCGTACTGGTGCTGGCGAAGCTGTTCGGGCTGAGCCATGAGCAGTACGTCACTCTTCTTCCGAAGTCGATCACGACGGCAATCGGGATCGGGGTCTCGGAGGAGCTTGGCGGGATCGTAACGGTCACGGTCGCGGTCATCATCATCACCGGTATTCTCGGCAACATTTTAGCCGAAGCGGTCTGCAAGATCTTCAAGATCGATGAACCGATCGCGAAGGGACTGGCGATCGGGACGGCGTCGCACGCGATCGGAACGGTCAAAGCGATGGAGATGGGCGAAGTCGAAGGGGCGATGAGCAGTCTTGCGATCGCCGTATCGGGACTTTTAACAGTTATCGGCGCGTCGATTTTCGCCCAGTTTATGTGAGAAAAACAAGAGAGTTTAGGATCGACCCCTTTTCAAAGGGGTCGCAGAGATCAAAGGGACAGAGTCCCTTTGTTTGCACCCGAAACCGATATTCATGCTTTTTCACAACTTCCGAAGTGTTCCAGTTCAGATTGTCTTGCGCAGCAAGACCCAAAATATTATTCTAAAAAAGCTGTACCTGCTGATGTCAAAGACATCAGCAGGTACAGCTTATCTTTTTGATTATTTTTTGGGTTCCGCTGCGCGGAACAATTGGAAAAGGAACGTTTGGGAAACTGTGAAAAAGGGCGGGAATCGGCAAAAAGTGCAAGCGGAGGGCTTTGCTGGGCGTAGCCCGCTCGACACCCACAAGGCCTTTCTGCCAGACAAGCTGGCATTACGAATTTGCTACGCAAATTCAATAAGGAAAATCAGATAGGCTTGACCTAAACCTTTTTGAATCGCAAACGGGAAAGCCGCAGAAGCTCTTTTGCGTCAGCCTTCAAGCAGGCCTTCAAGCAGGATGCCCTTTTCGCGAAGGAGCGTGCAGATCCGGCGGTAAGAAGCTTCATCCGGGCAGGAAATCGTATGGCTGTGAATCCCGTCATTCAAGGACAGGAGCGGTGCGGCGTGATGCTCCGAAAGGGCGCGCGCCAGTTCGTCCACGTCGTAACGGGAAAAGATCCGCAGCGGCGCCGAAATCACCCCGTAGACCGGGTGTTCGACCGATATATCCAGCGCCGCGCCGCCGTTATCAACGATCACGTAAAGTTCTTCCACAAGCCCCGTTTCATCATGGCGGCAGGTAATGACCCGGACAACCCCTTCTCCCCCGCCCTGAAGCAGGTAGCCGCGGGCGGTCGAAACAATATCCGCGCCGCCTGCGCGCAGAAGGGCAATGTCCCCGACGATGATCTGGCGTGAAACGTGAAAACGGGAGGCGATCAGGCTCGCGCTGAGCGTTTTCCCGCGGTTCTTTTTTAAGAGCGTCAGAATCTCTTCCCGGCGCTGAGAAGCAGACATCGGCACCTCACATCATCCTTTCTTTCCCTGTTCCGGAAGGCGGAGCGGACAGCTGAGCAATTTCCGGAAAAGACCCGCCGCACGGCCGATCAGCAACGCGGAAAAAACCGTTCCCAGACCGATTCCGATCAGGTGATGGGCAAAAACAAGCGAGATCAGGATCGTCAGGCACATCATCCCGATATCAAAGGTATATTTCATCTTACCGAACGGCCAGCCCGCCGCCTGAGCGAGGGTATTGACTATTCCGTCGGCGGCGTTCGGGATCATGTCCATCCCGACCGAGAGGGTGACGCCGAAAGCGGTCAGCAGGATCGCCGCCGCGAGGAGCAGAAAGCCGGTCAGCCTATCCGTCGCTGTAAAGGCAAGAAGATTGTCGAAAAAATCGACCAGACGGCCGAAGAGGATCGCCATCGGGAATTGCAGGAGGATCTTCGCCTTCAGCTTCCGGACGATCAGCGTCTGAACCAGAACAAAAATCCCGTAGAGGATAAAGGTGCAGGTTCCAAGGGTCAGCGGAGTCAGGCGGCTGATGCAGTAGGGCACGGAATTGATCGCGGCCACGCCCAGACCGGTCTTCGTATTGAGGACGATCCCGAAGCAGAGGATCACCATTCCGGCTATGTAGATCACCAGACGCGCGGCAAACGGAAGGGACTTTTCGACGGACTTTTCGACGGATGCAGCTTCCATATATTCAACTCCCTTTTCTTTTTTACGGGGTACAACGGTTTTATTGTACTATTTTTCACCTGTCTTGTCAATGAACGGAGCATGAAGTGGGCGCGAAGTAAAGGTATGCCGCCCTCCTGATTATTTTTCGGTTCGTCTGTTCCCACTGAGAATGGGAGCCTTTTTGCTCAAAGTGGTCTGACTTTTGTTGAACGCGTTCATCCGGTTGCGATAGTCCGTCATCCGAGCCTTGAGCGCGTCTTTCTCCGTCTGTTTCTTTGCTCTTGCCAGATTCTTCTCGGCCTGTTTCAACTGCGCCTGTGCCGAGTTCAGTTCCTTCTGTTTCTGCGCCATCTCAATGCCGAAATTCGTCTGTGCCAGTGCCGCCTGTGCCTTGGCTCCCGACGTTAGGATTAATGTTCTTGCGGTTGTACCCAGAAGCTTCTTCTTCCGTCATAACGGTATGCCAATCCGTCTCTTTTAACGAAAATTTCTCTTTAGTTTGTGCGTTTTGGCTGTTGACGTTGTTCCACTGCTCTGATATATTAACATTAGAAACAGCAGTTTTGGGGAAATCCAAGCGGTCACTTTTGGCCGCCGTATCACTGGCCATCGAGGCAGAAGTGAAGTACCCCTGCTGTTTTATTTTTTGCACATCGTACAAATATCTCCGGTTATCTTCATCATGACGAATAACAAGTTCCGCTGAATACATCTTGTATTTGCCAGATTCGTCTTTAACTC
>JALEHK010000044.1 GCA_022770625.1 Oscillospiraceae bacterium | reverse complement strand
ATCAGCGACTGTTCGGCGGGAGAAAGAGCGAGAAGGCGCAGCTTATTGGCGATGGTGGGCTGAGAGAGGCCGAGCTTGCAGGCGGCTTCCTCCTGTGTCACGCCCCATTCGACGATCAGGGTCTTGAGGGCGCGGGCTTCTTCGAAGAGGTTTAAGTCTCGGCGTTGGATATTTTCCAGAATCGCGTAAACGGCCGACTGGCGGGTAGAGGCGTCCATGACAACGGCCGGGATCGTTTCTTTTCCGGCGAGCTTGGAGGCGCGGAGCCGCCGCTCCCCCGCAATCAGCTCGTACGGCTTTTCGGGCGGAGCGTGGTCGGTAAGGGAAGCCTTTCGGACGAGTATGGGCTGTAAAACGCCGTTTAGCCGGATCGAGTCGGCCAGTCCGGCCAGCGCTTCGGGGTCAAACTCCCGTCGGGGCTGAGCGGGGTTCGGGGAGATGTCGTCCACGTGTAAAAGAATCACCTTTCCGATCGGTTTTCCGCCTTTTTCCTTTGCAAAAAATCCCATGAGAAGCATCCTTTCTGTTTGAAGTCCTGAGGTTCTGTAACAGAGAGTATAACATAGAGCGGGAAATAATCCGGCGGAAATACGGGAGTAAAAAAAGCGCCCATCCTCCGTTTTGCCGGAGAACAGGCGCGGTTTTATGGGCATTGATGAAATTAAACGCGAGATTGTAAGGGGGATTTTTTGATCTTTCCGGAGGGACGGGGATATTTTTTCGGGGTCGGCGCGGATTTTCGGATCACGACGATTGCGCGCTTGTTGTCGCCGGGGAGGGTAAACTTATTTACCGACTCCACCTTTCCGCCGAGGGTCTTGATGGCAAAGGACGCTTCCGAAAGCTCCTGTTCGATCTCGTAGCCTTTTAAGGCGATGAATACGCCGCCGACCTTGACAAACGGCAGACAGTATTCCGAAAGCTCCCGCAGGTGAGCGACCGCACGGGCGCAGGCGGCATCGTACCGCTCGCGGAACTCCTCTTTCCCGCCGACCTCTTCGGCGCGGGCGTGAACGCAGTGAGCGGGGATGTCAAGCGCTCCGGTCAGCGTTTCGAGGAAGGTAATTCGCTTATTGAGACTGTCCATCAGGGTGAGGCGGATGTCCGGGCGGACGATCGCGGCCGGAACCGAAGGGAAGCCGGCGCCCGTCCCGACGTCGATCAGACTCGCGCTTTCGGGAAGCGGGAAGGCGCGGAGCAGCAGGAGACTGTCGATAAAGTGCTTGATGACGATCTCGTCCGGCTTGGTGATCGCCGTGAGGTTGATCTTTTCGTTCCATTCGACCAGCATAGAGGCGTAACGTTCGAATTTTTCAAGCTGGTTTTCGGTCGGGGCAAAGCCCTCCGCTTCCATTTCCCGGGCAAGAAAATCGCTGTTAATCATCGGTTTCTCCTTTATCCGCAGCCTGTTCATGCTGCCATACTTCAAGATAGATCAAAAGCGCGGAGATGTCCGCGGGGTTTACGCCGGAAATGCGGGAAGCCTGACCGATATTTTCCGGGCGGACGCGCTCCAGCTTTTCTCTCGCTTCCAGACGCAGGCCGTCGATTCCGCTGTAGTCGATTTCGGCGGGGAGTTTTTTCTCCTCCAGACGGCGCATTTCGGCGACTTCCAACATCTGTTTATGAATATAGCCCTCGTATTTGGTCTGTATCTCGACCTGCTCGGTGACGGCGGCGGGAAGGCTCGGACGGTCGGGGTCAAAGGGCGCGAGTTCGTTATAGCCCAGCTGAGGGCGGCGGACAAGGTCGGCCAGCTTGCAGCCGGTATGAAGCGGCTCAGTCTCCTTCTCTTCCAAGAGACGCGCGAGCGCTTCGGAAGGGGCAACGTTTACCTTTTCGATTCGGGCGCGCTCGGATTTGATCTGGTCGAGTTTATGAAGGAGGGACTGATAACGGGATTCATCAATCAGGCCGATCCGGTAGCCAATCGGGGTCAGGCGCTCGTCGGCGTTGTCCTGACGGAGAACGAGGCGGAACTCGCTTCGGGAGGTCATCATCCGGTAAGGATCCGAGCAGCCCTTGGTCACGAGATCGTCAATCAGCGTACCGATATAGGAGGTCGAGCGGTCGAGGATCAGCGGTTCACGGCCGGTCACCTTCAAAGCGGCATTGATGCCGGCGATCAGGCCCTGTGCGGCGGCTTCCTCATAGCCGGAGGTTCCGTTGAACTGGCCGGCGCCGTAAAGGCCGGAGACGGCTTTTGTTTCAAGGGTCGCGCGGAGGTCAAGCGGATCGACGCAGTCGTATTCGATCGCGTAGGCGCTTCGCATGATCTCGAGATGCTCAAAGCCGGGGATCGTCCGGAGGAAAGCGCTCTGGACATCCTCGGGAAGAGAGGAGGAAAGGCCCTGAAGATAGATCTCATCGGTATCCAGTCCCATCGGCTCGATAAAGAACTGATGGCGGGGTTTATCCGAAAAGCGCATGACCTTATCTTCCAGCGAAGGGCAGTAGCGGGGGCCGACCGCATGGATTCGTCCGCCGTAGATCGGAGAACGGTCGATGTTGTCGATGATGACCTGATGGGTCGCGGGGTTGGTGTAGGCGATATAGCAGGGCACCTCATTTTTCAGTCCGGCGGGATCGGTCGTAAAGCTGAACGGAACGATCTCGTCGTCCCCTTCCTGACGCTCGAACCTGGAAAAGTCGATGCTGCGGCGATGGACGCGGGCGGGGGTGCCGGTCTTGAAGCGGCGGAGATGAAGTCCGGCGGCGCGGAGGCTTTCGGTCAGCTTTTCGGCGGCCGCAACGCCGTCCGGGCCGGAAGAGTAGCTGACCTCGCCGACATGGATCATGCCGCCGAGATAGGTGCCGGTCGCGATAACGCAGGCCTTGACCGGATAGACGGCGCCGAGTTTGGTCTCAACGGCGGTCACTCTCCCCTCTTCGACCCGGACGCCGGTGACTTCTGCCTGACGGATAAAGAGGTTTTCCTGCGACTCGAGCAGCTTTTTCATGTAGATATGGTAGCGGCTTCGGTCGGCCTGCACCCGGAGGGAATGAACGGCAGGGCCTTTCCCTTTATTGAGCATCCGGCTCTGGATAAAGCAGTGGTCGGCAGCGATTCCCATCACGCCGCCGAGAGCGTCGATCTCGCGGACGAGGTGGCCTTTCGCCGTTCCGCCGATCGAGGGGTTGCAGGGGAGGTTCGCGATCGCGTCCAGCGTCAGGGTAAAGAGAACAGTTTTCGCGCCCAGACGCGCCGCCGCCATCGCCGCTTCGATCCCGGCGTGTCCGCCGCCGACGACCGCGATATCATAACTTTCCAACTGGTAAGACATAAAGCTACAGTTCCTTTCGTTTGGAATCGGATTTATTTTCCGACGCAGAACTTTTCAAAGACTTCATTGACGACGGTATCGCTCACTTTTTCGCCGGTCAGGGCAAAGAGGGCGGACAGAGCGCTTTCAAGCGCCACGTCAACCGCGTCCAGCGTATAACCGGAGCGGATGGTGGACAAGACCTCCGAAAGGCGGGAGGCGGCCTCTGCGGCGGCTTCACGCTGACGTTCGTTTGCGAGCATTGCGTCCTCGGGATGGATGTCGGAAAGCTCTAAAAGAGAAGAGATTTCCGAATTGAGGGCGGAAAGCGCCTGCTGCTGCGCCTTATCAGAGCCGCCTGCCGAAAGAAGAAGGGTATGCGGGAAGGCGGCGCGGATTTTCTCCAGATCGGATTCCGAAAGGGATTGAGGAAGGTCGGTTTTGTTGAGGATCGCGACGGCGGGAAGCGTTTCTTCCGAAAGGCGGGAAATGATCCGGTCGTCGTCCTCTGAAAGCGGCTCGGACAGGTCGAACACGACAAGCGCCAACGAGGCGGTAGTCAGCCGTTCAAGGGCGATGTCCACGCCGATCTTTTCGACCGGGTTGTCGGTGTCGCGGATGCCGGCCGTATCGGCGAGACGGAGAACGACGTCGCCGAGATTGACCGTCTCTTCGACAACATCGCGGGTCGTTCCGGGGATGTTGGTGACGATGCTCCGGGCGCGTCCGCTTAGGAGATTCATCAGGGTCGATTTTCCGACGTTCGGCTTTCCGACGATAACGGTATCGACTCCCTCTTTGATCAGCTGGCCGCGGTCAAAGCCCGCGAGAAGCTGATTAAGATCGCCCAGACTTTTTTCGACAATCGCTTCAACATCCTTTTCGGTCAGCTCGTCTACGTCCTCCTCCGGGTAGTCGATATAGGCGGCGAGATGGGCGCTTACGGCGAGGAGGTCATCGGTGATGCTGCGGATTCGGCGGTAGAGGGCGCCGGAAAGGGCGCTTTTAGCGGTGCGGAGGCTCTTTTCCGAGACGGCGCCGATCAGGTCGGCGACCGCTTCCGCCTGAGTCAGCGACAGCTTTCCGTTTAAGAAAGCGCGTTTGGTGAATTCGCCGGGTTCGGCCAGACGGGCGCCGCTCCGAAGTACGGCGCGCAGCACTTCCCTTGTGACGAAAAGTCCGCCATGGCAGGAAATCTCGATGGTATCCTCACCGGTATAGCTGCGGGGGGCGCGGAAAACCGACGCCACGCCGTCGTCGATGGCATTTTCGCCGGCTTCTCCGGTTTCCCCGCCGCTTATGATCTGTCCATAGGCGCAGGTATAGCCCTTTAAGCTGTCCAGAGGTTTTCCGGAAAACGTGGAAAAGACCCGTCCGGCTATCGTAAGCGCTTCCGGGCCGGAAATGCGGATGACGCTGATGCCGCCGACGGCGGAGGGGGTCGCGATTGCCGCAATCGTATCCTTCATACCCTATTCTCCCTTCCCTTTTTCTTTATTTTTTAAGGCTTGTTAAAGGCGTTCATCCCGTCCGGCGCACAGGCAGATGTGCGTCGGACAGAATCAGCGTCTCTGTGATAAGAAAAAGATCCCCGCAGATAACGCCGCAGGGATCCCTTTGTGATCTGCTTTTACAGCTCGATCTTGCCGTAGAGCTTAACCGAATCGTCCAGCTTGACCGCTTCGCGATGAGGAGCGGGCTGTGCAGGGCGCTCGGAGGTCTGTTCCTCTGCGCCGGTGCTTTCAGCAGGACGACCGTCGCGAAGGCTATCGCGATTCTCGCGGGGTTCACGCTCCCGTCTCGGGCCGCGTTCTCTTCTCGGACCGCGTCCGTCTCTTCTGGAGCGGCCTTCTCTTCCCTCACGGGATTCCGAACGGGTCGGCTTGATGATGACCTTACGGTTCGGCTCTTCTCCGGTAGACTTGGAGGTAACGCCTTCGATATCGGTGATGACCGCATGGATAATCCGGCGTTCATAGGGGTTCATCGGTTCCAGCGCGACCGGGCGGCCGGTCTTGAGCGCCTTTTTCGCCATACGGGTCGCGAGTGCGCGGAGGGTCTCCTCCCGTTTTTCACGATAGTTCCCGGCGTTCATCGTAAACCGGACGTAGTCGCCTTCCCGGCGGCGGAGACGGTTTGCGACCAGGCAGACGAGGTACTGGAGAGAATCCAGCGTCTCGCCGCGCTTGCCGATGACCGAACCGATCGACTCGCCGTCGAGATGAATGACAACGGTGCGGTCGGGGGCTTTAACAAACTCCATTTTTACGTCGCCTGCGCCCATCTTTTCAAAGATCTCGCTGAGGTAGGCTCTTGCGATCTCGATTTTCGGCTCGATGTCGGCAAGTTCTTCCTCGGTAAGCTGAACGGGTGCTTCCGGAGCTTTTTCAGCGGCAGGCTGCGAAGCAACGGGTGCAACGGGAGCCGCGGATGCTGCGGGGGCGGCGGGCTTTGCTGCGGGAGCAGGTTTTTGGGGTACAGCAGGAGCCACAGGTTTTTCGGTGGTTTTTTCAGCGGGCTTTGCAGGTGCAACGGGTTTCGCCGCAGGAGCCGCCGGAGCGGCGGAAGGGCGGGATTCGTCTTCAACGACGACTCTTACCTGAGCCTGCTGTTTGATCTTGCCGAAGAGGCCTTTTTTGGGAAGCTTCAATACTTCCTGAGACGAGATATCGTCCTTCTGGATGCCAAGCTCGCGGCAGGCGATCTCAACGGCTTCGTCAATGGTATTCGCAGATGCAATATACTCACGGGTCATAAATTTGAATCCTCCTGTTCATTGTCTGCACGAAAATGCGCGGATGGGAGTGTTTACAGGAAAGACCGGCGGGAAACGTCTTACATCAGATCCTGATCGGTTACTTCCACATATTCGTCGCCGTACTTCTCCGCGTCGCGTTTTCTTGCCTCGGCAAGGCGCTTGCGGTTCAGCTCTTTGGAAGTCATATACGCTTCCGCAGCCTTTTCGGCGTCGGGAGTCGCGGGGGTCTTCCGTTTAGCTTCGGCCTTTGCGGCGTTTTCTTCCTCGATTTCTTCAGGAAGCTTTTTGCCGCCGTTTCTCTTTTTGCGCTCTTCGCGATCTTTCTTTTTCTGTTCCTCGATCCGGCGAACCTGTTCTTCGTATTCCGCTTTATAACGGGCGGGCGAGTAGAACTTGTTGAGGATAACCGTCTGAACGATTGCGAGAAGGTTGCCGATGATCCAGTAGATGCCGACGCCGCAGGGAACAGAGAAAGCGATCCAGAGAGACATCAGGGGCATGAGGTACATCATGGTCTTCATGCTTTTCTGCTGCTGATCCATGCCGGGAGTGAGCTTCATCGAAACGATCGAGGTTGCGAGAGCGGTCACGCCGGAGAGGATCGGGATCAGGACAAGGACGCTTTTCCAAGTGGGGATCTGGCCCAGATAGAGACCGAAAAGGGTGTAGTCGAAGCCCTGAATCTGGCTGATGACGTCGCTCGAGATCGAGCTGAACAGTCCGACGGTCTCGGGGTTCTGGATCGCGGAGATCGCAGTCAGCTGAGGCTGTCCGGAGGTACCGAGAAGCTCGGCGTTAGCCTTGACGATGTCGGTCAGCGCGGTGATGGTCGCCTTATCCATATGGAGGATATGCGACAGCGGCTCATAGACAACGTAGATGATGCCGAACAGCAGGATCATCTGAATGATCGAGGGCAGGCAGCCGGCCATCGGATTATAGCCGTGCTGCTCGTAGAGCTTCATCATCTCTTCCTGCTGCTTTTCCTTATTGTTTGCGTACTTTTTCTGGATCTCCTGCATCTTGGGCTGGAAGACCTGCATTTTGGCGCTGGACTTCTGCTGTTTGACCGAGAGCGGGAAAAGCGCAAGACGGACAAGGACGGTAAAGAGGATCAGCGCAACGCCGTAGTTATTTACGACCTTGTAGATGGCCCACATGATCCATCCGAGGGGATAGCCAAGTATACTCATTTAGTCTGGTTCCTTTCTTAAAAGGCGGTAGCGGCTGCCCCGGGTTCTATTCAATTGTCGTGGCGCTCCGGCGGGGCAGCAAGGGGTCAGACTCCTGGCCTTCCCGGGCGCCGGGAAAGGGTATTTATTTGATCCTGATGTCAAGCAGAGGCTTTACAGGCTCTTTTTCCCGGAAGGGCTTTTCAGGCTCCTTTTTCGGAACCGTCCGTTTGGGGAAGAGGGAAAAGCGTTCCGGAACCGGGTCGATCCCGCCCTTAAAGAGAGGGTTGCAGCGAAGGATGCGCAAAAGCCCCAGCCAGAGGCCCTTTATGACTCCGAAGCGCTCCACCGCCGTATAGGCATAGGCCGAGCAGGACGGATAAAAGCGGCAACAGGGGCGTCCCTTCAGCCGGGAGAGATATTTCCGGTAGAAACGGATGCAGGACAGGATCCATTTTTTCATGGTTGATTTCGGCGGGGGTCTCCGTTTTTTTCCGCGGGCTTTCCGTTTGCGGGCTTTTTCGCGCGCGGGGCGGAAGGCTTTTGAGGATTCGGAGAGGAAAGCTGCCGGATGCATTTTTTCATAGCAGCGGCGACCTGATAGGATTTTGCCGTCAGGATATTTTCACGGGCGACGAGGACATAGTCTTTGCCGACCGGAAGCTGCGGCGCGATCGAAAGAAACGCCGCGCGGATCAGACGCCTTGCATGGTTGCGCTTGACGGCGTTGCCGATTTTTTTCGAGGTGGTGATGCCGTAGCGCACCTTCCCCGCCTGTCCGCGCACCATATAGCACACAAAAAAGGGCGTGGCTTTGCTTTTACCCTGATAATAAGCGTGCTTAAATTCCTTGTTTAATGTCAGCGTCTGCGGTTTGGTTTCATTCGTCATCTTGTTTGGAACCGTTCCCTTTCAGCGTTTCGGAATGTCCCGGATTCTGGTACACCGGGAAATAAAAAGAAAACCCGCCGGTCAATGCCGGGCGCCTGTTTTCAAAGCGCCGGCAAAGCGCGGCAGGTTGTCCTCTGTTTTCCGGGCAGATGCCGGGCACCGTTCCTTTTCAGGATCAGTAGGTCAGTCTTGCTCTGCCGCGGTCGCGTCTTCTCTTCAGAACTTTACGGCCGTTAGCGGTCGCCATTCTCTTTCTGAAGCCGTGGACTTTTTTTCTGTGCAGTTTTTTAGGCTGGTAGGTTCTTTTCATGGTGCATATGCCTCCTTTTGATTTTCGATCGATTCGTTTTCAGGCTTTTTCGGCTGCCGGCGGCTTTCCGCCGGAACGATTCAGAAGTATACGAGGTACGCCAGTGGTACAGAAAACGGTACATCACAACAGCCCGCCCTTTTTTCGACCCGTCTTTTAAAGAGCGGCGGATGCTGAAAAAGCGCGATATAAAAGCGAAAACTCTCAATTTAATAGTATAGCGGATATAAGGGCGGCTTGTCAACTCTTTTTTTAGAAAAATCCTTTTAAAAAGAGTTGCCGAATCGGAAGCGCGCTTTAAGGGGGCGACCTCTCTTGCAGGTCTCCCCCTCTTTTCCCAACAGTCCCCCGGACTATTGGGAAAATTCACCCCCTGCCGAGCGCACTGCGTATATGTGCGCAACCGTAAGAGTGTGTGGAGGTTAAGCGCGTTAGGAGTACGTGCGCCCTTTGAAAATGGCGCCCCGAAACTTTTCTGGAACGATTTTAAGGAAGGATTCGATCTAGCACTCACGCGGGAGTTTTTCGGTTCGGAATTGAGCGCAGAGCGAAAGCCCGAATTTTGCGCCAAGACTGTATGGCGCAAAAAGAAAAATCTCCATGTTTTTTCTTTGCGCGGAGTAAAGTGAAATGAGGGCTTGACCCCAAAATCTATGTTTCAAGCTTCATGCTTTTTAGGCATGAAACGGAAAGAAAAAGAGGTATTCGACATGAAGAAGAAAATATGCTATGATGAAAACAGATAAAAAGAATCGGAGGCGTTTTTATATGAAGTATACGACACTCGGAAATTCGGAGCTGAAGGTTTCGCGGATCTGCATGGGCTGTATGGGCTTCGGTGACGCAGGCGCGGGGCAGCACCACTGGACGCTGGATGAATCGGCTTCCCGTGCGATCATCCGATATGGCCTGGAAAACGGGATCAACTTTTACGATACAGCGATCGTCTATCAGGGTGGAACCAGTGAGCAGTATCTCGGACGGGCGCTTCGCGATTTTGTCAGACGGGAAGATGTAGTCGTCGCGACCAAGTTCCCGGGACGTTCTCCGGAGGAAATCGAAGCCGGCATCAGCGGAAAGGATCACGTCCGGAATAAGCTGGATCAGAGTCTTAAAAATCTCGGAATGGATTACGTCGATCTTTATATCCTTCATATGTGGGATTATCACACGCCGATCGAGGAGACCTTAGAGGGGCTTTCAGACGCGGTCAAAGCGGGAAAAGTCCGGGCAATCGGCATCTCCAACTGCTACGCCTATCAGCTTGCAAAGGCTAATGCGATCGCGGAGAGAGAAGGCTTCCCGAAATTTGTCTCGATTCAGGGGCACTATAACCTTCTGTTCCGGGAAGAGGAGCGGGAGATGGCGCGGCTCTGCAAAGAGGACAACATTGCGATGACGCCCTACAGCGCGCTTGCGGCGGGGAGACTTTCCCGTCATCCGGGTGAAACGACCCGGCGGCTTCAGGAGGACGCCTACGCCAAATACAAATACGGTGCGGCGGCAGACGCGGATGCGCCGATCATCGCGCGGGTCGCGGAGATTGCCGAAAAGCGCGGGGTTTCGATGACCGAAGTATCGCTTGCGTGGCTGCTGAGTAAGGTCACCTCTCCGGTCGTCGGCATGACCAAGCCCAGCCATATTGACGGGGCGGTCAAAGCGGTCGAGTTGGAACTGAGCGAAGAGGAAGTACGGTATCTGGAAGAACTTTATCAGCCGCATAAGCTGGTCGGGGTCATGGCGGACAATCATTGATTCGTAACGAGTATGAAAAGGGACGGCGTGCGTCAGGTTTGGCGCGCGCCGTTCCTTTTCATTCACCTTCAAAAAGACCGAGACGGAGCTTGAGCAGCAAAATCCGGAACACCGATTCGTTTAACCGCTCTTCGCTCAGTTCTCCGGAAGAAAGGGCGGAAAGAACGGCGGGAAGCTGAGCGGCCGCATTGGTGCAGCAGAGAAGGTCGTTCCCGGCCTGGATCGCAAGGAGCGCTGCCTGGTCTCCGGCAAAGTCGGTGATCCCCTTCATGGCGAGATCGTCGGTAAGGATAACGCCGTCAAAGCCCATCTCTTCCCGCAGATAGCGGTGGACTTCGGGAGAGATCGAGGCGGGATTTTCGGCGTCCATACATTCCACGATGTTATGGGAGACGAGGACGATTCCGGCACCTGCATCGATCCCCGCTTCAAACGGGAGAAGATCAGAATCGGTAAAGTCCTCCAGCGGGCGGGTATCATGGGCAAGACCGGCGTGGGTATCGGTGCTCCCGCCGTAACCGGGGAAATGCTTGAGAACCGGTTCGATGCCCGCATCCAGCATTTCGGAAACGACGGTTCGGACGTATTCAGAGGTCGTTTCGGCGTCGCCGCCGAAAGTGCGGCCGTAGATATAATCGGAGGGCTGAGCAATATCGCAGACGGGCGCAAAGTTTACGTTGATGCCGAGAGACTTTAAGAGCGCGCATTTTTCTGCGGTATCGCTTTTGATCCGTTCAAAACCACCCTCTTGATAAAGCTCCTGCGGCGAGAGGAAGGGAGAAGAGCGGTAGGCGGGATATTTGCTGATCCGGTTGATTTCCCCGCCCTCTTCATCGACGCCGGTCAGGAGCGGAAGCGAAGAGGCGGACTGAAGGCTTTCGATAAAAGCGGCCGCTTCTTCCGGCGTCCGGTCCTCAAAATCCCGCGCGAAAAGGATATAGCCGCCGAATGCGCTTTCGGATACGCTTTCAAGGTCGGTGAACGATCCGATCAGCATCTGGCGCACCTTTTCCTCGGCGGTCATCGTTTCCAGAAGTTCTGAGGCACGGGCGGAGAGGAGATTTTCCTCCGAGTCGGAGACGGAGACACTGAGCGCGTCGGCCGTATTTTCCTCATAGGTAATAACGGCGGTGTTCCCGATCAGAAGCCCGGTGGTTCCGGTCGTGATCGCGGCGTTTTCGGTCGAGAAGGTCTGCGCTTCGTCTAAATCGGGTTGAATTGTGATGGTGTGCATGGCGGCGTCGGTGATGACCCCGGAAACAGTTA